>JBHLQS010000001.1:0-88419 GCA_048883405.1 Candidatus Thorarchaeota archaeon
CTCCCCAACTTATCGAAGCCGGATATCGAGTTGTGACAATGGATCTTCGAGGTCAGGGTGAATCAGATGCAAATTGGTCAGAGTATACGATTCCAGCTGTCGGGGAAGACATATTGCAGCTTATTGATCATTTAGATTCTGGTCCGGCACATGTCATGGGTACATCCTTCTCACCTGGAGCAGTGATATGGGCTGCTGCAGAAAAGCCAGAAGCTATCCGATCACTGACCTTAATCAGCCCATTTGTACGTGATGCCAAGATATCCCTAGGACAAAGGCTTGCACTAGCTATTCTTCTCCGTGGACCTTGGAAAGTTAGAAACTGGATATCATATTATCGTACACTCTATCCAACGCATAAGCCTGCGGACTTTGAGGAATATCTTGAATCTCTAGAGAGAAATCTTAGGGAACCAGGGCGGTTCAATGCCATGATGAGGTTAGGATCATCATCTAGAATACCCTCTGAAGAACGCTTCAATCGAATAGATAAACCTGTACTGGTCATAATGGGCACCAAGGATCCGGATTGGCCCGATCCAGAAATAGAGGCGCAATTCATTGTCAAAGCGCTTTCTGCGGAACTGCTCATGGTTGAAGGTGCAGGACACTATCCCCAGACTGAAATGCCTGAGAGGGTTTCGCCAGCTATTCTCGATTTCCTTTCACAGACTTAGATCGAAAAAATGTCTGTCTTGTAGTGTCCCCATTCCTCGTCATATTCAGATAACTCTGGAATCTCTTCCTCTGTGAATCCACTGTCAGTCCTGTCCAATGAGGCTTCTCTGTGCGAGTAGCCACTTCAGAAAAACTCTTCTTCACTACATGGACAATGCAATTCATTCTTTCTAGCCACATGTCTAGACCCGTATTAGGCTGCATGCACGGACCTGTAGTAGATCTTCTCGGAAAGTGAATGAACCTCCTCGATAGTCTTCAACCCTTAGTGTATATTTACTCAGATAATTAGTTACTTTTAACATTAGTAGAGGTTTATCCAGCACGATTAATGAAAACCCAATGAAACAAAGGTGATTTGACGATGAAGTATGAAGAGGAGAAGAGAAGGTACATCTCTTTCTGTGGTTCGTATTGCCACACATGCGATTGGCATTCTGGTACGATAAGAAAGACCGCTCAAGCAACCCTCAGCATGCTCGATCAGTACGGTGGATTCACGAAGCTATTCGGCAGAAATGAGATCGATGCAGACAATCTCGCTCGAGGGTTAGAGGTGCTGGCAAACTCTGGCATATGTTCCGGGTGCAAAGCAGAGATTCCCGACTACTCTGGAGGAGAAGAGGAGAGATGTGAAATACGTCGCTGCTGTTCGGGAAAGGGGTACTCAGTCTGTAGTGAATGTGATGATTTCCCATGTGAATTGCTCAAGAACAATCCCGGCGTGGTTAAGTTCCATACTATTGAAAACCTGAAAGACATAGATAGGATAGGTTTGGAACGATGGATAGATGAGTGGTGGAAGAGATATATCATGAATCAGATTTAGAGCGGTCGATGAAATTCATGATTGTATGACAATCTCAAGAAATGAGATCGCGGGATTCGGCGCTGAATGTAGTCTTTTGCCTGCATAATCGTTTTCCAATGTACTTGGATGAATGCATCGATTTTTTTTCAAGCCTTCCTCTTCGCGGACTTCCGTTTCTTTCGTGGTGCCACTTCCTTGACCAGAGCCTCGACCTCCTTCACAGTACCCATTCTCTTCAAGACTGGCATTCCGTTGATACACACTCCTCTGGATAGTCCGTAGTCCTCAAGCACGCTTCTGTCATCAGTGTTGACGGATTTCACGACTGCATCATACTTCTTCAGATTCCTTGTCACCTTGTCGACCATCCATCCAGACCAGGGGCACTGAGAGTTGAAGAGAATCTCGACGAGTGGCTTATCACTATTTGAAACAGCTCTCTTCCTAGAAGGCAATAGTGATGGTTTCTCCTTTCCGCCTAGGTCTAAATGAAGCAGAACTCTTGTTCCATCACGATCCATTTCTTGAAAATCAAAACGCTTGAAGAAACTGGAAGGCATGTATTCCATGAAACCAAACCACTTGTCGCCCTCATACCCGAGTACTGTCAGGCCGCCAAATGACTTGGCCTTCTCAATGGTGTGATTAAGCAGAGCCCTTGCTGTTCCACTCTTCCATGCAGGGGGCACAACCCACATACAGTTAATGAAGAGCGAGTTTCCCATTGTGATGGGTTCTGATGCAAGCTCCAAAGGACAGTACTCTATCAACCCCATCTTTCCACCTTTGGGACCGAGGGCAATGGACACACCAAGCCCCTGTTTCATCATATCTCTGAGCCATTCCATTCTATGCTCCATACACGCAGCCATAGCCTCTTTCCACTTATTGGGAACACTGGGGTCAAGGCAGATAGCTTCAACAAGGTCGATTTCTTCTGCATCCAAGTCATGAATTGACATAATTGGTTTCATTTCAGCTGGAAATGACTTGAGTTTTGGGGAGGACCTCAAAGGCAGATATGATGTGCTGTTTCACAGAATGGGAATGAACAGAGAGGCTATTACCAAGGAGCCAAATAGCAATTGAAGAAGCCCCGAAACTACACCGGTGTTTCTTCGGAATTTTGCTAGTATTCCAAGGTGGACTAAGCCATTCAAGATGCCATTTAGTGACACCCCCAGGCCAAATAGCAAGGCCCACGGATCACCATTGGCAATAGGAATGTAGAACAAGAAACTCAGGAGCACAATTGAATGTGAAAATGTCACAAAGAATGCCTTATCATAGAGTGATTCTTTTGGAGTACCATCAGGGTTCTTTCGAAGCTGACCCTCTACCTCCCATGCTTTTGTGAAGTCTTCCTCCAGAAAGTGTAGTGCATTGGCGAAGCATACTAGAAGAAAGAAAGTTGGAGAGTAGCTGAGAACAGAAATTGGACCCGGGAATAATAGTCCAGCCAGCATTGAAACAATGATGAGGAGCACTAGGAACGCAACCAGAGGCTTGAAGACTTTCATAAAGACCAATTATTAGGGGGAAGCACTATGCACCTATCAATGTTCAGACAGCCATGAACAGGGATTTCGACATGCAGCAACAGCATTTTGCAGTCTATTGGCCCCAAATCCAGCTAGAACTAAAGGGGGGATTAGTTTCAGAATAATCGCTTTTAGTAAAAGTGACCAACTGTTCAGTGGAGATATACATGAACGAAAATAATATCGATGAAAAACTCATTCGCTGGAATGATATCTTTGATCAGATGGTCATTGATGTACAGACCTTGGTCAAGGATTTTTCAGTGATGATCAATTGGCCTATTCCGTTAGCAGTATTGATGTTCGCCATTGGAGGCGCATCATTTGCTGCAACGATTCTACTTGGTGCTGAGCTGTATATTATTGCATATAGCTTTTTCCTCATGTGCACTATAGTTGTTTCGGGAATCTTGATTCTTAGGCATTGGTATAGAATGAAGGTACGGTATGATCGACTCTTCTCTTTGCAGAGAGCGATGGAGTCTACAGAATGAGGGACCAAGATGGCACCTCGTCGTTCTCCAGATGTCATAGCTCTGGATTTACTGAACTGTGTTGAAGAGAATGGTGAAGCGACCAAATGGGACCTCATCAAAGTTCTTGGAAACGAAGCACAGTTCAGACTCTGGATCGAAAGGTTCTTTCTCGCTGAGAGAGTTCTTGTAGAACGTAGAGAAGGTAGGCGATACTACTACAAGAAGACAGAAAGAGGTGAACTATTTCATAGACTACTGAGAAGTGGTAACCTGATCAAGCTATTCAGTCGTGTCAGTGGAAGACGATTGAGATAACAACACGAAATGTGCAGCCATCTCAGGGTTTATTAGCAAACTGAGCTTTACTATAGTTAAGCCGCTCAAGAGGCGCCTACCAATAGCGTCTGGGCTCTTCGTACTGAGCAAGACCACGAACCCAACCGAAAGTGGTTGAGCGATAAAGATAGTACAAGAACAGGTTGGCGGACTGTTAGGCTATGTGTCAAAGTACTAGTTCGATGGTACAAGATGCGCAAAAAGTAGCTTGACTGAACGAGAGAAATCGACCTCTGTTGGAGCTAAGACTTGGGCGGCTTTCCTGCGTTTTGGGACATGTCAAGTCCTCTTCATTCAAATGATTGATTGGATAATTCGGACAAGATATTTAGGCCAGCGATGAGTAGTTATTCCGAGGTTGTTGCCGGGAGATGACACCTCAGCACATGTATGTGTGGAGTGTGAGAGAGATTGAGTAGTTCAAGAACGATGGCAATGTCCATTATCCTTCTGATAGTAGGCGTTGGCCTCGGCTTCGGAGTAGGTTTCCTGACCTATGCGGGTGCACCTGGCGGTCCAGGTACGGATCTGGGGACTCTGAAGGCGGGCTTCATCTACGTCGGTCCTATAGGAGATTACGGATGGACAAATGCCCATGATGTAGGAAGACGGTACGTAGATGACAAGTATGACTGGCTTAACACTACCTACTTGGAGAGTGTACCAGAAGCACAGGCTGGAGATAGAATTGACTATCTGATTGAAAATGAAGGCTGTGATGTAGTCTTCACGACTTCTTTTGGGTTCATGGATGCGACAATTGCAGCTGGAGCTCGACATCCTGACAAGATGTTCTTCCACTGTTCAGGATATCTGAGAAGTGACAACGTAGGGACATACTTCGCAGACTTCTACCAGCTGTACTATCTAAATGGATTGATGGCTGGCGCACTTACCCAGACGGGCAAGTTAGGCTACGTTGCAGCATTCCCGCTACCAGAGCTTATCAGACATATCGATGCGTTTGCGATTGGCGCTAAAGAGGTCAATGATTCAGTTACTGTTGATGTGCGTTGGCTTCAGACAGATTGGTTTGATCCTGCTGGTGCAACGACTGCAGCTAACGCCCTAGTGGGTACAGGAGTTGACATGCTTGCCTTCACAGAAGACTCTACTGCTGTACCACTTGTGGCAAACTCTACAGACGGCGTGTATGTCTTTAGTCACTATTCACCAATGCAGTCCTATGCTCCAACTAGCACCATAAGCGGCCAATTGGCGGACTGGGGCGTAATCTATGATGATATAATTCAGAAGATATACCTTGGTCAGTATACAAACACAAACCTGGAAGATGTCGACTATCTCTGGCTGCTGCAGGAGGGCGGTATCGAGCTCGGTGGTGAGTTTGGAGTTCCAATCAATCCGCTGTTCGAGGACGACCTCAAGGCCATCGATGTGACAGATCCACTTCTTGGCACTATTAGTGTCTACGATCTTGTCATGACAAGAATAGCACAGATGAGCAATCCGAATGTGGTCTTTGATCCATTTTCAGGACCATTGGACTTCAAGAATGGAACACAATGGTTGGCAGAGGGAGAACGTGCTGACATGGGAACGCTGTTGACCATGGATTGGTTTGTCGATGGACTTATTGCAGACATACCTACTCCATGACCTAGCTTAAGGGGGACTAAGATCCCCCATCTCTTTCTTTTTGATGGGTTTTTCTAGAAGCCTACTATTGAAATACTACAAATCCCCGTATAGGGTCTAAGAATGCAGGGGAAGTTCGCATGGAAACTGCACTAGAGATGCGAGATGTCTGTAAGACCTACTACGGTGAGGGCGAGGTCGAAATACGTGCGAATGACCATGTCAACTTCACACTCAAGAGAGGAGAGATACATGCCCTACTAGGTGAGAATGGGGCGGGAAAGAGCACTCTCGTGATGAATCTGTGTCGAAGACCTGACAGTGGAACTGTGATCATAGGAGGAAAAGAACTAGAATTAAGAACTCCCAAGGATGCGCTTGAAAATGGGATTGGAATTGCCTACCAGGATTTGTCTCGCACACTGATTGAGAGGCATACCGTTGCGGAGAATGTCCTGAGTCTGACAAAGGGCTTCTTTCTATCCATAGCCACAGTGGAAGAGGCTGTGAGGGAGGCACTACAAAAGTTTGACCTAGGCGAACTTGACCCAAAGATGGTGGTATGGAAACTATCCGGCGGAGAAAAGCAACGAGTGGAAATTCTAAAGGCACTCATAACCAATCCTGAAATAATCATCCTTGATGAGCCTACCTCCATGTTGACTCCGCCTGAAGTCGATGGTCTGTTTGCTCTTCTCGAGTCGTTGAAAGCTAGTGGAAAAGGCATTGTCATAATAACACATCATTTAGAGGAAGCCATACGGATAAGCGACCGGATAACAGTCTTGAGAAGAGGGAAGGTGGTGGAAACACTCGATGAGGGTCGAGTCGAGGAGCTAAAGTCTGATCCTAGAAAGGGTGTTCGTGAGCTTGCTCAACTGATGGTGGGTCGAGATGCGTTGTACGACCTGAAGCGAAAAGCGTTGGATGAGGGGCAGGTGGTATTGGAAACCAGAAGCCTGTGTGTCGACAATGACATGGGGATGCAAGTTGCAAACAATGTCAGTTTCAGCGTACGAGAAGGGGAGATCTTGGGCATTGCAGGGATTGCGGGCAATGGCCAACGAGAGATGCTGGAAGCAATTGTACATCTGCGGGACACGAAGACAGGAGAGGTATTGCTATACACAGACGGTGGTGTAGTGAACATCACAAACATGCGTGTAGGCGCAATCAGGAATCTGGGTGTGTCATATATTCCAGAGAATAGGAAGAAGGCAATGGTGTTGGACCTCACTGTGAGAGACAACCTGATGATGAGTTATTACTCTGATTCGAGAGGACTCCTGATTGACCGCAAAGCAATGGTCAAGTTGACAGACGAGCTCATAGAACAGTTTTCGATAGACACTCCCAGTCCCTTAGCACCCATGAGAAGTCTATCTGGAGGGAATAAACAGAAAGTTGTTGTGGCCAGAGAGATTTCACGGAAACCGTTGCAAGGTTCAAAGCATATCCTGATTGCTGAGAATCCAACATTTGGGCTGGATGTGGCCACCACTCAATTCGTTCGCGAGGAACTTTTGAAGCAGCGTGATGCAGGGGCCGCTGTACTTCTGGTTTCCAGCGACCTGACTGAGATTCTCACTCTGTGTGACAGAATCAGCGTGATTTACAAGGGGGAGATCATCGGGACCTTGTTATCTGAACAGGCTGATCGGGAGACAGTCGGTCTCATGATGGGTGGATTTGTTGCTGATTCAATGACTGGTGAGGAGGGGAATTAGTATGAGCATGGAAGGTTTCGGGACTATACTGAGCAATCTCAAGAGAAAGCTCGAAGCTGGTATTGGGTTTATCAGGAGAAAGCTCTGGCCTTTTGAAATCACATTTCGAAAGAGACCTTCCAAACTGACATTTGAACAGTCTATCCGGGTAAGAGTCCTCTCACTTCTTCTCGGGCTGGCTGTTGTTGCACTAGTATTCCTTGCTTATGGAATAAACCCGATAGAGCTCTATATCAACATCTTCAGAGTTGCATTCTTCACTAGATATGGAATCATCGAGACCCTTTCTCGCTTCATTCCGTTATTGCTAGTAGCTATAGGCCTTGCAGTGCCATTCCGAGCGAAGATAGACAATATAGGGGCAGAGGGCCAGCTCATAGTTGGGGCTATTGCAGCGACAGGAGTGGCATTCTCCTTTCAGCACCTCCCCAGCGCGATCTTGATTCCAATCATGTTCATTGGAGGGTTTGCTGCGGGTGCTCTTTGGGCATTGCCCATTGCGATATTCAGAGTGAAGAGCAAATTCAAGGGTTCTGATGTGGTAATTAGCTTTCTACTCGTCTTCCCAGCACTGTATCTCGTTGAATACCTTGTCACTGGGCCGTGGCAGGACCCAGAGGGTTGGGGCTTTCCGCAATCACCGCTGATACCTGAAGCAGCTCAGATACCTCTGTTTCCTACAACGAGAGTCCACTTGACCATTATCGTGGCTATTGCCCTCACATTACTGATTCATCAATATCTTGTAAGAACCAAAGAAGGAATTACAGAAACAAAGCTGGGATATGAGATAAACGTGATGGGTGAGAATCCTGAGGCCGGAGAGTCGATGGGGATGAGTTTCCTAAAGGTGGCGATAATCACGGTCCTGCTCTCAGGTGGCTTAGCAGGTCTTGCAGGAGTGAGTGAGGTGGCAGGAAATCCCAATCTTTACCGGTTGCGGATGGAGATTTCTACAGGACTTGGTTTCACGGGCATTGCGGTTGCTTGGCTTGGCGGACTCAATCCTTTGGGAGTCATTGTGAGTTCTCTCTTCTTTGCGGGTCTTTTGGCCGGTGGAATTGAGATACAATCAGCAGGTCTCCCCTTTGGTGTCGTGAATCTCTTCAATGGAGCCATTCTCTTCTTTGTGCTCGTGACAGAGTTCTTCCTACGATACACAGTTGAAGGGAGGTTACGTCGTGACAATTGAGCAGACCGGGTCTCAGATTGTGATAGCTGCAACCTTCTTTCTGATACCCACATTGGGCGAGATGGTGTCCGAACGATCAGGCATATTGAACCTGGGAGTAGAGGGGATGGTCATCTCAGGTGCAGCAGGGGCCTTTGCGGGCGCACATATAACAGGCAACCTCTGGATTGGAGCGTTTGTTGGAGCTTTGGTTGGAGGCCTATTGGCGCTCATACATGCAGTGGTAACGATCACGTTCAAACGGAATCAGGTTGTTTCTGGCATTTCGCTGACCATTCTTGGAACAGGACTGAGTAGTATTCTGGGTCTGGGTCTGATAGGTGTGCCAATTATTCCATTTCGGCCTGTGGCCATTCCAGGCCTCAGTGACATTCCAATAGTCGGCCCCATCTTCTTTGACAAGAATGTGTTCGTCTACTTCTCATATCTAATGGTGCCAGTTCTCTGGTTTATTCTCTTCAAGACGCGTTATGGTATAATGATACGGAGTGTTGGGGAGAATCCGATGGCAGCCTACACACAGGGTGTGAATGTAGTTCGGATTAGGTACTTGAGCGTAATGTTCGGTGGGCTAATGTGTGGACTTGGTGGCGCATATCTTACCCTTGCATGGATACCAATGTGGGTTGAAGGCATAACAACTGCGCGCGGATGGATTGTCATTGCATTAGTGGTAGTTGGCCTGTGGCATCCTGTGGGCGCTTTTCTAGGGAGTTACATCTTTGGGGCATTCGATGTCCTGCGTTATACTTTCCAGCCATTAGGCATACCGACTGCCTTTCTGAACATGTTGCCTTCGATGTCGACAATCCTCTTCCTCGTCATTTGGGGGATTTTGTTGAACGTGCAAAAGGTAAAGCGAATCGTAGGAGCACCTACATCTCTTTGTGTGCCATTTGAAACCGATTAGTGCAAGTATGAGAGCTAATTGCAAATCTTGAGGTCATGATTCACTCTACTAGCTCTTCAGACTCTGGAAACCAAGGCGGGCATACCATGCATAGGAACACCAAGTCTGAGTCGCCTGTGTTCTCGATATACTGGCTGCCCTTTGGAGGAATGTAGACCACATCACCGGGTGAAACCGCCTCTGCTTCATCATCAATATGCATGACTCCTGCGCCTTGTATGATATAGTAGACCTCAGATGCCTCAAAGAACCTGTGTGGAAGGGATGTATTGCCTGGTTTTACAATAGCTTGAGCAATGCTGTAGTCAAGCTTAAGGTCCTCCTTTTCATGGCGGGGATTGAGGAGCTCTCTGAGTATGGTACCATCCAAAGCCACTATTTCTTCACAGTCATCAAATCGCCTGATCCACATGGAGTTCAACTCAATTGCTGGCTGCCAATTCAGACGTATTTGCTTTGTGTAACGCAACTAGCATGGTGCGCCTTTTAGAAATCTGGAGGGTTCTTGTTATACCACTTGGGAAGTTTCTCCATCGCGGGTTTATAGCCGTCTAGCACATAGCGAGAAATGACGAGCCTCTGAATCTCACTGGTACCTTCATAAATCTCGTAGAGTTTCGCGTCTCTGAACAGCTTCTCCACTGGGTATTGGTCGATGTATCCATACCCGCCATGAACTTGCACAGCTTGATGAGCCACTTCCATGGCGGTTTCTGTCGCCATGACCTTCGCAACGCTGGCTGGAATTGTGGGGTCCATTCCATTATCAGCAGCCCAGGCAGCCTTCAAGTATAGGAGTCGTGCGGCCTCGATCTTGGCATACATGTCCGCCAATTTGAAATCGATGACTTGAAAGTCCTTCAGTTTCCGATTGAATGCTTCCCTTCTGTTGACATATTCTCTAGCGTACTCCATTGCAGACCGAGCCAGTCCTGTTGCGAAGGCTGCTATTGATGGCCTCGTCTTGCTGAAAGTCTGCATTGCAACTCTGAAGCCCTTCCCCTCTTCACCTAGCAGGTTTTCAGCTGGAACTCTCGCATCTCTAAACATGACCGAAGAAGTTGTGGATGCTCTGTGTCCCATCTTTTCTACCGGACGACCGGTCTTCACTCCAGGGGTATCTGCATCAACAATGAAGGCACATAACGCCTTGTGTCTTTGGCTGGGGTCAAGACTCGCAAAGACTGTGAAATAGTCAGCATGAGGCGCATTTGTTATCCAGAACTTGGATCCGTTGAGGATATAATGGTCACCATCCTTCTCTACGCGTGTCTTGATTCCAGCTACATCACTGCCCATACCAGGTTCTGAACATGCGAAGCTCACGAACTTCAGGTCTTCTATGAGGGGTCGTAGATACTTCTCCTTCTGCTCGTCATTCCCGGCAATAAGGATCGGTTCAGCACCAAGACTGTTCACATAGATGCTAGTGGTCATTCCCGCACAGCCTGCAGCCATTTCTTCCACTGTAATGCACTGCTCTATGGCTCCTAAGCCCAGACCACCATACTCCTCTGGTATAGCCAAGTTCATGAGATCTGCTTCCCAGCACTTCTTGATGATGGGACGGGGAAACTCACCTGTCTTGTCATAGTAATGGGCGTATGGAATCATATACTTCTGAGCGAATTCGCGTGCTCTGTTTCGTAGATCAGTCTGCTCTTTTGTGAGATTAAAATCGACCATTATTCTCCCTCATTGATATTGAAACTGGGATAGGTAGGACAGAGCAGTATAAGGCCATTGCCAAATGGCAAAGAGATTGCTAGGTATCGGTCTGGCTCGTAATCTGACGAACTACCTCAGGAAGGCTCCATTTGAGTTCCAGTTCAAGTGCACCCTCTCCAGGACCCGGACATCGCCTTACACATGTCCGGCATGCTACGCACAGCCAGAGGTCCACCTCGACTTTTCCAAAGCCAGGCGACTCATCTGTTAGAACAATATCTTTTTTGGGCTTTTCAGTTGCAAGACCCTTCACAGTCTTGTAGAAGAGCGATCTATTCACGGGCAAATCGTCGAGAGCCTCATCGGAGATGTCAAAGATCTTGGATATCTCCATCACCGGCTTCAGCTCAATCGCGTCCTCTGGACATGCTATTTCACAGGACTTGCAGCCAAGACATTTGGAAACGTTCCACTCGATTGTGCCAAAGCCCAGCAGGGGAGCATAACCCATCATTGCTCTGTATTCATCGAGAACTGAAGGAACATCTACCTCTGCCAACTCGTCCAATGTCACCTTTGGACGGGTACTGGGGAGCTTGGCTCGTGTACGGTAGGAGAGAGATACAGCTGATCGTATCTTCTCCTCGATTCCCATGAGTAACTTTTCTCCCACCACGGCTCCCTCAATCGTGAGCTTGATCAACTTATCGCGACCCTTTGACAGGGTTTCTAGAGCATTGACAACTTTGCCAATGTCCTCAGCCTTCAGGTCTTGAAGAAGAGATTCAAGCCCAGAAGATGCTTCGGTGAGTTGAAGCGCCAACGAGCTTGCGGTTTCGATTGCAAGTTCGGCCTCTGTGGGTGTCCGCGGAACGTCATAGAGAATGTATCCATGGCTTTCACCAGCTAAGGTGAGAAGTTCGTCTCTCTTCATACGAAGCAGATGCTGCAGAATCCTATCTTTCGGGATGTTGGTCTTCTCTGCAAGGTCTTTTGTGGTCATTGCTCCCAGTTCGCGTATGAGAATGAGGATTGTTCCGCGTTCGAGCTCATTGTCCAGATAGCTGGACATCATTCTCTCATAGACTTCTGGGTCTAGCTTCTCCCCATAGACGTTGGTCCCAGAGACAAGGCTAGGACCCTTTTCGAGTGCAATCTTCAGTCTGAATCTGGCAAAGGCCTCAAGACCTGCAGAAACAAGTAGGCGCAGGTCTTCAGAGCTGCCAGCGGGCTTTGATTTCAGAACGGCCTCAGTTGCCTGATCAACAGTCTCACGTAGGTTGTTCATGGGTTCAGCAAGACTGGCTTCATCGTACTGGCCAAGCTTCTGAAGCCTACCGAGCAAAGGCTCCATTCTTTGTACCGATTTGTCAACAGAAACTTGCACATCATTTTCAAGCGATTTTCCTATGCCATTGAGCTGCTGCAATACTCTCTTGAACACCAAAGTCGAGTCTGGTACTGATTCAAGAACTCGTGAGAATACAGGTGCGTCCGCTTCAAGGCCGACCATCTCGACCTCGCCTCTTTGGATCATGCTCACTATGGCGGCTTGGATATCGGACGATTGTGTTTCCATGAGTCTGCTAATCTCAAGGACAGTGCGTGAGCCCATCTTTGACAGGATGAACATGATCACTCCACGTCTGAGCTCAGTCAGTATGTTCTCAGAAACTAATTGTAATGCTCGTGCCTCGTCTATCCGACCTTCGCGAATCCCTCGCTTCACCTGAGCCGAGGTCCTGAGGAATGGGCCATATCTTGTCTTTGTGCCAAGCTTCTGAAGAGTGTCTAATGCTGATGTGACATCATCCGAAATTCCAGAAATGGCCTCAGATATCGAACCGACCAGTAGCTTCAGCTCAGATTGGGCTGATTCCGCAGCAGCCTCCCCAGCAGTTTCATACTCTGTGATAGTGTCTTCAATCTGTGTTATCAAGTCGGACACCGGACTCAGGACTGACTCGATATCGACCGTGGCCCTGTCCTCAATCTCGTCTGTGGCTTCTAGAGCCTCCAATGTGCGACTTATGGAATTCAGGAGCCCACGAGTACCCTCTGTGTCACGGATAGAAACAGCCTCCTGAAGGTGCGTGGCAGCCTGCCTTAGCAGCCCTTTATCGGATGTTTGAGAGATGATGTCAGACTTCTCCGAGGTATCAAGGAACTGCTTGAAGTATGCATCAGGAAATGCAAGAATGTCAGCAGCAAGTGGGTCTAGCTCGCTCTTTAGAGTGGTCATCTCCTCACTGACTTTGCTGAGGGGGATAACAGCTTCTTCTTTCAGACCGCCAAGTGCCATGACCATGTCCATCATACGTCTTCGTTTGGGTGCCATATCAGACAGGCTCTTGGACTCGCTCATTCGGTTACCTCCATCCACTTACCAGCCGTTCCCTTGTGCACCGGTGTCGGTCCGAGCTTCTTGGCTCGCTTAACCATCTCACGAATCGCACTTGTGAATCTCTCAGGCTCAGCACTGAACATTCGAAACATATCGACACGTTCGCCTTTCCAGCCAATTGCATTTAGTATATCCCGAGTGACATCAACTTGGACTTGAGCAATCTCGTTACCAGTTCCACCAATATGACATCGGTCTTTTTCACAGGCGGCAATCATCACGGTACTGGCTCCATGCTCAAAGGCCTTCAAGATATCAATGATTGAAACTCTTCCTGCACATGGCACTGGAATCAGCCGAGAACTAGCATCGTACTCCATCTTTCGAGTGCCTACGATATCTATCGTAGAAACAGAGCACTCCTCACAATAGAAACACAAAGTGATTGGGTACTCGGAGTCCGCTCCATCAAGAACTGCCTCAATTTCAGACCATAACTGTGAGTTTGATAGGAAATTGAGTTGTGTGGCACCTGAAGGGCATAGGCTCTGACATACCCCGCATGCGTGGCAATTCAGAGTGTCAATCGCTGCTTTGAACAATATCTTCTGTGCCTCGTCCTCCTCCTCAGAGTCAGTCTGTTCAATCATCAGAGGGACACCACGAGGACAGTGCTGTGCGCAAAGACTACAGCCCACGCATTCATCAACATCAAGGACTGCGCCTCGTGCGAGTTTTTCGATCTTACCTCCCTGAAGCTCGTTATGCAGAACAAGCGCAGCAGCTTGAGCATCTGTGACTGCTTCAAAGACAAACTGTGGACGTGTAATTGCACCTACTGCAACAACACCGCGTCTGCGTGTTTCAGTCCGTCTTAGCTTGCCATAGAGGTCCTTGACGTGGCCATCCTCCTCAAGTGCATAGCCGAGTGTTTCAGACAGGTCAGCTATACCATCCGATGGAAGAATGGCGGTAGAGAGAACTACAAGATCGGGAGTACTCTCCAGATATTGGTTGAGAAGTGAGTCATAGATGCGGATGTGGGTTTCGTTATCACTCTCCCAGACCATACTGACTCTGCCTCGAATGTAATCCACTCCTCGCTCTCTAGACTCCTTGTATATCATCTCATTCTCGAATGGTACACGAATGTCCATATACACGACCTTTACATTCGCATCAGGGTTCCTCTTAAGAATCTCCAATGAGTTATCAATCGCAAATGTGCAACAGAGTTTGCTGCAGTCACGCTTATAGTCCTCAGACCTACTGCCAACACATTGAACCATTACCACATCCCTCACAGGCTTCCCATCTGAGGGACGTGTCATGTTACCATCTGTCAACATGCGGGAGAGCTCAAGCTGTGTTATGACGTCCGGATTCTTTCCATAACGATACTCGTCCATCATTGTAGGTTTGAACTCTTGGAATCCTGTTGCCAAGACCACTGCGGAGGTATGTAGTGTCTTGTCATCCTCCTCATCTGGAATAGTATAATGAATTGTGAAGTTGCCCATCTCGCCCTCAGTAAACTTCACAGTCGTGTCAGTCATCACGTCGATATTCTTGTCGTTCTCAAGGGCATTAAGTCGGCTGCTGAAGACCTCTTTTCCTGACTTACCTGTGGGCGCGACAACCGGCAATTGTACTACATGACCACCAATGGTTGATTCACGTTCCATCAGTGCCACATGGTAGCCCAAATTGGAAAGACTGAGTGCGGCCTCGACTCCGGCAATCCCGCCACCTATCACTGTCACATGAGCAGGGACCTCTTTCGTTTCAGAAACAATGGAGATAGAACCAGCTGAACGTGCTAATGCACCTCTTATCATGTCTAGGGATTTCTTGGACGCCTCAGAAAGGTCATTGTGGACCCATGCAGAGTGCTCGCGAATATTCACGTATTTGATTCTCGAGGGGTCCTTTCCAAGGGACTGGAGATACAGATCAATACGGGGCTGTATCTTCTGACTTGTACAGGCTGCAATTACTAGTCTGGCTTCATTCTCATCTAGTAGTTTGGCTATGGTTTCAAGTCCTGAGTCTTGGCAGACTAGGTTGTGTACAGTCACCGAACCAGTCAAGTCTAGCTTCTTGATCTCTCTTTCCAAGAACTCATAGTCCAGCTTCAGCTGGGTTCCGCATGTGCAGAGAAGGACTGGCGATTTATTGCTCATGACTCATCACTTCCTCCTCTGGAGAATCTTGCTCACAACGGCTCTTGCTTGGTTGACACTTTCAGGAACTTCCGCGGGGCCTAATGCTCCTCCGCAGGCATAGACATGATCTCCTGCGACTACCTCGTTCTCAGAGATTGGATCGGCGGGTCCCACATAGCCGCTTGCTGAATTCAGGCCCAGAGTATTGAGCAGCTCGTCGCCGGCTTCTGGGGGTTCCAATGCAGAAGAGAGTACCAGCAGATCTACTGCATATTTGAGATACTTGTTCAATAACGAGTCATATACGTAGACGCCCAATGTGCCATCCTTTTGGCTCTCCACTCGACTCACTCGGCCACGTACGAACTCGACTCCAGCCTCACGTGTTTCGCGGTAATATCGCTCATGACGATCGTAGGTTCGAATATCCATATAGACGACAGTTACTCTCGAATCGTTGCGCTCTCTGGATATAATGTTGGCATGCTTCAGAGCGAAAACGCAACAGATTTTGGAACAGAATGGATAGTAATTCTCGTCCCTGCTGCCTACGCATTGAATCATCATCACACTCTTGACTTGAGCCCCATCCGAAGGCCGTACCAATGCTCCAGCAGACTCTCCATTTGGATCGAGCATATGTGCGAGCTCCAGTTGTGTGATGACATTGGGCAGTTTCCCATAGCCATATTCTTCCACTATAGAGGGCTTCATCTCATGATAACCAGTCGCGATGACAATGTCTGAAACTGTGATAGTTTCTTCAGTCTGAGCGGCACTCAGATTGATTGCCTGTGTTGGACACTCCTCCTCGGCCTTCTTTGCGCCGTCATCTGCTCTCTCAGGATTATAGGTGACTGCTTGTGGTTGACATTGGGGAGAGACCAGTTGAAATGCATCTGAAATATCGATGCAAAGACCACACATGGTGCACTTCTTTGGGTCTACATAAGCAGGACCTACCTCAAGTTTAACTGAGAATTTGCCTGGCGTCCCAGAGATTGCTTTGACCCTTGTATCGATTTTGAGATCTATATGTGCCTGGTCAACCATGGCGCTCCGGTAGAAGCACTTTCGGATACCTGGACGCCAGCGATTGCCTTGAAAGCAATAGAAACAGTCGTCTGTGGGAAATGCTTTGTATAGCTCGAGAGCATTGCCGCCAATAGTTCTCTCTCTGTCAATCAGGATGGACTTGATACCGTTGTCTGCCAGCTCCACTGCTGCAGTCATCCCTGCTACACCGGCACCTATGACTAGAACTGGACCAGTCAATACCATGGTCACCTCAACCAGACAGATGCTCCAGGATAGGGCCTGCTGGAACACGGTTCATGCTGAGACCTATCTCTTCCTCATCCATGCCCATTGCCAATGCCAGAATCTGTGGATACAGAAGAACTGGGAGGTCGTAGACCTCTCCGTATGAGTCCTTCAAGTCTAGCTGCTGGAGATCAAGCTGATTCCCGCAGGCAGGACAAACCACGGTAATAAACTCAGCACCGGCCTCTTTCATCGACTTAATCTTATCTCGTGCAAGTCTGATGGCAAGTTGCTCATTCACTGGTAGAACTGTGGCACCACAACATTGCTTCCACAGAGGGTAATCGATTACTGCTGCACCGGTAGCGGCGACCATCTCCTGTAGGATCTCAGGTCTGAATTCAGTCACATCTATCGGACGCAGAAGATGGCAGCCATAGTGGATTGCTATTCCCACTCCATCCAGAGGCTTTGTGACCCTCTTCTTGATTTCTTCAATGCCTATATCCGTGTACATTGCCTCGACTATATGTCGAACATTGATGGAGCCCTTGAACTCCAGTCCCATCTTCTTCAGTTCAGCGTTAATCTTCTTCAAGTCGTCCTTGTGGTGCTTGAGGTGATACAGTACGTCTTTCAGAGAACCAAAACAACCATTGCATGGTGTCACAATGTCATGACCACTCTTCTCTGCAATAGCAATTGTGCGGGCATTGACTAAGAGCCAGCCAAAACTATCAATCGCTCGAAGATTGGGGCTGCCACAGCAAGCAACATCCTCAAGGTAATTGAGTTCCATGCCCAGGGCTTCAGCCACTTTGAACATCGCAGCCTCATAATTGGGATAGTTGGCTGGAACACTGCATCCCATGTACAAGCTATAGACTGGCATTTTACTCGCCACCCTCCACTAGCTTGTTCGTACGAGTTTCTTTGAGAATCGATATTATGCCTTCTATCGAGAGGCCTGGAACTTCTGGCTCTAGGTCTAGGTCTTCGCGTTCCCAGTCATTGATGACTTCATAGAGCTGTCCCGTTTCAATCAGTGACTTTGCCAAAACAAGAATATTGTCAGGTACATGGCCTTCTTCAGCAGCCAAGTTTTTGCAGTCGAAGAATATGTCAGTGACTCGTACATTCTGAGGACAGCGCTCCTGGCATTCGAAACAAGTCAAGCACTCCCAGATCTCCTTGCTTGTTAGAACTTCATCTCGCATACCAAGAAGTATCATACGAATCAATTGGTGGGGTTTGTAGTCCCATTGATTTGCAATTGGACATGCAGCTGTGCAGGTTGAGCAGGCAAAACAAGCCGATAGCTCATGGCCATTGGGCAGGCTGCTAATTTCATTGCGAAACTTGGAGTCCAATTTGGACATATCAATTGGATCAATCAGGGTTACTGGAGGACCAGCATGTTCTTCAGTTTCTGTCATGAGCGGGTGCACCTCTCGGATACGACCGATGCAGTGACTGAATGCAACAGCCGATTTGGTGACCTATATTAAAAGTTTGCAGAAGGAACACGTTTTGGGATGGAGCAGTTAAGGGGGAGGCTGAAGGGAATTAGGCAGATTATGTATCAGGTAGGCCCTTCTTGTGGATTAGAAGAAGAAGTCCAAATGTAACTAGAATGACTGCTGCTTCATATGCTATGATATTCAAGAGACCTTGGTTGACCAGAGGATAGGACAATCCTCCTACAAAAGCCAAGAGACAGCAAATTATGGCCACGAGGTAGATTATCCATTGTGATTTCAGACGCATGTAATCCCGGAAGTGTGTGTCGCTCTTAGGATTTTCTGTCATGAAACTCAGACAGATTAGCAAGGATTTGTTCAATCCGTGAATGGAGTGACGCCCAGTGACTGATTGTTTCAGTTTTTAGCTCTGTGACAAGGTTCAACACAAAGCCCTTTAGATCATCGGGACTGCCCCGTAGTTTCCCTAGCAATGAGTTATTATCGTCAAGAAGGCGGAGGGCTCCAGAAAGAGCGATTTGAAACTTATCATGTCCCTTTTCAATTGATTCTCTTGATGAGTCGATTTGCAGCAGTACTTCTCGAAGATTAGCCGCCAGTGAATCATCCACTAGTTAGTACCTCCCATGTCAGTAGCAACTCTCACCACAGTACCATCATCAAGCCAAACCTTTGCATTGGCAAAGGGGATTGCCAGAAGGTCCTCCTTCTTGAATGGACCGTACGTGCGCTCATCAATTCCAATAATCGCATCATCGATGGAACGTAAGAACCTCACGACAACATAATCCACTACTTCTTTCGGAGGGGTTGCTTCTTTACCATCAGGGAGTTCTTTCGATGGCGGAGAGGGTATTCCCGTGAGAGCCTCTCTAACAAAGTTTGAATGTCCCTCAAATCCTCTGCGAAGCCTGTTGTAGAGTTCTTCTTCAGACAGGACCATTTTGCCCTGAGGAGGCCGTTGTGCTATTGCTGCTCTGATTATCTTCTCTCTGCGCATCATCAAGAAGTCGTTGAGCATATACTCCAGATTCAGAGCCTCTTGTGTATACATTTCTGCCTGAAGTTGGTCTTCAGCAGGAGTTTCAGTGAGAGCATACCTGATATTTGATAGATATTCAGCCATCTTACTAAGGCGTCTATCTTCAAGATTTTGAAGCTCCTCGTTCTCCATCTCAGCAGCCCATGCATCATTGATGTCCTTGTATGGTGTATCACTCAATCGTCGCCACTCCTTTGCACAACATGAATATTGCCACTTCCATTGGTAACTCTTCGCTTTCCTTACGAAATGGACCGTAGGTGTTATTACCGATTCGGATTTTTGGAATATCAAGCACGCTATCAAAACGCACCTTGAGCTTGCCATTTGTGATTGCAAGTGCATCACTGAATGGATCGAATTCTGCAATCTCATCACGCGTCAGAGACTTTACCGAGAATCCAGTCTTTCCATTCAAACTGCCAATGAGCCGGATTACCCTTCCTATATCATGAGTCACAGGTAGGTCGATCTCTCCACCGAATGCTTCCACTGCCTTGACTGCAATCTCCTGCCAGAATTTGTCCCCCACTCCCTTTACTTTTGGACTCAAGATTGGAGGGGTTCTCAAGAGGCCTTTGATTGCATCCTCTTTGTGTTCAGTAAGTAAGCGAACCCATCGCTCTTTTCCATCATAGGATTCGATGTCCCGGATGAAGCTGATCATAGCCTCTGCTACTCGATTGCCCCATCCTGGCACGTCAAGCTGTGGATTGCTCCTCGTCGGGAGAGGCATGTTCTTTGAAACCACGATCACTCTGTGGCGATCTGCTGGGGAAGTCCCTTTTGCTGGGGTAATTTTAAAGCCCATTCCAGTGATATAATGCGCAACCTCTGTACGACCATCTGAATCAAGGTGGAAGACTCGAGGATCACGGACTCTGATATGATATCCTCTGTGGCCACTGAAATTCAGCTGAATGTATTCAGGATCAATCGCAAAGTCCTGAGTCAAGAACATATCATAGACCTTTATTGTATTCCTCTTGGCATCTTCTAGACACCTGTCACATAGCCATTTGCGTGCGAAGATGTTCTTCCCTCCACACTTTGGGCAATTGCTGGGAGAAGCCCCCTTGCCTGTTTCTAGACAGCTTGCGTTATTACATCTCCATGAATCGTGTTCATTGGCACAAGGTGAGTTGAGATGGTCAGCATCTATATCAAAGATGAGTTCGGCGCCCTGCCAACCCTTGTCCCGAGCGACTGGTATGTTGTAGAAGGCTGCAGAATGATAGACGCTATGAGGTGCAACTTCTATTAACTCTTTGAGAAGAGCTTTCTGTGTGCGAAATCCTATGTGACGTATCCAATTGGTCACCTTAATTTCTGTGGAACCACAGAATGGACATGATTGAAGTCTGTTGAACGAATTACCTGAACGGTCACAACCGTATTCGAGTTTGGTGCCCGATTCGTCCTCATAGGTTCCCTTTGGGCATCTCCAGGAGTATTCCCAGTCTTCAAAGGCGAACTCGCGTGTGTGAATCTTGTTTGGCTGATCAACTTCGGATTGATTCGATTGATAGTGGTTCTGAAATGCCAGGCGTAGGAATTTGCTCCTCGTTTCCCGAGTACGATTTGACATGCCTACAACCCCACTATCAATGGACCGATATGAGATCTTGTCGTCCTACTTGGATAGTCAATTTGGATAGAGTCAGGATTGCCGATCAAGCCGATCTCCGGTCCCGGTCCACACGAGGGGCAAGAATGAACTTAATCGTGCCTTCCTCAGCTATCGGGAACTCGAGTAACATTGGCTTGTCTTCACTGAACTGGAGAGTGAGACTTTCTGTCGTCATTGCTTTTGTGATTTCAGAAAGATAATTCAGTGCATACATGGCAGAAGGCTTCGCACTTACATCGAGTTGGAAGATTACTGATTCGTCACCAGATGCTTTCATCACGACCTCGGCCTCTCCAGCATCACCTTTTCCTGTGAAGGTCAGTGTCTTCCCGCTAGCGGAGATTCGCAGATGACTAGACACAACTCCAATGTCTTTTACTGCCTGCTTGAACGCATCTGCGAACATCTCGACCTTCGCATCAAACTTCAACGATGGCTCCTTCGTACGTTCATCTGGAGCAGTCAGAAGCTGAAGTTTGAACTGCCTTTGGGCTTGGCCAATCATCATTATCTCAAAGCGCTTATCTTTCTCATCCAACCTAAACTCGAGACGATCATCACCAGCCATTCGTTTACTGATTTTGTTGAGCTCATCAACTCCAAGGCAAATGTCATAATTGCCATCACAACCATATTCTTGGAATATCTTGTAAGGCAGGTCTAAATCGACCATGGCGGCCTTGGACGAATCCAGTTGTCGCAATGTTATGCCGCTTTCGGATACAATGAAGTGCACCTCTGTCAAGAGCGTTGCTAAGGCATCTACTATTTGCTTCCATATGCTTGTACTATCAAGAGTTGCATGAAACATCTCAACGTGCCTCCACTTTATCTAGGACATATTGTCATTCGTGTTACATTAAAATGTACTCGTCTGCCTGTGAGCTTCACTCGCCAACACTTGGAGGGAAACGAAGCCGTCCCTGTCATCTAGAAAGGGCCCGCACGACTTCGTCTTCCAGCTCAATTGTCTGTTTGTAGAATTTCGTGTCAAGGTTATTGATATTATATGCCAGAGAAGCAGCCAGTCTGAGCTCTTTTCCATCAGACCCGGTCTTTTCTGTGACCTCACCTATCAGCAAATACTTCTCATCGACATTGAGGGTTCCCTCAACTGTGACGATGATTTTCGCGGCATCCTCTACATTGTCATAGATATCTTGAACCAAGGAAACTCCCGGACTGGACTCGATCACAATGCCCATTATTCGTACAGGACCTTCGATATCAGCTGAGAGCGAACGGATAGTAACCATCTCGGCAGGTTTCCTGCGGGGGTACTTCTTTTCCTCGGCCAAGGTCATCACATTACAATTTGATTCAGACAGAGTTAGATATTAAGTCCTTCACTCAGCCGCCATAGTTGCGCCAAGTATGTTTGCACTTAGTACACCTATAGAACTCGGTCGCCCCCTCATCACCACGTCTTGTCTGAAGAGTCCAGTAGTATGCTTCAGTATGGCCACACTTTGGACATACCGCTTTGGTGACGGGCATAGGAATCGAGTCATCCTCGACCACCACGATCTTGTCACGGGGAGTCTTCTCAAGACGATGAGAAACAGTGAGCTTGCCTTTGATTGGTTTGGAATGCCCACAGCTTCGACATTTCAGGTGTCTTGATCCGCCTTCTTCTGTTACAGGGACCATCATTGCACCACATTTGTCACAGAATTCCATAATTCGGCACTCCGAGTTCTCGATGGCACTGCGCTGCTTCAAATTAAGCCTTGCTGAAGGACCCTACATAGTATCAGATCATTCGGAATGGTGAGGAAGGCGAGTCATTACACCGAGCAGAAGTTTCTGAAAGGCTCTGGATGCAATTTCCCCCTCTTGCTTCCTATTTGTGTCAGAATCGATATTGAGCCCATCGACGAGACTGGAAACCATAGACTCAATAGTCAGATTTCCGGAAAGCCAGAGATAGGCCATTATCGCCTCATACGCGTCAGCAGCTGCACCTGCGTCCGTCCTTCGTCCAATATGGGTGTAGACTGGTGTGTCACGAATAGCACGCGCCAGAACTGAATCACGTACCTTCTCTCCTGTGGGCTCCATTAGAACTTTGGACTTGGCCAGAGAATAGCAGAGATTGACAAGGCTATCACCTAGCTTTGCTAGACCTTTGTTTCTCATGACAGATTTTGTGTCTGGATGTTCTTTGAGGAAACCCCACATCATTGACTCACCAACGAAAGGGCTCCGTGTTTGCGGATCTAGTCTACGCTATAGTCCGATACCGCCTGATTGACATTTTTCCGGAACTCTTCAGTACGTGCTAGCATCTTCTCGAGAGCTTCTCTAAGGACGACACTCGCCTGTCGTCTCGAGGACCTTTTTGTTCTTACTGTGACCACAGGACTTGCGAGAAGTGGGTGGTCGATATTATATCCGGCAAACTCCACAGATGGTTCTTCAAGAAGAGTCTTGCGTAAAAGGTTGCAGAACCCATGGTCCTCCTCTTGAAACTCAATCTTCAGTTCATATCGCTCTTGCTCGATAACTCTTGGCTTCATTTATTATCGCCTCCGGTCCCTATCTCGACGACCTCTACTGTTTCTCCTATCATCGAAACGTCTAGAGAATCGACCTCCGTCCCTGTCGCGGGGTCCACGTCTACGATCATGTCGTCTATCGTCATAAGATCTCCTTCTTGGTGCAAGGTCCTGCCTTGTTTCAATTCCAAACATTGCCCCATAATCCTTTGCTACTTCACGCGTTTCGCGATTTTCGCAGCGAAGACAAATGAGATTGTTGTAAGTGGTCAATGTAAGTTCATTGCCACATTTCACACACTTGGCACCCAAGACACCGAGTTCTGGGCCCACAAGGCTTAGTTGCACAGGAATCTCATGTGTGTTGAGAACTGTTGCTCTGACAATGTCTCCCTGGCGTAGCACATCTCCCATAGACTTCACAAAACGTCTCGTTACATTGCTGATGTGGATTTCACCAACAAAGGTGCTTAGAACGTCCTCATCATTTCGTCTAACAATTATAACCTCAGCACGTTGTTCCCAGGCATTAGTGACCTCTCCAATCACAGTATCGCCTCTCACTGGGAGCGCAAGTCTCATGCTTCCGTCCCCCTCTAGAACTCTGATACTGCGGTCCTTGAAATCGATGGCAACTCCACCAGATATTGCCGCAAAGACGATTCCATCCCGCTCATATGTACCGAAACCAGGCATCAGCTCTTCAATCACACACAGCTGGTCTCCAGGGACTACGATGTCCCCACTTTTTACGTCAGCCATTGCACTTCATCATTCCTCTTGTCTGCATATGCGGTAAAGGTCCACTCCAACCAAATGCTTCCGTTTCCTATGAAACCTATAGAGTCGAGATATTGGAAACTCGAACGTTTCGACCTGTGTTATGGTTCCTCCGAGATCTTTAATCTTAGATTCTAGGAAGGCCCTATTCTTCTCACCTGCCAAGTGCATGCTGTATGTTACATTCGCAATTGATATTGCCTTCCTCAGGAAGCTCAGGTCTGCACCTCTCTTCTTGACTCCGAAAGGTGGATTGGTCACTACAGTGTCAAAGGATCCCAGCATTTCAAATGAGGTGACATCTCCAAGGACCCAATCTGTTGTGTTATCAGTCCCGAGTAAGGCTGAATTTCTTCGAGAGACCTTTAAGGCTTTGGATTGCACATCTAAGCCTACAACGCGTGATGCTCCCAGAAGGGCAGCTCCATTGGCAAATATGCCGTCACCACAGCCTAGATCACAGACGGTCCTATTCTGTATGTCATCATGTTCCATATGGGCGGCAAAGAGAATTGCGGCTGCGATATCTGCTGGCGTAGGATATTGCTCCAGCGAAACCTCATACTCCTCCATTCTTTCTATTGATTGTAGTAGGATTTCGAGGTCTCTTAGACGCAAGGTTCATCACCCAAATACGCAAACTGTGCTGAAAACAGCTCCTCATGAATCCTACGGGCATCACAAGCCCTCGGCCCGGTAATACGTACCTTTAACAGGACGATAACTCCATATGCTCCATAGGCTCCAGTGGAAATCCACTAGAACTCGCCTTACCTTCTAATGGAGAGAGAGAGAATGGAGAGACCCTTAGACAAGCTATTTGACAAGTTCCTTCAAGGTCAGGCCATTTTCAGAGACAGAAATGCGTTAAGGCCTACATATGTGCCTGAAGAATTGCCCTACCGAGATGAACAGATGAATCGTATTGGTGCAATTCTAGGGCCAGCACTCCGTGGAGCTCCACCTTCAAACATTCTTTGCTACGGAAAGACTGGTACAGGAAAGACAGTTGTAGCCCGCTATGTGTTAGATCTACTTGTCAGGAAAGCAAAGGAGAGTAATGTCAGTCCACCACTGACAGCCCACATTAATTGCAGAATTGTTGGCACCAACTATAGAGTACTACGTCAGTTGTGCGAGGATATTGAGGCGCGAATGCCAGATGGTTCTGAGGTACCCTTCACAGGTCTACCGACCGATGAGATTAGATCTATCTTCAAGAAGAAGCTCGACTCGGACACTAACATAATGGTGGTTGTACTAGATGAGGTAGACTCACTTGTGAAACGTGACGTGGGTCAGGGCAATGATATTCTCTATGGGCTGACTAGAATGAATGGAGAACTTGAGAAAAGTCGAATCTCAATTATTGGAATAAGCAATGACCTGAAGTTCAAAGAGATGTTAGACCCGAGAGTTCTCTCGACACTTGGAGAAGAAGAGGTCATATTTGCACCGTATAATGCGGTTGAACTAAAGGGAATCTTGCAACAGAGAGTCGAGATTGCTTTCAACAAGAGTGCCATTGGCGAAGAAGGCGTAATCAATCTTGTAGGAGCACTTGCCGCCCAAGAACACGGTGATGCAAGAAGAGCACTGGATCTTTTGAGAACGGCGGGTGAACTTGCTGAACGAAACGGCGATGAGAAGGTAGTCCAAGGACATGTTCGTGAGGCACAGAAGATAATTGAACGGGATACAATAACAGAAACCGTCAAGACCCTTCCTATGCAGTCAAAGGCGGTTCTCTTCTCAGTCTACGCCTTGGCGAATAAGGGGCAAAAGGACATCTTCACCGGTGAGTGCTATAATGTCTATTCTGAAATCGCTCAATCCCTATCATTAGATACTCTCACTCAACGGCGTGTTTCGGACTTAATCTCAGAGCTCGATATGCTGGGTCTCATCAACACGACTGTCATCTCAAAGGGACGATATGGTCGCACGAAGAAAATACGACTTGCTGTGAGCAAGCAGCAGATTGGGATAATCCTTGATGAGGATGTTCGACTTGGTAGGATAGCTGAAGAACTCCTGTGATGATTTCATTATTCCTCGTAGAAGATCTTGAACTTTGGATTTCCCATTGCACCGGTATTCAGGTTGAGGAGAGTCACGATACCAGGGGTGGGCACAATTCCCTGTTTGCGCATGAAATCAGTCTGTGCTTGGAAAGTACCTGAATTGATTATTTTCACTCTGTGAGGGTGATTGCTAACAGCATTGTGATGTGCATGTCCAAAGTGAATCAAGTCAGGGGGTGTGTCTATCACCATCCAATCACGATGAAGCGGAGCTAGCTCTGTCTTTCCTCCAAATAGTGGGGCTAGATGACGCTTCTCAAGGAGTGCTTTCATTGGAATTGTTGGTTTCTGATACGATGCACCTGGAATGTTTGTCACTAGGTCGTCCAATGAATCACCATGGGTGAGAATGATGTTGACTCGCTCAACAACAACATGGCAGGGATCCCCAAGCATAATGATACGATCACCCATGTCATATAGAGGGCCTGCAAACTCCTTGAGAATCGGGGGTCGTGGAAGTGCCTGTCTGCATGCGTCATGATTTCCAGGTATACACAATATCTTGATTCTATCAGGAAGGTCGCGAAGTTTGCTGGCTAAGAGCGCGTATTGGTCGTATATATTGGGTATAGCCAAGTCGTTCCTTTGTTCGGGATATACCCCAATTCCATCCACCAAATCGCCTGCAATGAATAGGTACTCTATTCGATCAATCATGTGCTTCTCAGAATCATCTACATCGATTCCGCTTAGCCATTTAATAAACTGGTCAAATTCGTCTTCCAGAAACTCATTACTACCACAATGCAGATCTGAGATGAATGCTGCGTAGACCTCACGTTGTGCCTTTCCCCCTCCTCTAATCATGGGAATTCCGGGGAATATCACATCCTCTGCAATCATCCTCTCATTGTGATCCACATACCCCTTGACACACACAACCTCATCCAGAAGAACTGAATTTGCTTTCTCGGCTAGTTTTTGGCCATTTGAGCTCCTCATATTTGTGGGAACCACACAAATCATAGATCCTGTCTTATCCTCAATATCTAGGATTATGTTGTCGGACAGGGAGGTCTTTTTGTCTCTCACAATGCCTATCACTATCACACTTGGTGGTCGTTCACTTCCGTGTCCTTCAGCCTTCATAATCCTGTGACGCTTCGAGTCAACGCCTCTCGTCTGTGCTTCAGATGGCGTGAGAGCGCCGTGGGTGTCCATCCTGCTGTCATATATCTCCTTGATTCGATTATAGCGGTCAGCAAACAGAGCCAGGAAGTCTTCTACAGATCCTTCAGAACCAACTGATTCCATGTCAGGGCTCTTCAGAATCCTGATTGACCAGCCTTCGTCATCAATTGGTTCTTGGTATGAAGACTTGGAAACTTCTGCTGACATATTTGTGTCAACTGGCTCTGGTGTGACTTCTGATTCAGTACCTTTGTCACTCAATAGATGCTCTATGAATTCGCGTGAAAGGACCGACGGACATGATGTTTCTCTGCATCCAATGATTATAGAATCCACTACTTGATTTGGTGATTCCAGACTCAGGACGTAATCTAACGCATCAGGAGAGATTTGAAGGCCTGAGCTGATCAACTTCTTTATCATGCTTCGCCGGTCAACTTGCGTCAAGGGACACCGCATCGGTGGTACTTGCCTTTCTATTTTAAACGTGTGCCCAAGAATGACCGCGTACTGAAAAGAGTCTAGTTTCTTACTCCGTGCATCTCCTTGGAAATAAAACCGGCGGGAAGTGTAATAAGCCTGCACTTCAACGATGATTTGGCGCTAACCAGTCGCAGGTGGAACGGAGCGAATGGTCAATTATAGGAAACTCCAGCAGACAGGCGGAGAGAAGGGTAGTTCATTCTCCATAATCCTCCCAAAGGATTGGGTGAGAAAGAGATGGGATCTCAGCAAGGGTGACAGTGTTGTAGTTGCTGAAAGAGATGATGGTTGCCTCATAATAGATCCACGCCCTCAAAAACCTGGAGACACAAGATCAACCATTATACAAATCGAAACCAATCTGCGATGGGAAATAACGAGCAAGTACCTATTGGGGTTTGACGAGATTCGTGTTGTAAGTAGTAGCCCAATTACCAACACTCAAAGGCTGGAACTGAAGAGGATGATTGGCAGGTTTGTGGCCCTTGAGATTACTGATGAGATAGAGGAAGATGATAGACACGAAATTATCGTGAGATGCCTAGTCGATCCTTCAACCCTTCCTGTGCGCAAGGCTATGAGAAGAATGAACCTGATAGCATCACGAATGCTGGATGATGCATTGAGCGCATATTTTGATGGGGCACGAGAATCTGCAGAGGACATCATTCATAGAGATGAAGAGGTAGATCGGCTCTTCTTTCTCATAGTACGGGAACTCAGGTCCGCTGTGCAGTATCCCCGAATTTCAGAACTAATGAACATCGCTCCAGTCGAGGCGCTCGATTTGAGGTTGGCTGCTCAGTATATAGAACGCATTGCTGACCTTTCAGTTGATATCGCTAGAACGACAGAGAGTGCTGTTGAGAAAAACCTGGTGAAGAAGATTGAGCCAATAGCAAACAGCGTAAAGGCTATGTTGGCCAAGTCTGTGGAGAACCTCTTCAAATTCGACCCGAGGAAGGTGACGTCTGTCATCAAAGGAGAGAAAGAGCTTATTGGAGACATAGCAAAGATTCGGCAATACCTCCTCTCAAAGTCAAATCACCAACCGCATACGGAGCTTTTTGTAGTTGATTGTCTACTGAGAATTGGAGAGGCAGCGAAAGATATTGTGGACCTAGCCTTGCCGCAGAACTGAGAGGTGTGTTCGATGGGTCAGAAGATATTTGGAACTAGTGGAATTCGTGGTGCTATAGATTCGAAGGTGACTGTGGATCTAGCGCTTGGGCTCGGACGAGCATTGGGTTCTCTCCTAAAAGGCCATGGTGCCGTGGGTGTAGGCACAGATGCACGAACTTCCAGAGATATGCTTAGAGGTGCTTTTGTTTCTGGACTCGTATCGACAGGGGTGGATGTCATTGATCTGGGAATAGCTCCAATGCCTACGGTGGCTTATTACAGCTCAGTCACTGGCGTATCTGCATCTGTAATAATCACTGCGAGCCATAATCCTTCAGCCGATAATGGATTCAAATTCTTCCAATCAGGTAGAGAGTTTATTCGGTCTGAGGAGGAGTTCTTGGAAGCACGTATCTACGATCGAGAGTTCATCAAGGCCGAATGGCAAGACATTGGTGAAGTTCGTCACTTGGACATCAGGAATCAGTATCTTGACCGTGTACGAGAATTCGTGTTAAGCAGAGGAGGGATGGGTAGAGGCACTAGGATTCTTGTGGATGCTGCAAATGGAGCAGCTGCAGACTACACACCCCATCTTCTCAGAGAACTCGGATTCGCAGTCACAACAGTTAACGCACATCAGGACGGACATTTCCCTGGAAGGCCTGCAGAACCTTCCCCAAAGAATCTCAAAGACACAATGAAAATGACTGCAGACTCTGATTTCTCAGTAGCTCTGTGTCATGATGGGGATGGCGACCGCCTTGCAGTGATTGATGAGGATGGCAAGTTCATTGACCAGAATAGGGTCATAGCATTGTTTGCTAGAGACGAAGTAAGACGAAGAGGAGAGGGTACTGTAGTCGTATCAATTGATACTTCTAGTGTCATTGATGAGGTTGTCCGGGCAGAAGGCGGGCAGGTAGAGAGAGCTCCATTGGGATCATTGCAGGAGATTCTTGCGGTCAGGACTGATGTGGTCTTTGCATCCGAGCCGTGGAAGCCTATATTTACAGAGCTTGGGTGTTGGATGGATGGAGTGACAGGCTCTGCTAGGTTTGCTCAGATGATGGACGAAATGGGAGATGGCAGCTGTATCAAGTTGATGAAATCGATACCTGAATATCCCATTTTACGTGACAACATCCCTTGTCCAGACAAGATTAAGCCGCAATTCATTTCGATGGTCAAGGAGATGTTGGTCCCAGAGATCAGCGATATCGAGCAGATACTGGAAGAAGATGGAATCAGGATTGAACGCAAGGATGGATCATATCTCCTCGTCAGAGTATCGGGCACAGAGCCAAAGGCACGTGTATACATTGGCGCTAAGACTCAAGCGACTCTAGACAAACTTGCCAAACTTTCAATGGGCATTATGAAACAGGCTGTAGAAGCGGCGAGTAAGTGAGTTTGGAGGGTTACAGTTAAATTGGAACTTTGGAGCATAGCTGTTGTCATATCAATGCCGGGGTATCCAAGCGGCTACGGAGACGGTCTCGAATCTGGTTTCTGGCGAGAAAACCGTTGCCCTGGAGGCTCATGGGTTCGAGAAGCTCTAACCATCTGTTCGGGCTCGAGAGTCCCATCCCCGGCGCCATTCTAATCCCGTCCATAATACTCAATACGCCGTAGTGATACCACCTCAAACCCGGAGAGTCTTCCAAATGTCAATGGAGCAGATTAAGAGCTGGCTAAACTCGCTTGAGGTCCCTTTCGAGCTTGAAGAGGATAAGAGCACATTCAAGGTGCTATGGGATGTTGAGGGCACCAATTTCGAGGTGAGAATCACAGTACGTGCTGACAAATGGATCCTAGCGTCAGTGCTGCTTCTTAGGCAGGATGAGATTCCAGCAGAGTGCAGAGAAGAGCTCTATGGGTTCTTACTCCACGAGAACTGGCAGCTGGACGATGTCACCTACTCTATGGATGAGCGGGGGAATCTGTACTCCGAGAATGACATTCCTGAGCAGAGCAATCTCGAGAACTTCAAGAGTGAACTTGACGCAGTTGTCTTCGGTCTTGAGCGCTTCTTCACTAATGTGTCTAGTCGATTTGGTATCGAGCCTAAAGGTTCGTGAAAGACGAATCAAAATGGAGATGGTGCGGAGGGCGAGATTTGAACTCGCGAACTTCTACAAGACAGGGACCTAAACCCTGCGCCTTTGACCAGGCTTGGCAACCTCCGCGTGTGTTGCATGAAAGCCTCTGGTCTTGATATAATCATTTTGGAACAAAACAGACAATATTCAGTCCTTTTTCTCCCAAGTGTTGCTGCATCTTGGACAACGGTAGTGTCTCCTGTAGCCGCCATCCCCCATCATCTCTTTCTTTACCAAGGCGACTTCCTTGTAGCCACACCGAGGACATACAATCTCTGTCATTGTGGTTGTCTCCAAACCGTCCTCCAATACATCCCATATCTAGTTTGCTCGGGTGTGTCCCTATTCCTTGCTGAATTCAAGCGTTCGTGTGCAGGACATGTCACAATGTTTTTATTCGACTCGTTGAATGTCGGCGCGGTCCGGGGGCTCAGACCCACAGACCAAATCGTGATTCTTTGGATTCACTAACACTCACATGAGCGTGAAAGTCAGATGTCCTCAAGAAGTAGGCAAGCAGCGGCAAGGACCAGAGACAAGTGGCGTGAGAAGGTCTGGTACCAGATAATCGCACCAGACTATTTTGACAATAAGGAGATAGGTCTCACACCAGCTGGTAATCCAGAGCAGTTGATTGGACGAACAGTGGAACCTACCCTGTATGACCTAAATGGAGACTTTGATTCGATCCATGTGAAGATACGATTCAAGATTCTTGAGGTAGTAGGACAACAGGCAAACACTGTCTTTCATGGACATGAGTGGAGTTCGGACTATCTAAGGGGTCTTGTGCGAAGAGGCACATCCAGAATCGACTGGATAGGCCCTATTTTGACGAAAGATGACTTCTTGATGCGAATCTCAGTCATTGTCTTCACGAACACCCGAACGAGGACAAGTCAAGAACATGCAGTCAGAAAGACCATCGAGCGGATCATAAGAGAGCATGCCAAGATTCATGTCTTTGATGAACTCGTTCAGAAGGTGTTGTTAGGAGAACTGGCCTCTGAAGTACACGAAGAAGTCAAGAAGATAATACCCATCAGACAGTGTGAGATTCGAAAGAGCAAAGTCTTGAAGGGACCTGAGGAAGTAAAGGCACGTAGGGCCAGACTTCGAAGGGGAACCAAGAAGGAATAGTACTAGCTGCTCATGCTCTCCAGTTTATGTAGGGATTGCAAAAGGAGCACCATAAGATTAGCAAGCTTTGTCAGTTCCTCAGTGTCGTTTTCGGCCTCCAAGACACTGGTTAGGGAAGAGAGCTTCCGTATCAGAGTTTCTCTTAACTGTGGAATCAGGACCTTGACTGCTTGAGTTTCAGCTTCTTCATCGGATTCTGCATATACGATTCTTCGATCACATGTGGCACAGTATATGTCGTCCTGTACTTTCAATAGGGGGGAACCACATTGCGGACATGACTCTGCTAGCATTGTTGCCCCACGACGGAGAAGTTCGGCCATCTTCTTGACCGAACCTTCATTCGTTTTGTCCATGTTGGCCACAATAGGAATGGGGGTATTAGCGGATATAAGACAATCCACTATAGAAGACAGGCAAGGGTTCATGATACTTAGCTCGACGGAAACGTTGATATGCGCAAATTCAGGTCTTTGTCTTGTTGTTCGCACTCCATTTGTGCGTAGAGACAATTCAGAGGTGAGTCCAGATGGACGCCGAAACCCAGCAGAACATAGACTTAAGCAAACAGCTTCTTAAGCAGATTTCAGAGAACAACTCGGTTCCCCGAAACATCAGGCGAGCCGCCAATGAGGCCATTGCAGCACTGGAGAATGAAGCGGATTCACCAGCCGCCAGGGCACAGAATGCAATTGCAATTCTGGATGAACCAAATCAAGATCCGAATTGTCCTAACTTTGCTCGTACAAGAATTTGGCGCGTATTAAGCAATCTAGAGCCAATACGTGATGCATGAGCGAGGAACAGTGGAGCTCGCGACCAGTCAAAAACCGCTGACGGTACGATGTTGGTGCCTTATGCCCGGGCCAGTGTTCACACATGATTAAGGCAAGAATAAGAGGAATTTATGCTCAATCGCTAACGCAGATAATGCTACAGAACCACTTTGAGATGGTGCAACCCACTCCTGAAGTTGCTAGGAGATTTGGACTGCCCTTCCGAAGTGAGATACCTGATGTTGATATCTGGGATCGCAGTGATCTTCAGGGCATTGTAGCGATTGCCTATGAGTCGATTCTGGGGAAACTGACCGAGGTGCTACGACGACGACTTGGATGGGTGATAACACGCACGCCTCGAGTTGCAAAGAGCTCTATCTACAAGGGGTTTGTTCTTGGTAGAGACGAGAAAACTGGACAGACTCGAGTTGACCTCGGTGTCATCTCGGGACTGCTTCCAGATAGGGGGCTGAGAAGAGGAGACGATATCATGGTCCAAGTTCGGGCACATGACTATGGACGCAAGGCTCCAGTCCTGTCGTCAAGCATAACAATACCCGGACGCTCTGCAGTGCTTCTGCCGGAACCTGTTGTGAGACTCAGCACCAAAATCAAAGATCAAGAGGTTAGGAGTAATCTCATGATTTTGGGAAAAAAGCTTAGAGAGCATACTGAAGACTGGGGAATTCTCTGGAGGACTGCAGCTGAGAAGCTCACCGAGGAGGAACTACGAAATGGAGTGGAGGACCTGCTTGATGTGGCCCAGAATATCTATTCCAAATATAACAAACTGGATACAACCGATTTGCTCTTTGAGGGGACAAGTAATGCAGATATCGAGTTTCCAGCAGAAGTGAAAGAAGCACTAGATAAGACAAGAGCAAAAATCAAGCCCACTGTTGACAGACACCACTTCTACAAGAGTGCAGGATATGCACCCTTGGTGGACTTGGTAGAACTATTGATTGAAGATCGCCCAGAAGAACGGAAATATTTCACTTCAAAACTAGAGAAAGTAATTGGCTTGGATATGCCGAGGGTTGACGATCCAATTAACATCGAACATGTTAAGCTGGATGGGAGGTCAATCCTCTTGACAAAAGGAAGAGTTGTCGAAACAAATCCACGGGGGCTGGTTGTTCGACGTCAATTTCGTCATACGAGTCGCAAGCTCAAACTACTACAGGACTATCCAGATGGAGTGGAAGTCCCCAGAGATGAAGGAGACTATGCACTGACTGACGTGGTTCCTGGCTCTATGACTCTTATCACAGAATACTATTCAAGGAACGATGAATTGAAGGGGACCTACTTGAACATCAATACTGGTGTCGAGCTCTATCCTAGCAATGGAAACGGTCCTGGGCGTATCCGATATGTCGATCTTGAGATTGATGTGATTAAGACTCCATTTGAGGAAAATGGGAAGGTACGTGTAATCGACCAGCATCTCTTGAAACGTGCAGTTCAAAGAGGATTCATTACTAATGAGATGGCGGGTCAGGCGCGTTCAAGAGCTGATGCCATCCATAGCGAGCTTCTAAGTCAGGATAACTGAGCTGTTTCTATTCAATTGTCCGCATTGTACGCAGGGAGAGATCGATGGCACTCATCAAGTCTTCAACTGTTGCACCAAGACTTTTTGGTCCCCGACTACAGTTAATCTCAACAACGAGAGCGTTGTCCTTGACTTGTGAGTCAATCTCAAGACCGCGTGGCAATGGAAAGTTATCAGGCGATATGGCCTGAAGAACTCTTTCTGCTTCCAACGAAGACTCAAGATTCAGTTCAATTACTGCTTTCATTGACTCACCTATCTCTTGCCCATTAGAACGCTCGTGATCTTTGACTTTGTTTGTTCAGAGGTGTCATTGACCCTCAGCGAATTGGATGATGTGGCATTTGGATACACACCCATGTCAATTAGAGAACGGAACAAATCTTGGAGGGCAATGCTTCCTGACTTCCATATTGCAGATATGCTGATATCCTTTGAAATCACCATCAACCTATCAGTATCGAGATAATTTGCTTCAAGTACGATTCGTCCCACATCGCTTAGTATTTCCTCGTGTTCTTCAGTATGTGAGATTATAAGGGGTTGACCTGTTCCTTCACTCTCTGATTCCTGAAGAAGCACGACCATCCGTTCCACACCTGCAATGACTTCTTGTGAATGTGCTTTATATGAATCGAGGAATTTCTTCAGTACCTGTGCCCGATCACCAATCCAGATAGCTGTGGAAGCACCGGGTTCAGCTAGAGCCCAAGCAGTTTCAGCCATAGCTCTTATTCCAGATAGTAGGCGTGCAGGACTTGTTTCATTTTCGTTGGTAAGAATGAAATCCTGTCCTAGGACTTGAGAAATTACACTAGGGTCAAGTTTGAGGGAAAGATGCTCATTCACCTTTGTTGCCTCCTCGGAAGTGAGGGAGCTAAGAGGTGTCTTGAACTTCGGATATGGAATATCGGCCTCTTCATAGATCTTGTCACAGATTTCTGGTCTACCACTTAGATTTGGCAGATATGGCCATATGCTGTAAGCTAGAACTTCATTCAAAGGCATGAAGTTGACTCCGAATAGTCTGAACCCCTTTTTCTCCTCAATTAGTCCTTTCTTCTGGGCGGATGCTACTACTTCTCTTGCCGCACCTTTCAGCTTCGCAGAGTCATTATTGAGCAGTGTTCCTGCTGCAGCAAGTTGTAGTTCTTCAGAGCTAGTTTTGGTAATCTCATCAGCAAGGATGTATGATGCTGCAGAGATAGTCCGTTCGTTTCCCAAACAAAGTGATCGAACCTGTTCCGACCCATGGACGCCTCCAATGAAGACAGGGTATCCTTTTCCCTTCTTGATGCGTTTCTTGCCTACAACATCAACTCCAACGACAATTATGGCCGAATCTGAGTAGTTGCTTCGCAATCTGTTTATTTCTTCAGCATGCACAACCGGCTCTACGAATGTCATGTGGAATAGACCGCCGGACTTGTAGATAGACCTGGATAGGACTGCTGAGGCGAGTGTGGACTCAGGCATAGATGAGCTTACAATTACGACGTGCCTGCGTATTTTGAAAGAAAGCTCCGAATACTTTGTTCTTATGGCTTTGAAACTAGGAGCCCCACGTGACTTGCCGCTCATCTCATGGCTTAAGAATAAGGCCTTGATGATAAAGCTACCTCAACAAGACGGCAGCCTGGTCAGGACTATACTTCCAATCCGCAGAAAGCACATGCTTCTTTCTGTAATATTTCGACAGGCGGTGAATCTTGCTCTCAACAAGCTGGAGACCACGTTTTGATACGAAGTCTCGTTTGTTCTCCTCTAAGTGTCTTCGTATATTTGCAGCCTTGGCAATCATATTGCGAAGATCTTCAGGGACTTGTCTCTGAAGATTGTTCTCAATGATTATATCCATGATCTTCTTCCCGGTTATCACCTTCACCAGAGGTATACCATATTGATCCCTAAGTAGCATGCCAATCGTTGAGGGGGTATTTCCAGCCTTTGCAAGCTCTACTACCTTTTTCTCTACCCACTCTGCATTTTTCTCCTTATCCAGCCATTCAGGAGCTTGTAGTGTAGAGGGCCGTTTGCTTCCAGACTGACCTTTGCGGCGTGTGTGCATTCTTGCCATTAAGATTGCCTCTGAGTTCTATAAGTCCCAAGAAACCGGGTCAGCCTCATGGCCAATGGCTGTGGATATAAAGATTGCTCAATGACTTGTTCTATTAGTGATATCTACCACGTTCTCGAATCTCCTCAACTCGAGCCAACACATTGTCTGTTTCCTCGGTTTTGATAGTCTTGTAGCCTTCAAGAGCAGCATCCCACAAAGTTGCTTCAAAATCCCAGTGGGTTGTTTCGAACGCTCGTCGCATGAGATGAAGATCGACTCCTTTCATTTCTACTGTGGCATTCATTTCGGCAAGTCCGAAGTCGACAATCCATATCTTCTCCTCTTGGTTGACTATCACATTACTGGTAGTAGGGTCACCATGAACTACGCCCCCATTGTGTAGTAGACCGATTAGCCTCCCGAACTGGCTGGTAATCCTTTGCAGTCTATCAGCCGAGATCTCATCAACTATCTGTTTGAGCTGTTTGCCTTGGAGGCACTCCATCGCAATAGAGTGTCGGTGCATGTCGACCCAGTACACTGTAGGAGTGGGAACCCCAAGATCTCTTGCTACTGTCAGCATCTTGCATTCTCTACTCGTTCTAGATGTTCTCAGAAATTCATCTATCTCCTTCAATAAGTAGGGTTTCTGCGGACGGTGTTTCAGGAGTATTGTATGGCCCCATTGCTCGAGTCTGTATATTGTAGACTCTGCTCCAATCTTCCAAGGCTCCATCATCACGACTTCCTCCACACAATGTCTTGTTCATCTGTACGCCACTTCGGCAGGATTGTGGAGTCTGCAACGCTCAGCCTGTCTCCAGCCTCATGCTGAAGAATACCAGTCCATGCAATCATTGCACCTTGATCACCCGCAAGGGAAGGTGTGACTCTATGGAATGTTGCATTGTGCCGTTGTGCGACTCCCGATAGAATATCTGTGAGGCGGTCGTTCCGTGCGACTCCTCCGGTCAAGAGAAGCTCATTCTTCTTCGTATGGGCAATTGCACGTTCGGCAATCTCAGCAAGCATACCAAATGCTGTTTCTTGGACACTGAAACATGCGTCTGCCAATGGAACTCCCTCAGAAAAAAGCCTCTTGGCAGCTGTCAACATCCCCGAATAGCTGATATCCATTCCTTTGACAGAATAGGGCAATTGGTGATATTTCACAGCGCTGCTAGCTTCTTGCTCTATTAAAGGGCCTGCTGGAAAACGCATCCCCGCATCTCGACCAAAAGTGTCAAGCATGTTTCCGAGGGCGATATCTAGGGTTTCACCGAATGTGCGATATCGCTTCCCGGCGTATGCGATGATTTGTGTGTTCCCTCCTGAAACATACACAGTCACTGGGTCACTGAAACCAGATTCAAGACGGCCTATCTCTATGTGTGCAACGCAGTGATTTACTCCAATCAAGGGTACATCTAATCGCAGAGATAATGTACGTGCAATTGTTGCAGTGGTCCTCAAACATGGTCCAAGACCAGGGCCTCTAGAGAAAGCTATCAAGTCAATGTCCCCACTTGAGATAGATGCCTTCTCCATTGCATTTCGAATTATGATTGGGCCTATATCCGAGTGATGACGACTAGCCTCCCGAGGATGTATTCCACCTTCTTCTGGAGAAAACATATCCCATATATTGGATAGTACCTGACCATCACTGGACACTACTCCAGCTCCAAAGGAGTGTGCAGTTCCCTCTATGCCTAGACAGACAATAGACATATTGATTCGATTCCAGTTTGTTTGCATCTCAATCTGTACTTAACATTGACGTGTGATTCAATGCCATGGCAGTTCTCAATTGTTTTTCAGCAAAGGCTTTATAATGTTCAGACTTGGCCCTGACCTGAGGAGAAGACAGTGTCACAGAATATGCCCATCAAAGCCCTTGAATCCGTTCTCAATGATGTCATTTCAATAAAACTAAAGGATCAACGAATCTTCCGAGGGCGGCTCACTAGGTGTGACATGTACATGAACTTGACATTAGCTGACGCAGAAGAGCTTGAGAATGAGGAAATTCGAGCCAAATATGGTCAGCTGTTGCTGCGAGGAAATAACATTCTCTGGATTCAGATCCCTGAATAAAGTCCTCTCGATTTCCTTTTAACGTTCGATTTCCCGTTGATATCGTTCAACAAGTTCGACAAGCTCGTCCTCGCCTTTCTGGCGTGCTTTCTCACGTACTCTGGCGATGAATGATTGAAGCTGTGTTTCAAACTTCTTTCTACTAATGAATGCAAACTCATCGACCCTCTGCAATTCAACTTCTTCTGCATTTATGACGGGAATTACAGATTGCACCAGCTCTTCTTCTGACAGGTGCGACAAAGGAGTGTCTACAATCACTGCACGAATGCCACAATCAATCAATAGCCCTGCCGTTTGAGGCCCGCCACCGCTAGCATCCTCGAAAAGAACGATGTCGCCGGACTTCAAGCCCACATTCTGGATGTATTCCTCTATACTCTCTCTTGTGAAATGAGAAACTGACTTAATGGCAAGCATATCACCCCGAATCTCACGGCGTTTTACACCCCTGAGATTCTCTAAACGCCCCTTCAGTTGCTCGATCTCTTTCTTGAGGCGCTTCACCTCGCGTCTCGACTGTTCGAGTTCATTGTCTTTCTTCACAACTTCTCGATCTCGTTTGATTTTCCAGTAGTTCTCTTCTGAAATGATGTCCAAGCTGTCTGTCAGTTCACTCTCTCGAAACTGTAAGAACTCTACAAAACGCTCTAGATCTTCAACTCTCTCACCAAGTACAATGTTTTCAGCCTCGGTTTCTGCGTGCTTGCTGAGAAGCGAATCGAATCGTTCCTGTGTAAGCGTATCCTCCTCCCTAATCGGCTCTGCAGCAATCTCGACCTCTTTCGACTCCTCATGGAGAAGGCTGGCCATGGCTTCTTTCATTGACATTCCCTTGATGACCAATGCTTTCAATTGATTTCTATCCACAGGAAGCTGTTCATCACGAATCTTTCGTTCTATCTGCTGAAGCTTTGGCTGGATACTCCGAAATGCATACACTGCGGCTGTGAGAGCATCTCGCTCGTGAGCATTTCGTATCTTGAAACCGTCAGAAAACTCCCTTGCTAGCTCTTGCTTATCTGAAACTGGAATTTCGCGCCTTGGGATATATAGCTCCGCGTTCACAGTGCTTGCTATCTTCTTCACGAAGTGCGGTACAGGAGTGACATCTGTTGCAACCATTACAGGAATTCCTTGTTCATACACCTGCCTAATGATGTCAGCTCTCGTCAGCGACTTCCCACTCACAAGTCGGTGTATCTTTCCATCCAGTGTCATCATGCATATTGCTGCTGTAGATCCTGGATCAATTCCTAAGATAAAGTACCTTGGTCGCAAGGCACTGGGAGTGGGTTTTGGCTCAAGAGGAAGGAATTCAACTCTCTTTCTAACTGGCGATATGAGTATCTTGAAATCTCCAGCACGTTTTGATTCAATCAATGAACGGATATTTGGTAGAGGCGCGTATGCGATTATTCGGGCACTTGCGTAGCCAAAATCAGAACTCCTAATATCAATGTCATAGTCGATCTTTGCGATCTTCAGTTGTTCTTCAATGTGTCTTGTCATTTGCTGAATCTGTGAGTGAACCTTACGCCTGAAACGATTTGCACTCTGGCCGCCTCGACCAGGTTTTCTACCACGGGCCACCTTAATCTCAGTCTGCTCTCCAAAACATTCCAAACTGTATCCGATTCCCATCATGGCCAACTGTGCTGCAAGATGAGCGGATTCGAGAGGTGTTGGTTTTCCACGAACGCCTAATCCATGTCTCTTTGCAAGTCTCTTCAAAGACACTTGATGAGGTGGGACTCCCGTCACCTGAACCATTCGAGTTTCTGCCGGTATTTTATCAACAAAATGGAAGAGAGATTTGCTATCAGGTACAATTTCAAAGATATTATCAGTGCATAGCCATTTGGGGCGAATTTCTCGAACTAATTTCAAAAGCGTTTGACGAGATATCTCAGGATGCTCGTTGAGAAGAACTCCTCCATGCATAATCGCGCATGCGAACTTTGGACTCCTCTTAGACTTTGGACTTTGGCCTGGAAGGATGTCAAATCCCATTATGAATACGCTTTCATCGCCCATGGGCTCTGCACTCGATTGGTCGTTCGTTGTTGTGGCTATAAGGATTGACATCGGCATAGAAGCGCACTAGCGAAAGGAGTATACACAAACAACAAGTATAATAAAGACTTGCTTGAGCAACAGGCTAACTCATGCGAGGTGTTACTACTGTCTGAAACACTGCAAATTGACAAGGACGATGCTATTGAACGCATTGGACGAGCGCTTTCATCTGGAACTAGGCTAAAGATACTCAAACTCCTTCTGCAGGGTGAGAAGGATGTGACAAGAGTGGCACGACACCTCGGGGGAACAGAGGCGAATGCCAGTGCCCAAATCAAGATACTCTACGAAGCGGGCCTACTGGAGTGCCGCTACGAACCCGGGCAACATGGTCTGAAGAAAATATCAAAGACAAAGGTCAAACGCATCATAATTGATTTGGAATAGTGACTTCCATTCGACCTCATCCGGAAATGCTGGGTGAGGTTCTCGCTCCTTTCATCCTGACATTCTAGGTGGTGAGATGTGCCTTCCATCGTCGAATTCGTTCAAGGATGTTATCTCGTTCTTCTAGTCGAATTCCCTTTTTGCCTCTGGCGTGGAGAAATTTCAATACCACATCAATGTCCCGTACGACCTTCTCATTAGCCGAATGTTCTTGAATAAGATACTCTCTAGCAGCTTCGAGATATTCTGCTATGACCTTGGCAGTTGCCTCTCCAGCCTGTAATTCCTGTGATATGGGATCAAGAACAATCGAAACATTCTCATTTGTCAGGGGAGTGCCTGCTGATTCTTCCGTTGGCAAGCTTGTAGCTAATAATGATTCATCTGTGTCTTTCTTTTTGGTTGCAGCCGAAGCCTTAGAGAATGTGGGAGCTGGTGAAAGTGAGGGGCTAGATTCAAAATTCTCATCTGCCAAATCCAATTGGCGTCTGAGCTCGTGGAGCTGGTCAAATATCTCAACAAGTCCAGATTGCATAATGTCGATGATCTTCTTAATTTCTTCAAGGTTCTTATCAGACAAACGCAGGGCCCCCGCATGTCCAGTAGGTGCTTTGAGGAGAGCTGATGTTTTTTCTTTTTGACTGTTGTGGGAATAGCCTCTAACTGGAGAATACTATAGGTCAGTCTATTTGTCAGCCTTTTTCAGAGCCTCAGATAGACCTTGGTTGAGTCCGGATGGTTCAAAAAGCCTCCTGCGAATCTTAACAAATGTGGGAACTGAAACTGTTTCTCCTACAAAAAGCGCCTCCCCTACTTCAAGTGTAGTTATGGTGTCCAATGACGCCCGATCAATGCCTTCACTACTGCGTCCAATATGTTCAAGGTCGTAGGGGTTCGTTGCTCTAAGGATTGCTTGATTGCTGCACTGACTCAACACGGTCGTCGAGAGTTTTACAGGTCTTTGTGAAACCAAGCAGAGTAATGCAAAGAACTTGCGTCCTTCCCGTGCTATGGTTTCGATTCGACTCTTAGGAAGGGCAAGCTCATGTCGACTCTCCGGACAAAACTGATGGGCTTCCTCCAAGACCAAAAGAAATGGAGGAATTGAGCCTCGACGCCTCAGAAACATGAGCTCGCTTACCAAATGCGACACGACAATTTGTTTCTTCTTTAGACTGATGAAGTCGCTCAAGTCAATGAGGGTTAGCTTCCCAGGTTTAATGATGCTCTTGAGATTCGGAATACCTTCCTTGCCAAATAATCCGGTTTCTTCTAGATTAACAAGCCATCCTACAAGAGCCTCTCTTGTGTTCTTGCTTATAGTTTCATCAGTCCTGACATAGTCAATGATATCATCAAGTGTATATCCATTCTTTGAATCCTTGCGCATTATAGAGACTACTCGTCTTAGATCACGGACTTGAATGGCACTCATGTCAGCAACTAGAGACCCTATAGCTTCAGCTGCCAAAGATTGCACTGGAATTTGAATATGTGACCCTCGAAGATGCTCTACATCGACTTCGAGGTCTGTCACACCTAATATGTCACTTGTGAGATCCTTTAGGTACGTATATTCTCCATGCACGTCAACAACAATCACTGCCAGCCTACCTTGTTTCTTCGTGCGTGCTAGCAGCTCTTCAAGAAGAATGGAAACAAAGTAAGACTTCCCCGCACCACTCATGGCTAATATGGCTAGATGCTTTGAAAGGAGCCGATTGATAGATGGTTTGAACTCCAGAGTGTGATGAGCCAGATTACCTAAGTTGAGTCCATCCGTGTCATCAAGATTCAAGAAAGCAGCTAGCACTTCGCTGTCTGCCTTGCTTACTCGTGCTCCTGGAGATACGGCGAAGTATGGACGGACTGACCTGTTTGCTGACCACAGACCAAGGACTTGGGTTCTAGCAACGGTATATTGCCAGCGGTCAGTAGGAAAGATTGAGCGGAGCGGCTCTCCCCTAGATTGATATTCTCTTACGGCCTCGGCATGCTGGTAATATCGGTTGACTCTCACTAGGTCCTGTACTCTAGCAATGACTATCTGATCGTTATTTGCTACTGAAACGAACTCTCCCCGTCTTACTACTAACTCATGAGCTTCTCCTTCAACAACGAAGGAAAACTCCATGACGCTTGGTGAATCTTGTTCGCAGATCACGGTGCCAATCGGTGTGAATGACGATATTTCAGACAAATATTAACCTCCAAATGGGTTTCTTGACCGTCTTCTCTCAAGTGTCGCATAGGTAAGACCGGAAAGGGCCATCAATCGATCGACAATGAGTTGTGTTTCGTTGTTACTGATTCGTGCTCGCGCATCCGCTTCCAGCACTGGAGTAGGAATCCCATACTCAGGATGCTGCCAAGAGAGAGGAAGAATAGCTGAGAGAGCCTTGTCTATCTGTGCAGACCCATTGCTTTCATCAACAAGAATCTCTATTCTGATAGGGAGGTCATCACGAGCAGTCTTCAAGTATGTGACCCAGATCGAAGATGCCCAATTCGAAAGGTCATCTGAGAGTGCATTTGTGTTTTGCACTAGCTCAGCAGAATACTTGAAGGCAAACGTCCGTTCACCCTCCTCGAGAAATGTATCAAGGAGGTCACAGTCTCTGGAGAATTTGAGGAGCCAACGATAGTCCACTCCTTGCATCATTTCGAAGACGCCTGGATTGCGTAGAACATGCGGAAGAATGTCACTTAGGATACCGACTATTCGAGTCGCCCGACTATCCTTTACTATCCCTGCTAGGATTGTTTTCTTCTCTCTGGCCTTATGATAGAGCTGTCTATACATAGCCACTACTTCCTGAAACTTCTCATAGACAGCTGATCCAGCGCTTGGCCGGTCTCGTGGATGATAGAACAGGGAACCATCCACTAGAATCAGGTCAACATAGAACTCATCGAGGATAGACAGGGTGACTTCTAGTTCTGCAGCAATGCGCTCAAGGGAACCAAGTTGGTCAAGTTCTGGGCTTGGTAATGTAAGCATCACTGGTCTGATAGTTGGCTCAGGAAAAGCACTCGGAAAGAAGTCCACGTTTGGGCCTGCTTCTGGACCGAATTTAAAGACCACTGCTATGCCACGAGTGAGTATCAAATCTATCGATCTGAACCGCCTTCTGATAAGACCCCCATCAACTCCTGCAATTCTCAGTCCAGACAAATCTGTGGGCTCAATCATCTTAGAGAATTGTGTTTCCACAGCGTCTGCCGCGAGTGCGGGATATCGACCCAAATCCAGCTCTCCTTTGATTCGTGATAGAACAGATCCAAACCGCTTTCTAGTGTCCTCAACATGTTCAATCTCCTCGACTAATATGGCAAGCATTGAGTCAAGGTTGTGGTCCACTACGCTTTCCCTCTCTGTTTCTTGTATTCAAGAGATGCTCTAATAAGGCCCAAGTAGAGAGGGTGTGGAGAGTCAGGACGAGACTTGAACTCAGGATGGAATTGAACACCTATCCAGAAAGGATGGTCGACCAGTTCCACAGCGTTGATTATCTCACCGCTGGTATCATAGGCAGAAACAATCAATCCTTGTTCCTTCATTCTATTGACATACCTGTCGATGAGATGAAATCTGTGTCTGAACCGTTCCCTAGTGGTTGTCTTTCCATAAATGCTGTGAAGCTTTGTTCCCTCCAGAATGGAAACCTCATGACCGCCCAAACGCATTGTCCCGCCCTTGTCATCTACGCCCTTTTGTTCGTCCATTAGATCTATGACGGGATAGAGACTGTCTGCATCTACTTCTGTGGTATGTGCACCTTTCCAGTCCATCATTTTCCTCGCAAAGGCCACGGTTCCCAGCTGAGCGCCATAGCAGATTCCTAGTAGTGGAATCTTAAGATCAAAGGTCAATGTAGCAGCACAAATCATGCCTTCGACACCACGCTCACCAAATCCTGGTGTCAAGAGCACTCCATCTACATCCTGCAGGTCCTCACGAAGACTTGCCTCATCACAACGCTCTTCAGTTTCAATCCACTTGATTGTCACTCGAGCGCCGCAGGCTGCTGCAGCATGATGCAGCGCCTCATTGATGCTCTTGTATGAATCACTGAGTGTCGTATATTTGCCGGGCATTGCAATGGTTATACTATCAGGAAGAGATTCAAACGTCTTGACCATATCATGCCATTGCTGGGTATCAGGCGTATGGTTCTCTAGACCTAAATGATTGGTTAGAATGCTTCCGAGACCTTGATTCTCGAATGACAAGGGCAGTCGATAAATAACTGGTATATCAGGATTGGAAATGACCCTATTCTCAGGAACGTTGCAGAAGAGAGCAATCTTGCTCTCTGCCGAAGGAGGCAACTCTCTTTCAGCTCGGCAAATTATTACATCAGGCTGAAGACCAAGACCTTGAAGAGTCCTAACACTGTGTTGGGTTGGTTTGGTCTTGAACTCTCCAACAGAGCCGATGTAAGGAACAAGTGTCACATGTACAAGAGCAACTCTTTCATGACCAACTTCACTGACCAACTGACGAACTGCCTCAAGAAATGGCATTGCTTCGATATCCCCTGCGGTACCTCCTATTTCCACCAGCAGTACATCGGGTTTTTGCTCTTCTACGACCTTCCAGATTCGATATTTTATCCTGTCTGTGACATGAGGGATTATCTGAACGGTTCTGCCCAGGAAGCTTCCCTTTCGTTCTCCTAGAATTACTGAAACATAGATCTGACCTGATGTGATGTTTTGAGAAGGATGAACTTCCATCCCAGTAAACCGTTCATATGTACCAAAATCCAAGTCAATCTCAGAGATTATGAACTCAAATCCCTCCGCAGGACAAAACGCCCATGGCTGATCTGTTACAAACACCTCCCCATGTTCAACGGGGTTCAATGTTCCTGGATCAATGTTCAGATAGGGATCTATTTTCATTATGCCAATTTTATATCCTCGAAATTGGAAGAGCTTTGCAATTGATGCTGTTGTGACACCTTTCCCAATTCCAGAGAGCACGCCCCCTGTAACAAAAACAAAGCGGGTCTGGTCTTGATTTGTGTTCAAGAAGGATTCCTCGTGTTCTTGGCTCCGTCATATTCTATGGCTCAAGACTATGCGTCGCTGCTACGTGAGGTCGTATAAATCGTTCGTTGCAAATGCTTATTCTGCGCCCTTCTGATTCATATTAGATTGGCTTTGTGAGAACACTTGCACGCATAGCGTTTCGAAAGAGATGTTGAAATGCCTCAAGAATATTAAAGCCATCCTTGGCTATGCTTTTGAACACAGGAACGACCCGCGGAAGTCTTAGACGTTCCCGTATTTCGTCTTCTTGAACCGCTCCGGGAAGGTCCTGTTTGTTGAGGCAGACAACTATTGGCAGGGGTCGTTCCTCCTCCGCCACCAATGCCACCAGCTCATTCCAACTTGCCTGATTCTCTTGCAACAGGTGTTCCTGAGAGTCAACCATGAAAACAACTCCGTCTGCACCTACAAGGACCACTTCTCTAGTTGACCTATAGAAGTCTTGACCAGTTGCGGACCACACATGAGCGTTAATCTTCCAGCTGTTTCCCAATGCAAATGGAATTGTGCCAAAATCGCAGAACATGGTCCTCCCCACAGTGTTCTCAATGGATGTCAGTTTGTCTGCATAATCAAGGCTTGAGAAGAGCCATCGTATGGCAGTGGTTTTGCCACTCATTGCAGGACCAAAGAACACTATTTTGAGACCGACCGTACGAGTACCATAGTCTATAATCATCCCTTCACTCCCTGATCACGTTCCCCACATACTATCAACCCATGCACCAAGGCCCGACAAGGCACCGGACTTCACGCAGTCAGAAAAGTCCTCGTGCCATTCTGCGTGGATGAATCGAATGAGGTCAGACAGATCGCCGCCTTCCCATCCAATTGCCTCATACAGATTTCTCTCGGTCAGTGCAGTGGATGCGCCAAGTTCCCTGGCTAGACGGATTCTAGATAATAGAGTAACTGCTCTTCTGGCTGCATGTACATAGTTGCTTATTTCTTCATCAAAAACATCATGCGTCAGTTTCTCAGATTCATCATCAAGCTTCAAGACTGCATTTATGATGCCGCTTGATACGTTGACGTCACGAAGTGATTTTCTCAGAAGGCGCCTTATTCTCTCGAGAGATTGACGTTTTCGAGTCAGAATCTTAGTAACTATCTTCTTCTCCACCTCCAAATTGCTGCTACATGGCTCTATGAGGGAGAAGTTCATCGATGAAGGAGAGTCAACCCTCAAGATCCCACAATTGCTGGAACGCTGTAGCACTCGATGAATCACCGTTTGCATCATCTCTTCATCTACATGCATTCCTAACACATTAGCTCCTATAGGGATTGCAAGAAGCCACCCAGGAAATCTTGTTATTCGTTCTAGAGCCAGCCGTAGGTTTGACGAAAGCCCGCAGATAATGGTCCTACTAACTTCATAGTTGTGCTTCTCCTCCTCCCATACTGCAAGAAGCTCGCTTTCGGAAGTGAAATCACGCCAGAACACAAGCTTGTGATGGTGAGGGCATAGTGTAGTAAGGCTTTCAGTGATATCATCTACTAGTTCGACATCTTGACCAGTTACCAAGATAGGAAGACGATTCATCACGGAATTCAACAGAAGTGAAAAATCGTCCCCCAGTAGCTCAATCATTCGCATTATAGAATAAGTCATGGCTCTCGCCTCGCCAAGACTACTCCATTGTCATTGCCGCCAGCTAGAAGCAGCTCCCTGAGATCATCTGGAACTGAAGGGCGCATCACTTCGGCAGTACTAAGAACTCGCTTGATTTCCTCAATGTAGTGCTTGAGTAAGAGCCGCATGAGACCAAGTTTCTGACCTCCACGATTTACCCAAAGACTGAACACCCCGTTTGGTACAGCATAGATGAAGTGTCTTGTAGATCCCGCTTCGCAGAGAACAGTCTGAAGAGAGCTATTTCGGAGCGTTCGTACCACGCGTTCTGATGCATCATGTAGAGCAAATGACATTGCAGCAAGTCTATCATTAGTGAATCCCTCTAGAGAAACACGAACACCCCCACTGAGAGAGAGAAAGACCGAGTCGATATCAGGAATGCCATCATGAACCTGCCGTAATAGCGCTCTCAGTGTAAGAGCTTGAGACCGATCAAGCGAGATGATTGACCGTGATGTGGCATAGGAAGTATTTTGCCCTTCAGCTACAGCAAATCCACTGAGAACGCGATGGGTTTCGTCAGTACTGTAGGAACGTAGTGGCGGGAGCCTTCCATCCACATGCTGTCGTAGCAAGAATGAAACACGAGACAAACTGTCCTTCATCTCTATAAATAGCGCCGCAAGATTCACTCTGGGTGCAGTTGTAACGGTCAAGAAGTAGTTGGGATCATTGGGAAGTGAGGCAAGGAATACTTTGGAGGTTTCGGACTCCATAAGAAGATACTTGAATTCGCCATGGATAAGACGCGCAACACCATAGATTGCACATGTTGATGATGCGACTGCGAATACCTCTTCCTTGCTGAACCATACCCCAGCACTGGCAACGGGGAGCCCATCTTTCTGAATTAGGACTACATTTTCAACGCCAGCAATCATCTTTATGGTTTGCAGCGTTTCGTTTAGCTCGTCAGTCAATCGCTCAGCTCCGGACCTAAAAGATGGTCCAATTTAGAATCTCGGAGGTTACTATATAACCACCACACAGACTATGTTTTCATGGAGTGAGCTTATGTGAAGCATAGCCCATATTCACATGTGAATTAATGCGGCGTCTGGGACCTCTTGAAAGACTTCACGGGCGGCTTTCCCGACTTCTCTGCGATTGCGGTCAAATGTATACACACGGATAACATCGAGGTACACCTTCATCATCTCTGCAATGTTTGAGTAGTCTGAGAGATTATGAGACACCTTCTTGCTGTCAATCATCTCAAAGATTCGTATCTCCATGGGATTGAGCTGATGTGGATTATAGGGAACTGATGGGAGAGTAGGTACATCTACAATCACTTCATCAGCTGGTACACCTGCTAATGCTGCAATCTCATCCTGAATGCTCTCTCTAACTCTGCGTTTCGTAAGGATTTTGGAAACGAAGCGATCTTCGGTATGCAGGACTTTTTCAAAGACTGACTTATACAGAACACGCGAATCCAACATGTTTACCATTTTGACCGCCTCTTTGGCATCGTCAGACTCGGTGGGGTCAATCTTTCTGATTCTTGATATCAATGACATATCATCCAGTTTTAGAAACTCCTCAGGGGTTGAAAAGCTTGTCAAACCCAAAACACTGTCTGCAGCATTCATGAGCTTGACCAACATTACCTCAACACTGCGAACTGTTTTGTGATAGTAGACATTGAGAAACATCTCATACCGTGCAACAAGGAATGCTTCCAGAGCGCCTCTGGCTGCAATATCGAACTCTAGTATCAAATCATCAGAAACTTCAAGACTGTTGATGAGTCGATGGATGTCAACAAGACCATAGTTGACCCCGCAATAGAATGAGTCTCTAATTAGATAGTCCATCTTATCAGCATCGACTTGACCTGCAACGATCGAACTAACAACAGAGTCAGTCTTGGTCTCACGTCTTCCGCGAACCAGGTTGGCTATTCGGTTCTTGGACATTCCACCATCCTCAAGCAGGTCTCCAACCTCACTTTCGCGGATGATCCACTCAGTCACGTCTTCGTGGTTCCATCCCTTTCGTTCAATTAGTGACTCTTCGAATACATGGCTGAATGGGCCATGACCTATGTCATGTAGAAGGCCTGAGATACGTACTTCTTGAAGGGTCTTCTCACCAAGATTCATTGGCCCGAGTAGTCTCCTTCCTGTCAGACCTGCTAGATACATTGCACCAATGCAATGACCGAAACGAGTATGTTCAGCTGCAGGGTATACGAAATGACCGCCAGAAAGCTGTTTTATCCGTCTGAGTCGTTGATAGGGCGCTGAGTTAATAACCTTGGACTCAAGTTCTGTGAGCCCGATGAAACCATGGATAGGATCGTTCAGCTCCATAATGAAATCCATTGGAATCCCTCAAGGATCTACATCTGTGGGTTGAATGACCTCAGCTCTCGAACTAATTCGTCAGTAGCCAGGTCTGACACGCAAAGAGGTAGATGAATACTGTCCGCAATTTTGACAGCAAGTGGATCAAGCTCCTTAACTCCTTGTAATATCACAGCAGCTGGCTTCACAGCAGCAGAGGTACCTATCTGACTCGCCTTTATTGCAACCATGGGAGAACGTCCAGTAGAAACATTCGTGAGAATTGCCGCTCTTTGAGTGGTCCCTCCATAGAGCCGAAGAAGCTGCTGTGGAGTTAAACTGACAATGGCCTTCACACTATCTAGCGCTGTGTAACCGTAGATATCACGATCTAACAGGTTGCCATGTGTGAGGATTTTGCATTCAAGACGATTAACTAGTAGACGTGCTGGCACAGGCAACCCAAATTCCCTACTGTCAAGTATGGCATCAGATGCTATTTCTGGAGCTAGGAGTTTCTCAAGTGCCATTGCAACTCTTCCACCATTAACAGCATCCATCTCGATTAGGCCTTCAACAAATCGTCTTATGGTTTCAACTCGAGGTGACTTTCTTCGTCCGCTTTCATAATCGCTGATTACAGAGGGCGATACGCCAAGATGCTTTGCCAAGTGTTTCTGCGAGATTTGAAAACGCTCACGCCAACGTTTCATTACAGCTCCAGGATCGTTTTCAGCGAGGCATATCTCTCCCGCCATGGCTTCAGCCAGCCTATGCAATGCCTCACTTCCTTCCATACCAACACTCCAAAGGACCTTTTCTGATAAAGATTTGCGAAGTGATATGTTGCCACTGAACCTATACGACACCGAAGGACTCAAAGAGAGCTCGTTGCTCAAAGCAATTTGGTTGAAGTCATGTTCTTCACATTCCTAGTTGGTACTGCAGGATCAGGTAAATCACTTCTTACATCATCTCTTGAAAAATGGCTGGTGGAGGCCGAAACAAGTGTCACTGTTGTGAATCTTGATCCTGGAGTAGATGACCCACCTTACACAAGTGATGTAGATATCCGCGAGTATGTGAACTATGGCGAAGTGATGCAGCAGTTTGGTCTGGGTCCAAATGGTGCTCTTGTTGCTTCCCTAGACATGGCTATAAGTCACGTAGGTGATTTACGAGAAGAGATATTCGAACTTGAACGCGATTATGTCTTGGTTGACTGTCCTGGACAAATGGAGCTTTTTGCCTATCGAAACTCTGGACCTCTAATGGTTTCAAGCCTTATGAGCCAAGATCCAGCTGTTTCACTCTATCTGCTTGATTCGAATATTGCTCGCACGCCAGTTGGATATCTATCTTCCATGCTTCTTGGCATCTCGATAAGCATTCGTTTTGGCCTCCCTCAAATTGGGGTTCTAAGTAAATCTGATATCCTTATGGAAGAGCAAATAGAAGAAATACTATCATGGTCATCTGACACCTACCTGCTGGAAGAGGCGCTCGAAGACAGTTCCACTGGTCTTGTCCGAGAATACTCCAGTGCAATTCTTCGTATGCTTGATGACATCGGCGGAGGCAGTTCTGTTGTGCCTGTATCTGCAAAGCTCATGGATGGAGTGGAAATCCTATATGGAGAACTCCAACGCGAATTCCTTGGCGGGGACAATCTGGTAGTCTGAGCAGGGGTTCAAATTGCGGACATTCTTTGTGATCATATCGGGCGAGGATTTCAACCTCGCCAAGGCTGAGATTGATTCATTGATTGAATTAGCGGGAGCTGATGCCAAGGTTATATGGTTTGGACAGCTAGCTCAGATTGAGTCAACCTACGACCTCACTGATTTTCTACTTGAAAGGGCTGCCATGGTAAAAGAAGCTGGCGTTATAATTGGTCAGGGGCCATTGTCGGATGCATCCCTAGAATGGCTTTCAGATGATGTTCTGGTGACATGTGTGAAACCAACAGGAACATTCTCAATTAGAACTAAGTCTCTTGCGGAAGAAAGACATGTGAAACAAAGAGAGAGATTGAGTGAGTCGCTAGGTGCACGCATCAGAGATCTGACCAACGCAAGAGTATCATTAGACAACCCAGATGTCAGAATACTTGTCATAATAGCTCGCAATAGGACACTGGTGTGCGTTTCCAAAGAGTCGAAGCTGAGACGGGAGCTAAGACTCAGAGAACCAGGAAAGAAGCTCTTCTTCCATCCATCAATGATGAATTCCCAGTTGGCAAGAGTAATCTGCAATCTTGCCGGTGTAAAGCCAAAAGTGACCGTACTCGATCCGTTCTGCGGAGGTGGAGGCATCTTATGCGAAGCAACCATCCTAGGTGCAAGGGTGCTAGGATGGGACCTTAACTGGCGTCTAATCATGGGTGCGATGAAGAATCTTACAGAATTATCGGAAAAAGAATCATCTGTAATCCAAGCTGATTCGCGTTGGCCGCCCTTACAGCCAAAGAAAGTAGACTGTATAGCTACAGATCCCCCATACGGTCGGGCCAGTTCCACTAGAGGTGCAAAGGCGAGAAGACTAGCTCAATCCTTCTTGGAACAAACGCCCGGGATTCTCAAGGATGGGGGACGTCTATGCATCTGTGGAAGCCAAGAACTAGAAATCAAAGAAATGATGCAAGATCTGGGATTTGCTATCAAATATCATGTTCTTGTACCTGTGCATAGTGGTCTCATACGTGAAGTCACAGCAGCACAGTTCTAACTGGTAACAACCCTTCCATCCTCAGTAGGGGGTACAAACCATGCAAGAAACTCATCAAAGGTAGCCTCATCCTCAAACATAATCTCTAGTTCTATGCATCCTAAGGGAGGATCTTCTTCAGTTTCATCAACAAGCCTCAGCTTTCCGTAATATGCAGCCTGCTTATCAAAGAAGACAGATGTCTTGGTCCCATCCCAGTTCGACAAGACTCTCTTCCGTACTGCATCAATAATCCTGAGAGCATGAATGTACTGTTGCATGAGATCAAGCGAGCTTCTCTCATTTGACATCAACATCATGTAACCATTCTCGGTTTCTTTGCATGAGCTATCCGAAACAAAGAGATTGGTGAGGGCAGAACAGACTCGAGCCGTATCCTCTGTAGGATGAACAGGACATCTTACAATAGCATCCATCTAGGTGAGCCTCTGAACAAGATTGTTAGATTCAGTCCTTAGCTCTTCTAAGGTCCCTTCATTCACCACCACAATGTCACTAAGCGCGATTACCGCTCCTAGACCAACCGATACTTCACGGAGGTCACGTTCTCTGAAAGTAGCCCAGTCCTGAGGGTCATCCTTTCTACCACGTTTCTGCAGACGTGAAAAGCGCGTTTGTGGAGACGCATGTACACAGACTATGCATACTTCTTCCGCATAGTCATCGAACACATCAACCTCAGCAAGACTTCTGCAACCCTCTATCACTACTACTTTCGAGTCTGAGCTTCTCAGACTGTTCAGACAGTGTTTGGCCACAGCACCTGGACCATCTTGCTCGCGAAGCTCCAACATGACAAGCTTGTTGTTCTTAGGATTTACATCCATTCCACGACGTTCCACTTCTTTGCGAATAACATCACCCATGACAATGATTGGAAATCCAGCATTTTGAAACGCATCTGCAACTTCGCTCTTGCCGGATCCGGGCATCCCAGTTAGTATTACGAGCTTCATGGTCAGGCTCCCTTGGAAGCGAACTGGCACTCCACTTTACCCTTGCGGTCGTCAGTCTAATATGACACTATGTTTCCTAAATTGATAGAACAAGGTGAGTCCATATGTCAGAAATGAGTCGGGTGTTTCTCAGTATTGACATCGATGATGAAGCGCTTCTCTCAAGAATTGCTCACATTCAATCATTGCTAGACAGGCAATCAGCAAAAATGAAGTTGGTCGAAAGAGAGAATATCCATTTCACATTGAGATTCCTTGGGGATACTCCACATACGAAGATTGAGAGAATCAGGGATGAGCTGTCAGATATCGGATATGGATCCTTTACAATCCGGATTGATGGCGTGGGCGCATTTCCAAGCACTAGCCGCCCCAGAGTCATATGGGTGGGGGTATCTGACAATGCAGGAAGAGTAAAAGACCTGAAGCTAGAAATTGATGACCGGCTTGGTGATTTAGGCTATTCACATGACAGGAAGTTCCATGCTCATGCAACAATTGCACGGGTCAGGGCTGTACGTGATCGTGGCCGAATAAGGGAAAGCATCGAACATCTCGCAAATGAGTCAGTAGGATCTATGACTGTTGATTGTTTCAGAATGACAAAAAGCACTCTGACTTCCTCAGGACCAATCTATGAAACTCTATGGGAAGTACGGGCTTCCTGAAAATGGTGGGCCGGGGGCGACTCGAACGCCCGATCTCTTGCATTCTGTGACTTGAGGCCCTAGGTCCTTAGTCGCCCCAAGCAAGAATCATACCAAGCTAGACTACCGACCCTTGCAGTTGTTGTCGTAAACCGAGGTCAAGATAAACATTATTGCAAAGTATATTGGAACACGTGTTCTAACACACTCTAATACATTAGGTCTGAGGTCTACACTTATCTACGGGAATTGCATCAAAGAGAGTCTGGGATGCGATAATGGTCACAGATTTGCTCTATCATGATGTGTTCACAAAGCATGTAATATCACCGGATCACCCGGAAAGGCCCGAGAGATTGATTTCTGCCATGAAGCATATCAAAGAAACCGGTGTTCTCGAGGAATCCAAGGTCAGAATCGTAGAAGCCATGCCAGCTGATTTGGAATTGGTCTATTCCATTCATGATAGACAGTACATCGAATTGATCAGGACTAAGTCCGAGAGGGGCGGTGGATATTTCACATTGGATACAGCTGTCAATGAATACACCTATGATGCTGCCATGATGGCTGCTGGTGCAGGAACATTAGCTATGGACAGAATCATGCAAGGTGAATCTGACAATGCCTACGTATTGTGCCGCCCACCAGGACATCATGCAGAATATGATAGAGCCTTCGGGTTCTGTTTCATCAACAATGTGGCGGTCGCAGCAAGACGTCTCCTTCAACAACATGGAATCCAGAGAGTGCTAATTGTTGATTATGATGCTCACCATGGAAATGGGACTCAGAAGACGTTTTACAATAGTAATCAGGTGCTTTACATAGGGCTCCATCAAGATGGGCGAACACTCTTCCCTGGATCGGGATTTCCGGATGAAATCGGTTCGGGGGAAGGAAAAGGATACAACGTGAATCTTGCGATGTACCCAGGAGCTGGCGACAAGTCCTATGACATCGCATTTACCGAAATTGTGGAAAAGATTGGTGAGTCATACAGACCTGAGTTTGTGCTCGTTTCATGTGGGTTTGATGGGCATTTCAGTGATCCATTGACTGTCTTAGGTCTGACCACCTCAGGAATGGCAATGATGAACTCTCGACTAAACTCAATGGCAAAGAAGATTTGTGGAGGAAGAATCGCATTCTTCCTCGAGGGGGGCTATGATCTCGATATAGTAGGGAAATGCTCGCGCAATATAATCGAGGAGCTAAGTGATTCTGAAGTTACGGCTTATGCAGACGAACATTCAGAGAGCGAAAATTGTACAAAGTATACAGAAGAGCTTGTTGAAAGACTGAAAAAGAACTTGAGTGGTATTCACTTTTAGTCATTCTCAATCTCAAAGTCTTCAATTAGAGTCTGAATTGAGAAGGGGTCCTGGTCATCATCAGCAGACTCGATAAGAGAGGTTGTTTCGTCCTCTGTCATCGGCATATCCACCCCGAGCTGTCGCTTTATTGATTTGGCCAATGAAGTGCCAATGGTCGGTATACGGGAGATTTTCTCAAACGATGCATTATACAAATCGGACGGATTCTTCAATCCATTTGCATATAGCATCCTTCCTCTTATGCGACCTATCCCTCTCAGTCTTACAATATCCAGCAGTTCTCTGTGCACCCCGTATTTCAAACGTGCCCGAAGATTGTAAAAGAATGGAATATGTTGTGCGGCATTGACTACTTTAGCAATCTCTGATGCTGAGTAGGCCAACCATTCTGCTGTCTGGACGTACCTGTGAACATCCCCCATACCTACATTGAATCCTTCAGTGATTTCACGCTCCGAACTCTCAGAGATCCATTCTTCCAGTAGTCGTGCGGTCTTCACTTCTGCAAGAAACTCTCCGTAGTCATCAAAATCATCTATTGGGGGTTGAATCATGAAATCATCCTTGTTTCTTTCAACAAAGTAATCGTACTCATCGAAGTCCGATTTGGTAAGAAAGGTAGTCTGCTGGTCTGGAGTATGGCATATGAGATGTAGTGCACCGATAAGTGAAACCTCTTCGGCTGCAGTCAGTGCATCACGGAGTAATATGGCGGTGTAGGGATCGATGTATAGTCTGGACGCCCTCTTGCCCAATGGGGTTGCAGAGTATAATCCAGATTCGTTGTCAATCAATTGACCCTCTTCAAGGAATATCAGAGCAGACGAAACATGATGCTGAATCTCTAACGGATCAAACTGGCAAGAGAAGAACGTTCCCTTGATCAATGAGTCAACTTCCTCCCTATTTCGTGTCATCTCTGTAGCAATGGTCGAAAGCAGATGGGAACGAAGAGCAGAAGGAGATGCAAGCTTGGATGTGATTCTCTCTGGTTCTGCTAATACATACTCGTCCATTAGTGCATCACGTTCTTGCTCGGATTTGGCAATGAGTATTGCCTCTCCATACCTGTCATATTTTGGACGGCCAGCTCTTCCGGCCATCTGTTTATACTCGAGGACTGGAATAGTATAACTTCCTCGCCCTTGTTCAAAGCGGCGATAATCACGGATGACGACTCGTCTAGCTGGAAGATTCACACCGGCGGCTAAAGTAGGAGTTGCTATTACAGCCTTTAGCAAATCGTCCTTGAAGAAGTCTTCAACCAGTGTACGTTCATTATTATCAAGTCCAGCATGGTGAAATGCCACTCCTGAAACAATGACTCTTCCCAGAGTTTTTGTTGCTTCTGGAGCTGAGGGTCTTGCAGACAGCTTCTTAGCTGCTCTCACTAGATGCTTATGTGCATCTGTATTGACATAGGGACGTACAGATGATGCAAGTCTCTTGGCTACTGCAACAGTTGACCTTCTACTTGATACAAACACGAGAGCCTGACCCTTCTCATCCAAGATATCGCAGACCACGTCACCGATTATCTCCGACCGCTTTCGGGCGATAGACTTTGTTTCACCTTCAAGAATGAATGCAATTTTATTGTCAAAGTAGACGCCTTCTTTCAATGGCACCGGTCTCCACGAACTTGTGACAAGATCTGCACTCAGCCACTCTGCGATTCTCTCAGAATTTGAAATGGTGGCACTCAATGCTAAAATCTGCACATCTGGAAGACTCTGCATTATCTTGGCAATGACCATTTCCAGTGTAGGACCCCTTTTTGGGTCATTTACTAGATGAACCTCATCTACCACCATGATTCCTACTTCTTCAAGCCACTGTGTTCTATGACGTACTAATGAGTCAGCTCTCTCTGTTGTCAATACAACTATGTCTGCCTCTCTGAGACGGGTACCCGGAGAGTCATAGTCCCCTATCGACATTGCAACTGTGATTCCTAGTGATTCGTATTTCTTGAATTCTGAGTACTTCTCTCTTGCAAGGGACCGCAGTGGAACGAGATACAATGCTTTGCCGCGTCCATCTAGAATGCACTTCAGCATGGAGATCTCTGCCACTAGCGTCTTGCCAGAACTTGTGGGAACTGCCAGAACGAGATTGTTGCCATCTAGCACTCCCGTTTCAAAAGCAGATATCTGAGGGGGAAAGAGTGTGAGTATACCAGTATCCTGAAGCAATTTGATGACCTTCTTATTGATAGATAGGTTCTCAAGTTGCGTTGTGGTCATCTCCATTGCAAAGGCGGACTCGCCCTAGGTCCCAGAGGATCTAGAAAGTCGTATAGTACCTTCTCCCTTAGGCCTATATATATCGCCAGCCTGTTCGAGCCGTTTTATGATGTCTTCGGCCTTGTCTCGAGGTATACCCTTTATCTCTAATCTCTGTAACAGCTCGACTTCGCTATTTACACCTTCATCCATCATAACTCTGAGTGTGTCGATAATCGCAATTCTGATGTTTCTCCTACCTGAAGGCTCCTCTGCATATATACGGTCTGCATCAAATTCCCCAGTATCAATGTCGTAGAACACCTTTTCCATTGACGCTTTCATCAGGTCGACAGCTGCCAATCCGTCTTCTCTGCTGACCTCACGCTTCAGTGCCATTCTTGCTCGAGCTTCTGCAAGACGTACTAAGGACTCCAGCTGTCGGGCTGTAATCGGTATAGGGGCATCTTCTTCTTGGGCTTTTTTTCGAAGACCCACATAGAAGTCCTGTATTGCTTCTGCGGCCTCGGGGGTCAGTTTAGGCTCAAACTCGCGGTGCGCAAATGCAATATACTTCTTCAAGAGCTTCTTCGGGATCGGAGCTTTCTCATCTTTTACCTTCCTCGGTTTCCCCTGGTGCAGGTCTAGAATGAATCCTGCTAGGTCTTTATCGCGCTCCTCTTCTGGAGTGTCAATCATGACCCAGATTAAATCAAATCTGGACAAAATTGTGAAGGGTAGTTTGATGTTTTCTTGTGGAGTCCATGATATGTTGTATCGGCCAAGGGAAGGATTCGCTGCAGCTAGAATTGAAGTGCGTGCATTTAGTGTCGCAACAATGCCCGCCTTTGCTATGCTCACAGTATGTTGTTCCATTGCTTCGTGTATTGCTGTTCGATCATTCGGATCCATTTTGTCAAACTCATCTATGCATGCAATTCCCTTGTCTGCTAGAACCAATGCTCCAGCTTCAAGTGTCATAGCCCCACTGTCTGTGTCATGAACAACAGCTGCTGTCAGACCTGCCGCAGTGGTACCCTTTCCTGATGTGTATAGGGCTCTGGCGCCAAGATCCGCCACATATTTCAAGATCTGACTTTTTCCTGTCCCAGGATCACCGACCAGTAGAATGTTGGACCGTCCCCTTAGCCGAATTCCTTCTTCTTCAAATGTCTTCTCAACCCCACCGAAAAGAAGAAGGGAGATTGATTCCTTTATGTCGTCATGCCCTTGGATTGCAGGTGCGATTGATCTGTAAATCTTCTCATGAATATATGGATTCTCAGACAGTTTGAGTATCTCTTCCCTATCTTCAGGGGAAATATCAAGCTCATATTCCTTCTCTGCGACTTCTACCCCATTGGCTTCGATAAACACTCTAAAGGTGGCTAGCTTTCCACCCCTCCTCGTGAAGTCAGGTGCTGTCTGTAGCATTCCTGTCACATTGACCATGTCGCCAGGTCTCGAGATGTCTACGATGTCACCTTTGAGCACTGCATCAACGGACCGCGGCATTTGTCCTGGAGGAAGCTCCTCAGGTGATTCCTGTATTCGAACCTTCTGCCAGTCTATGAAACGTGATTTTCCAAGTAATAGCTTCATTGGAGTCTTTTTCCCACAGCTAGTACAAAACGCAGGTTCAGTGTAGCGACCTTCCTCTTGTTCTTGAGGAATCTCGTCACCACAAATTCTGCATTGGAATGTGGCATTGACCAATAATGGCTTGACTTCACTCGCACGCATCATGATGCCCTTGATACGGATTAGCTTCCCAATGTGACGCGCTCGTATGTATCTAAGAGGAACAGTATCGGTATAGTTGATGATACGGACATGTAATGCGTCATGCCCAATCGCTTCAACATACTTGGGATCTTCGATTCTAAGGATGGTAATCAATGCATTGTGGGCGTTCTTAAGAAATGACTGAGGATCTTCTGTAGCATCTGCTGTGAACTCATTATCAAAGCTGATAAGGTCTTCAAAGTCTATGACTAGCGAAGTTTCACCGTCGACGGACATCTCTTGTACTCTGGACCAATAGATTGGATTGCCATTCTCGTCTTTGAATGTACGAATGAACTCTTCGAACCTTCTCTCTTCGGTTTCCATTTCAGTCGTCATGATTAGTCAGAACACTCCAGATGTAGTCCTAGTGATGTCGCACGACTCTCACACTGTGTCTGTAGGGTCGATATTAAAACCCGTTCTCGTTAGTTGTGAGTTTGCTTTTTAACTCTGTCAGAGCTTTCGGACATTCTTCAGACCAGGGTCTTTTCTTTCACCATTTCGCGCCAAGCAGAAAGCAGAGAGTAGAGTTCATCTGCAAGCCACCTCTCTTCCCGCGACATTCTCTTACGGTTATCCTGACTTACACCAGATTCTGGTTTTGCAGCGCGTATTATTTTGGACAAGCGGGTTTCGGTTAGAATTCTTAGCATTGTGCTCATCTTCTTAATATCGGCATAACGACGCGGTTCCATTGAGGTCTTGTCACTTTGTAGCTGATTCATCTTTCGGATGAGAGCTGAATAAAGCAATTTGGGCCGTTCATTCTTCTTATCATACAGACTCTGTAATTTGGGATCCTCTCTTTCTGTGTTATACAGGTTTTGAAAGGGCCGAAAGGAATCATATGCATCACTGACATCCAAGTCAACAAGATCATGTGCAACAAGCTTCTCGATTGCCCAATTATGAAGTTGCACAGCAGTTTCGGCTTTGAAAGGACCTAATCTCTCTCCTCCAATTGTGATTTCTGGCAAATCCTCACGAAAGATACACATACGGGTTTCGTTTAGAAACTGCATTGCAAATCGGTCCCTTACAGTTTCGGGGTCGTGTTGAGAATTCATTATATGCACAATTTTCGATTGATTGGCGCACCATAAGAACTTGTTCTAGAGTGCGAATTGTAGTGCTGCTTTTAGTCTAACATGAATATCATCTAGTGGAGTTGATCTTCTATTTCCAATTGACTGATGCTTCCGGAGAAGCTTTTAAGAACAATAGAAGATTGTCAGTGCAGCCTACGACTGGATGGAGATCACATGGATTTAGACCTCTGGACAGAAAAATACCGCCCTCCCACACTCGGGGGAATTATTGGACAGGAATCGATAATTGAGAGTCTAACCAAGTTCGTGGAGAACAGGAATGTACCACATTGTCTATTCAGCGGACCTCCAGGCACAAGCAAGACCACTGCTGCAATGGCGATGGCAAGGGATCTCTTTGGCGACACTTTTGATCGTAACTTCATGGAACTGAATGCAAGTGATGAGAGGGGCATTGATGTCGTCAGGAATCAGATAAAGAACTTCGCTCGGACCATACCAGCGGAAGATGCACCCTTCAAGATTCTGGTCCTAGATGAGGCAGACCATCTTACTGCTGATGCTCAACATGCATTGAGACGGACGATGGAATCGTATGCAAGCTCATGCAGAATGATATTGATATGTAACTATTCGAGCAGGATAATTCCGCCAATTCAATCTAGATGCGCGATATTCAGATTTGCCCGATTAAGTGATGACTCGATGGCTGAAAGAATCAAATTCATTGCGAAAAAGGAGAAAGTGCCTGTTAACGTAGGTGGGACAAGAGCTATACTCTATCTCGCAGAAGGGGACATGCGGGCTGCTATCAACCTTCTTCAAGCATCTGCATCTGCAGGAGAAAAAGTGGATGATAAAATAGTCTACTCGATAGCTGGAAGAGCAAACCCCAAAGCGATTAGGGAGATGCTAGACTCCGCTGACGCGAGCTATGAGGACTCTCTGGAGAAACTTAGAGTACTCATCTATCAACAAGGAGTGTCACCAGTAGATTTGGCAAGACAACTGCATAGAGAAGTGTTGAAGCTGGATATGGCTGAGAATCAAAAGATGTTGATTCTTGAGAGGGCTGCAGAAGTCGAATTTCGGATAGGAGAAGGAGCGAGTGGAGAGGTCCAGCTTAGTGCACTATTGGCGCATATAGGACTGGAACGGGGTAAATCATGAAAAGCAAAAACCTGCCTTGGCCAGAACTCCACCGTCCCACGAGTCTTAAGCAGGTGGCTGGTAATGTCGATGCAATAGCAGAACTGAGGAAGTGGATTCAGTCTTGGATTGATGGGATGCCTGGCAAGAGAGCTGCATTGTTGATTGGCCCTCCAGGTGTGGGAAAGACGGCTTCTGTTGGTGCGCTCTCTCACGACTACGACCTAGAATTGGTAGAGTTCAATTCAAGTGATAAGCGAAACAAGGGAAATATCGAGAACCAGGTATGGAAAGCGGCAACGCAACAGACACTGGATGGTAGACTTCGTCTTCTTCTCCTAGACGAGGTAGACGGACTGTCCGGGACAAGCGATCGAGGAGGGGTGGGTGCAATTCTGAGAATCGTGGAAGACACAGTCCACCCCATTATAATGACGGCGAATGACCCAAACAGCCCACGCCTCAAGGATTTGGTGAAGGTCTGTAAGGTGTTCATTTTCGACCCAATTGAAGCAAGTGATATGGTAACTGTCATCAGAAAGATTGCAGCTGCGCATGATTCTGTGTTCTCTGATGACGTGCTAGAAGGAATTGTTGATAGGGCTGGGGGTGACCTTCGAGCTGCAATAGCAGATCTTGAAACACTCTCTGTAAGCGGACGCACATCTGATGTGGGACTGCCATCACGTGATGTACGTCGTGAGATTAGGGATGTCTTTGGACGACTGTTTATGACTACAGACCCAGAAATAGCTAAACGTGTTGTTTCTGATTTGGATATGGACCACAATCAACTGCTTCTATGGCTTGAAGAGAATGTACATCTTCATCTTACAACTCCGGAAGAACTGGACCGGGGTTTTGACTTTCTCTCGCTTGCTGATTTGTCACTCGGACGAATTTGGAGGCGGCAGAACTGGAAGCTGCTGGCCTATGTGTATGACTTCCTAGCGGCTGGAATTTCGACAAGCAGAAAGGTGACACCATATAGGAGAGTTGAGTATTCTCAGCCGGCTTGGCCGATGTTGATTTTCCGGGGGAATAGAAAACGCGACAAGGAAGCAGACCTTCTCCGGAAACTCTCTAAGATCGCTTCGATTTCCACAAGGAGAACGGCACCAACTTACAGGAATGCAATAATGGAGATAGTCAGAAGGAATCCTCGATTGAAAGAAGTCTTCTCTGAGTGGCTAGAAGTCAAAAAGAGCTTCTTTGACGAAAGAAGCCGCTGAGTGCACTTACTGTATGTCTGGATCTCTTGAGATAATTCAAATGGACTTTCAACTGCTTTTGGACTCTTGAAATTGCATACTTGCTTATGGTCATGCGAATTGGTATGGCTGTTTCAATCAGAACCAGGCATTCTGGTGGAGCAGGCTCAACACCTCCTGGAATTGTGCTATAGCCATTGAGATGATTTGAGAATGTCTGAATGTCCATAGCGCCAGTTCCAATCTGTTCAAGCAGTGATACTGTCTTTCTGATTAGCTTCCAAAGGAAGTTGGTACCAAAGATGTCTAGAATAATGCTGTCATCCGACTTCAGAAGGCTTGCATTGATAATCGTGGTTGTAGTTGGTCTATCACCATCTGGCTTGGAGAGATGAGAGAAATCGCGGGTTCCTGACAATAGCTGTATAGCAGTTCTCATCTTCTGCAGACTCACATCTGATGGAGTCGTATCGAAATAGTATCTATAATGTCTCATAAGCACATCATATCGAGGGTTGAAATTGGGTGGGGCTATGCCATATGCCCATAATGCAATATCAGGTGGAAGGTATCTGTTTACTCTGTCTATCTCAAGCCTCTTTTCCCCGCTTATCATTACGATTTGACCTATGCTATGCACTCCTCGGTCAGTACGGCCTGAGAGTTGTACCGTCTGAGTAGTATAGCTAGTTTCGCTCTTGGAGTCCCATTTATTCAACGCGCTGATGAGTTCACCCTGTACAGTTTTGAGGTTTGACTGAAATTGAGATCCATGATAGGCATCCCCAAGATAGAAGAGACGTGCGATATAAGAGTGCAATTAGCAGACCTCTTAGTCATGACTGCCAAAGTCCGAATAGGTTGCGTAAGGCTCGTGCCCGGTGGTCCTCTATCCGATAGCGGTAGATTTTGATTCTCCCAAACATCTTTTCCTCGACTAGACCTGATTTGATAAGTACCTCAAGATGCGACTTGGTCGAGCTATGATTCAAGGAAACTCTCCGGCAGAGTTCGGATATATTCAGCTCGCTGGAAGTGGCTAGCTCTTTTATTATCTTGATTCTCCCTCTCGAAGAGAATAGCTCCTCTATTGGCACTCGAAATCTGTCGTCATTATCAGTAGAAATCATGAAACCCCCCTTCAGGTAAGTAGGTTGAGCAGATGTTGTTCCAACATGTCAGCTGGTACATCAGAGAGACCTATCAGGGTTGTTTGACCTCTCTGGCCAGCACCAGAACGTTTTGTGTCCAGAAGCCCATGCGCATTTAGATCCTGTACCCATTCCCAAATCTGAGTGTGCGCCCTTGGGTCCTCGCCGTACTCCTCGCATATCGGACGATACATCTCTTCAAGCTCACCCATTGTGATATAGGCGCCACGATTCACCTTGAGTTGTCTTGCAGCTGCAAGGAGAAGAAGCATATTCTGTCGTGGGAGAGTTGCGAACACCTCCTTCCTCAGCTCGGGGTGTGTGTCTGCCTTGGCCTTACGGGCATAATCAGGAATCACCTTTCGGGAGTCTGCACCATCGGCTTGCTTTCCTGCACGCCACAGGAGTTCGATTGCATAACGGGCGTCCCCCCGTTCTGAGGCAATGTCGCAGATGAGTTGCAGTGTTTCATCCATAACAGCATCCTTCTCGAATGCCATATCCGCACGCTCCTTTAGAATATCATATAGTGCATCAGATGCATATTGATCAAAACGAAGTATGTTTCTTTGAAGTGTGCTCAATGTGCTTTGATCCAAGATACTCTCATCAAGGGGAATCTTTCTCCCCACTCCGATTACAGATAGACGCTGAGGGGCATTCAACCGATCATCCATCAGCCTAGTCAAATCATAGAGAATGTCAGCTCCTCGTTGTCTAATGAAATAATCAAGCTCGTCAAGAATCAGTAGAAGGTGCCGATCTTCTTCATCAAGTACTTCCACAACCATCTGTAGAATTTCTTCAGGTGAATGGCCTCTTCTGGGAAATCTTGGTTTAAATTCCCTCAACATCCGAAGATATACAAGATAGGTACTCTTGCTCACTCTGCAGTTTATGTGAAGTTTGTGCAGTTGTATGCCACGCCGGGTAGCTGCTTTAACCATTTGATCCGCAAAACGCTTGGTTACAGCTGTCTTTCCGGTGCCTACTGGACCCTCGATAATGAACTTCTGACTTGCGTGACCGGGAGAAGCGATTAGTGTCTTGAAACTCTGGGCAAGCTTCCTCAACTCAGGCTCTCTATGTGGAAGATTCTCCGGAACATAGTCAATGGACAACAATTGCTCTGACTTGAATACACTCTGTCGACTCAGTTCATCTTCTACATAGTCATGCGTCATGAGTCATCCCGGTCCGAAATAGAAACAAATCAGCAACTTAAAAGAGTTATGCGAACTGTTCGATTAAATGAATGCGAGGAGTGGGGCTATCCGAAAGTAATAGTGGCGAGCTCATTACTCAAGATCCATATCATCGTCACTCTGGACTCATTGGGGTCATGGCAGTCATCACTCGCCGCTTTCAACTTAGTCTGCTTGTCCTTAAGTCTGACGAAAAGAATGTGCGGCCGCCGGGATTATCTCAACATATGACAGTCGTATGTCGGTTCGAACCCGGGTTGGAGGCTTGGGAGGCCTCCGTCCTAACCATGCTAGACTACGGCCGCTGAAGAGGGCATCCTTGTGGTACATGATAAAAGACTATCGGCAAAATGCTCCAAGTCAACGCTTATCAAGGATTTGTGGAACAGCCGCCCCTGAGGATTATACTTCATGGCCGGTCGCGATTTATCAGTCAACTTCTGGCAGGGAAATCAGGCATGCGCCGAAGCTGCAATTGCAGCAGGATGCAGGTTCTTCGCTGGCTATCCAATCACTCCAGCCTCTGAGATTGCAGAAATAATGGCAGAAAGTCTTCCAAGTGTTGGAGGGACCTATCTCCAAATGGAGGATGAGATAGGTTCGATATCTGCAGTAATCGGTGCCTCATGGGGCGGCACCTTGTCAATGACGGCAACATCCGGCCCTGGTTTCAGTCTCATGCAGGAAAACATAGGATATGCAATTATGACTGAAACTCCTTGTGTCATTGTAGATGTCCAACGTGCAGGACCCAGTACTGGGCAGGCGACAAAAGGCGCACAAGGAGATTTCCAGCAATCAAGATGGGGGACACACGGTGATGTTGAGAGCATAGTGCTATGCCCAAATTCTGCTCAGGAAACATTTGAACTCACATTGCGTGCCTTTCATCTCTCGGAGAAGCTTAGACATCCAGTGGTAATTCTTTCTGATGAAACGGTGGGACATTCTCGAGAGAAGGTTGTTTTGAACATCAAGGAAGACCTTGAGGTTCAGCGAAGGTACGCAGAGGCAGGGATTCCTCCATTTGACGGATTCAATGAGAATGGTTGGGTGCAAATGCCCAAGTTCGGTGAGGGACACAACCTACTGGTCACTGGATCAACACATGACGAATATGGATATCGAAGGACGTCTGATCCGAAGGTACATGATAGACTGATTCGTCGAATCTCGGCGAAAATTCAGAATGAACGTACCTTTCTCAGAGATGTGGTAGTTTCAGGTCAGGAGTCAGCTGAATGGGGAATTATATCGTATGGTTGTACGTCAAGATCGGTAGATGAGTTGATTGCTAGGAGTTCAGGTGTCCCTCCTCTGAGATCACTACGATTGAGAACCGCATGGCCATTTCCAGATTCTGAGATAAGGGAATTTGCTAAGTCAGTTGATCGATTGCTGGTGCCTGAGCTTAGTCTAGGACAGCTCTCCAGAGAGGTTTCAAGAGTAGTTGGCGACTCTGTCGACGTGGTTTCACTCAGCAAGATTGGTGGAGGATTGATGATTGAGCCGGATGAAATCGTGGAGAGAATCAGATTAGAGTCATAGTCTGTGGACGGGAGAGAAGTAGGTCCAAGAGGATTGGGGTCTCCAATGAGTATCACAATACTAGTTCTCATCCAGATGGTCACAGATTGCGAAGTATTCGCTTCTTGACACCAAGGGCTGCTTATGTACAAATGAAGAATGTGTAGTCCAGGATAGATATTGAGTAAGAAAGGGACCTCTATTGATGATGTGGCGTCTGCATTGTTGATTCTGAAGAAAGGCGTAGATGCTGAATCAACATAGATTCTCAGATCAACGATTTCAACACTTTGGCCATTATCATCTGTAGCATTGATATCAATCTGAGCAGTTTCCCCATAGTAGACTAGACTAAACTCTACATTAACATCAATGACTCCATAGATATTGATTTCCAAATCAATAGGATCATGAACGCTGTATGCGCTTTCGAGCAGTTCAATGAACATTGTATGAGGACCCAGTGATGTATTACTGCTGATTGGAAATGTAATCTCCGCTCGACTGTTTGCAGTGACTGATACAGTGGTATTGATCTCTCCACTTGAATCAAAGATTTCTATTGGAATTAGCTGGCTTTGTAGTGATGTGGAATTGATGCTTATAGTCAAGGTGACGTTGTTTCCTCGCTCGGTAGACCAAGCAGCATTTGCTGTTGAAAGATAGACAACATATGGCGTCACGTCAATAATGACCGATTCAGATTCGTTTCGATAGAGAGGATTAACTGCCGTGAAATTCGCAGAATAAAGCCCTGGTTCCATGGTGATTGGTATTGATACACTGTAGATTCCGTTACCAAGTGTGGTCATTATACCTGAAGAAAAGATCGTGCTCCATAGAATTGTACTGTCAGAAATCGGCTGACCGTCTAGTGTCTTCTGATTTACCACTATGTCAGCGGATTCGGTTTGACTGCCATCTGGTGTTTGGCAATGAATTGATGGTGGTGCAGACAAAATCGTTAGATTGGAAACAGCCCTTGTCACTACAAGGGGAAAAGACTCTGAGAAGGGGAGGAAGCTTTCCGTTCCATCACCTGCTATTGTGACTGTATAATCTCCAGGAGGACCAGTAGTATCAGTCCAGTTGATCCATACTTCTCCGTCTGAGGAAGTTGTCGTATCAATTTGTAGTATTGAATCGGATGTGGAATTGAGAAGTGTGACTGTCACAGGACTGTTTCTGTATGGAATGGATTGGTTGTGTGCACTTGCAACCTTGAAGTCTAGGGTGGAATTCGTGTTGAATTCAATGTTCAACGGTGAAAGTGGAAGAACACTGAGATGGCCCCTTGTTATATTCACAACAACAGTATCTCCCTCGCCCTGTGAATAGGAATCATAGATTTCAACATTGAAAATCACAAAGGCTTGAGCACCAGTTACTCCTGGTGAGGTGTCTTCTGGGAGGATGGTGTAGGACGAGTTGAAATGTCGTACATCAGTTGAAGGTGATATGTAATAAAGATTTGAGAATGTAGGACCTTGATTGGTCGCTACTGCAAAGGACACGTAACACCACCCATCTCCACTGAAATCAGCAATTAGCTCCGCAACCATGTTTATTGTTTCACCTACCTCATACACTAGCTTGTCAGTTTCGAAATAGTGAAAATCGAAATAGAAAGCGGAAACAGGTGCGACGAGACCGAATACAATACATGTGCAGACAATGATCGATGCTAGTGTCCTTTGGCTCAAGATACCCACCAAAACCCGGTAAGTATGTTGCCTAAAAAACAGCACACGAATAGAACGACAACTTTAATTCCAGACTGACTGCCAATCAAGCGCTGAAGAGAGAGCGTGAGAATATGGTAATCAGGCTCAAGAATGCCACAGTCGACTCAATTGAAGACACAGAAACAAAGAGACTAAAAGTTGTCAGTGTGATTGCCAAAGAAGAAGGAGCACGAATTTCATTGGAGCTTCCTGAAGCCCTGTCTGGTACGATTAAGCTAAAGGATGAAGTCACGGTTATATTCGATTCGAAGCCAATCGCGCGAGGAGAGAAAGCCAAGCTATATGCAGAAGGCAAGGTGTTCCGAATAAGGGACGAGAATGGAATTGAAGTCACTGGCACGGTAGGAGGGCTTAGAATGACTCTTGATCTAAGTAATCCTACAGCTGCTCAACGAAGAACGTTTGACCAAGACAGGTTTTTGGTAGCTATAATCTGAGAAAATCTTGGAGAATTCATGCTATACGGAATAGTTTCGGTCATCTCTCTTTCTGTCAGTCCGGACTGCTGACATCCTTTGTAAAGCACAAGGAATTTGCTCTGTAAAACAGCATGTTCTGAAGAACGAACTGAATCCCTCCTGAAATCTAGTTAGGACCAGGACCCATGCATTATATGGGTGTGGTCTTTGATTGATGAAACATTCGAGGCTATTCAAAACTCGTCTTGGTCTTGCCCTGACTGTTCCGGTCTGACAACGGCAAACCAAGGCTATATAGTATGTGTAGAATGCGGTCTGGTAATCTCTAGAGAGTACGTGTCGCCTACTTATCAGATGGGTGAAAAGGTATCTGAAAGTGCACCTGATGCAAGTGTGTACGTATCTCTTGGCAATCGTATGCATATTGTTGACGGGTTAGGGAGCTATATTGGCTTCCATAAAGACAGATATTTCCAAGATGCACAAGGTCAGACTCTCACAGCACGATCGCAGAAAAAATTCAAGCGGCTTAAGATGATATACAGCACGCGAATACGGATTGGCCGAAACGAAGCAAAGTATAGAGCTCTCAGAACTCTCAACCATGTTTCTAAGCTACTTATGCTAAATGAACAGGTCCGTGATCGCACTGCCTATCTCTACAAAAAAATATCCTCTGAGTCTTCAGAGAAGATTAACAACAATATCCTGCTCATAGCTGTATGCCTTCTAATGGCTGTCAGAGAGTTCAAGGATGGAGCGCCAATCACCTTGGATGAGATAGCCAATACATTCGAGAAATGTGGTCATCGTGTTAACGTCAGGGCTATTGTTAGAGAGGCATTGAAGCTCAAATCGCTGATAGGTGTTGCCCCCGAAATTCGTCGTCCAGATGACTATGTGCCAAGAGTCTTGTCTATGTTGATGAACAACGAAAAGGTACTCAAAAAAGTGATAGCTCGCGGATGGGAACCAAAGAAGTATGAGAATGCTCTCAGAGATAAAATCCTTGAGGTTCTAGAGATGATACCGGCTTCAAAGCGAGGTGGAAGAAACCCCTTCATATTCACTGTTTCTGCTGCCTACGCAAGCGATCGTCTTGTTGCAGATGAGCATGGAAAGCGCTCTGTACTTACTCAGAAGCTTGCCTCAGAAGCGACTGAAATGGCTGAGTACAGCATTCGGGACCATTTCGGAATGATGAAGAAAGTGATTGCATCGGTTTCTCTAACCTAGATGATAATGTGACATCGATTTGAATTACACTCCCAAAGGCGAGGACAAGAATGGAAGAAGATAGGCTGGAATTGATCAGATGTCCAGACACAAGATGCAAGGATTGCCCTGAGATGACCGCTCTTGAATGCACCAGACTCTCTACGCTATTCGAAGAAGGGAATAGGAAGAAGGTGCTAATTCTGGAAGAGTCTAGAAGGCTTCTTCATCTGGGTGGAATGACTGGTCCAATCCCAATAAGTCCTCCTTGGAAAGGTGATGGATGGGAATCGGTCTATATAGGTGATTGCGAGTTTCCAGACAGTGATTGGTTTCCAGTAGATGCCTACTTGGTGGGACCATATCTTTCATTTTACTTCTCGAGAACAGGTAGAACGGAAATATTTCATCGGTCGTATCCACTAGTGAGGACTTCGCTTGAGCATGGACTCATGCAGGAACTGAAGGAATCTATTGGGAATAGTTTCCAGCAATCAATAGGAAGGCCTGATGTTTCCACTCGGCTTCAGCAGGTTGCTGACAGTATTTGTAGAAATCTCCTGAAATCTTTGCCTGAGATAAGCACTGGGACACGAAAAAGAATTTCCATGATTGTGGCAAACAAAACAACTGTGCTAGATTCATTCCTTCCAATTCTGTTGGATGATGATGTGGAAGAAGTGTATGTTGATCGTCCAGGAAAGCCCATCTATTTTGATCATTGTAGGTTAGGAAGATGTATCTCAAAACATGAGCTTCATCACAAAGATGTCCCTCGCTTTACCACACTGTTACGTGCAGAGAGCAACCTCCATCTAGACAGAAAAAATCCTTCCTTGAAGACTGACTTTAATCTCTTTGATACAAATCTACGAGTGTCTGCCAGCCTACCACCACTAAGCCCTGATGGATTGCACATGGAGATTCGACGGGCGAGGAGAAATGCTTTCACTATTTTGGACCTAATTCGGAATGGTACACTGTCAATAGAAGCAGCGGCAGCGCTTCTTCTGGCACTGGGGTGCCGGTTCAACATAACGATAACTGGAGGCCCCGGGACCGGCAAGACTACTCTATTGAATGCACTTGACTTGGATAGTCCAAGAAGCTGGAGAAAAATCTACATAGAGGATGCAGTAGAAAGCAGAAATCTTGACAGTCACAACCAAGTGCGTTTCAAAGTCGATCCAGTTGATGAAGTAGATGGGCATTTTGATAAATCACTAGAAATCGTCAAGACTCTCCATAGGTCGCCAGACTATCTTGTGCTTGGCGAGATTCAAACTGCAGAGCACAGCCAAGCGCTTTTCCAAGCTATTGCAGCTGGTCTTCGTGCAATACAAACCTGTCATAGCTCCTCAGCAGCCAGTCTTGTGTCACGCTGGGCCACTGGACACAATATCGACAAATCCAGTATAGCAATGATGGATTTGATTGTGACAATGGTTCGACCAGTACCCGGAGAGTCGATTAGGAGAGTCAGTGAGATTGTTGAAGTGCAACGAAAGGTTTCAGAAGGTGTACTCAAATTCGTAGGACTCAGTACGGTCTACAACTACAATTCATCCCAAGATTTGCATTGGGCAATGGACGGCGCGTATCTTTCTTATGCACGTGCAGCTGGACATGAAAGCCACATTCAAGCATACAACGAAATAGTCGATCTTCTGTCCGAGAAATTACGGACATCAGACAAGAGCGATGATCGAACCTTGGGAAAAGATATCTGGACTGAAGGACAACCGTTGTGGTTTGCACGCATCTGAGGCTATCTTGTTTTGTTTCCCGTTTTTGAGGGCAGTTAAAATACCATTCCATGGACAGGTAATCAGGTGGAATTCTATGCATGACCCGATAAGGGATGAAAAGGGTGGTCCGCTGGTCGAAGAGAGCCTCCTCCTTGGTATTGCTGTAGTTACTGTATCAATAGTCATTGCTGTGATACTTCAGGCAACAGGTTGGGCGCAAGATGTTGTGGCAGGACTCTTTCAGATTCTTGAAGACAGCTGGAGTAGCTTCACGAATCTATTTCCATGATAAGTAATCTACAGCTGATGCGATTTTAGTCACGATTTGGGGAAAGCCTTATTTGTAGTCTAGAGTGAGCACACCCGCTCCGGACTGGTGCGCCTTAGCTCCGGTAGATGCTTCATGAAATCCATGATACAACCGTATGTAGTCCGGCCCAGCATGAGGGACTCTCGATCCCTCGACCCGGGTTCAAATCCCGGCCGGAGCACCAATTCTACTATCATCCTATGAAACGTCGCCGCCACAGAACCGGTATGCTAGCAAGCATGACTGATACAGTAAGACTGATCACAATGAAGGGAATTCCTACACCTTGGCCAGCCATTGCTTCTGTACTGGAAATGATAATGATGTGATAGCCAGTGGAAGATTGTGCGAATGCGGCTTCCTCAGTTTCATAGTATAGGTTATAGACACCTGATTCCTTAGGAATGCGAAGACCAATTTCCACGATACCCGACTCATGACTCTTAGTAAGACTCCCTTGGCCTAGCCACTCATAGTACAGATTTGCATCTTCTAGAGGAGTGCCATTCAACGCTACAATGGACAATTGAACTGAAATTTCTTGAAGAGATGGATAAACTGAGTAATTCACCATATTCACAGATACTGGAACGACTCTGCTGACAATGATCTCATATTCTAGTATTGTGGGTAGTTGGTAGTTCAATGTGCTTCCATTATAGCTTATGAGTAACAGATAGGGACCTTCTACTGAAGAGATAGGGAATGTCGCTTCGGCAACACCGTCATTATTGGTAATAGAGGTGGTCACCAGGTGGTTTCCAATTTGCCATGCAATTGACCGTTCTGGTATATAGATTCCACCTGCAATCAGCTGAATTCGGAAGGTCACAACTTGAGAAGGGGATGCATAGCCTAGTATGCTTTGATATATCATGATGATATTCGGTTGTGACCAGACTATTATTGGGATTATTCTGGCTTTATTTGTCAAGAATGAATGCGAAACCTCGAAGTATAGATTTCTGAGCCCAAGAGGACCATTGAAGGTAACATGTGAGATAGCTGTGATTTTTCCAGGGGAGAATGAGATCAAATGCGACTCGTGAGTGAGTTCATCATATAATGTTATACTGGCATTGGGAATCGGTCTCATGAGGAAATCGTAGAGAGTCACTTGGACTTCAGTTTCTACTCCTACCGGGATTGAATCTGGCAGCTCGATGTGAATTGCTGCGGGACTTATTACGGATATGTCAAGTTCGATGTATGATGGTGCATAACGGAATGTCCCCGAATATTCTATCTTAATGCTGTGTATCCCAAGCACATATCGTGAATCAATATCCAGACTTAGCGTGGCAATACCAGCCATGTTGCTCAGAATAGTATCTATTGGATTTTCATCAAGAAGCACAACAAGTGATGCGTCGGAGTGATTCTGACCCTCAGCTCGAATTGTCATCTGCAACCAGAATGAATCATTTAAATGAACGGTAGAGTTGTAGAAATCTTCTATTTCAATAGATGTATCTATTTGTTGAATATTCACAAATATCAATCTCTGTGAACTGCTTAGAAAACGTGCCATATCCTGTTCAAAGACTATTCTCAATGTATTCTGTCCAATGATGCACCATGTGTTATTGCAATCTATAATGAAAGTTACATAACCGCTGCCATTCGTTGAAGCAACTGCTAGAAGAGTGCCTTCGCTATAAACAGCCATAGCGACTCCATTAATTGACACATTATGGTCATCAGTGATTTTGGCGGTGAGAACAACTTCATCCTCTGGGTGAATGGAGTTCTCATCGACTTGAACCTCTATGACGGTTGCAGAAACCACAATAACAGAATACCATTGGCAGGAAGGAGATAAGAAAAGCGACGTGTTTCCCTCAAATGTTACATTTAGCATGGACGGTCCCAAAGGGTGATTAATCGAAACGTTCCAAGACACTGTTGCATAGCCATTTGTGTCTGTCAAGGCAGATCCAATGAAGATGTCTTGGGTCTGATCATAGAAGAGAAGACGCTGATTGACTGCTGGATTTCCGAAAGTGCCGTTCTGAAGGAGCCTTGCAGTGATAGGCACTGAATCTCCACGTAATACGACAGGGGTTTCCTCTGCCGATACTACATCTGCAGTCAAACTAGATACTAAGAACAGTGCCGCCAATATCATTACTATTCCTGTGCAGACTCGCTTCAAACACGGTCACCTCGTTTCTCATGACAATAGATTGCAGCTATGCAGAAGACTCATGCATTTTGCGTTCCAAGTTCTCTCATGAGTCTGTATTCGAGTTTTTAACCTCCTATCGAATCATCATATTCTGGGGGAGTTCATATGTAATTGTAAATCACCAAGGGTAGACTGTGAATTTGCAAGAGGCATTCACAGTGCTCAAACTCCGGACGGGTGATGACGCAGTGTCCAGCCATGAATTAAGCGAGGGAGGTCGATTTAGAGCACCATCTAGAAAGAATCTTCCAGGGCTGTGGAAATGGATTGAGCTTGGATGGCTAACTGGCATTATTATCTTGGCTTTTTACTTCATAGTAGTTTACTTGCTCCCGCTGGTAGGACTAATCACTCCAGTTTCAATTCCATCGAAGCTGTTCATTGAAGTTATAATCACCATGAGTCCGGTATTAATGGGCGTGCTAGTGGCTCGCAGAAAGCTAGCCTCCGAGCAAACATTGGCTGCGGTCTTGGATGATGATTTAGTGTCAATAAACATTGGAAACCACATTGTTGCAACATGCTGTCTTGATATCATATCTGCACCTGGCTCAGTCCATATTTCTCGGAATGATCGACCGGAATATGCCACTGCTTTCCTTCTGGCACTTCGTGCAGGAATGAATGAGAAAGTCAGTATGGCATATGAAGTGGGTGTGTGGAGGGGTGAGGCTTTTCTGCGGATTTTCATAACTGGAATAGGCAAGAACAAGGAAGAGGTTGGAAGTATTCTTAGACATGAGGCGACTCGAGCAGAGGCCATTTTGATATCCTCTCTTAACAATGTGGAACTCCATCAGCTTAGAGGAGAGAGCCTTAGCGATGCGGTATCAGGCATCCTTTCTCTTGACTTGGAGGGTAACTCATCCAGAGAGCTGCATACCGCATTGTTGCTAATTATTGGAGAACCGCGTATCGCGCCCAGTCTGGAAAGCTCTCAGATTGGAACATTCCTCTCTGCTTCACTTCGGCAAGGATATGATGTAAGTCTCACATGTGTCTTCTCGAAGGCTAAACCTGGACGTGAACAGAGAAAACTGGAAGGGCAATGGAAGACAATTCGCGAGAAAGAGAAACGGAACGAAGACTCATTGGCAGATCATTCAGAGAAGAAGAAACTGTTACGTGATTATGAGGAGATACAGGGGAATACCGGCTGGTTTGATTCCTCAGTTTCTCTTGCGGTAAGAACAGACAATTCTGAACAGCTTTCAAGCGTTCAAGAAGCGGTGTGCGGTGTTGTTCACTCAATATGGGGAGGAGATAGCAAAGTCAAATTGAAATCTAAAGCCATAGGGAAGAGTGTAGCTTACAAACTCCTTCTTAGAAGACATATTACATCACAAAGGACTCATGTGAGTAGATTGGCTGCTTTCTTGAATACACCGGTCCAGCAGTTGCCTGTCATTGCTGCATCCCCTGTGCCCGCTTTTACAATTCCATCAAGAAAGTTGGTGGGTAACGAGTTTGTCATTGGAAGGGCTGTATTTGGCGGGCGGCGAATAAATGATGTCGGTTTGAAACCTGAATGGCTTCGGGAGCATGTAGCTGTACTTGGAGCTACAGGCACAGGAAAGACTACTCTTGTGAAACACCTTATTGCCGAACTAAGCAAGAAATCGAGTGTTCCGTGGTGGATCTTTGATGTGAAAGGATCCGAGTACCAAGAATTGGTGAACCTTTGTGACGATGATGTCCTTGTATTGAAACCTGGAGTGGATCCATCGTTCGTGATTGATTTCATGGATCCGGAAACTGATTCTGGCGAGAGGCATGCATATACTACCTTTGCAATATTGAAAGAGCTTCTAAACGAGAGAGGTGTTTCTTCAGAACTCTCGCCCGCAATGGAGAAGCTTCTTCGTGAAGCGGTGTTAGAGGTTGCACGTACGTCAAGTAATGACAACTCGATTCATGCACTGATTCGTGAGATATCAGACCTTGCAGGAAAGGATCGGACCGCTATCATGACTAGAGATGCACTCCTCAATCGTCTGGAGATTCTATCTAGAGAACCCCTTGGGACCATTTTGAGTGGTGGTCGAGACGCAGTAAGGATCTCAAATCTTATGGATAAGCGGGTGATTCTTGACCTGCAGTATGTTGCTAGGACTGGTGGAATGGATGCAGCCCGCTTGCTATACAATCTCATAGCTAAACGCATCTTTGACTATGCATTACACAGAGGGATAAAGCCAGGTCTTCATCATTTGGTAGTCCTCGAAGAAGCCAGCAATCTTGTACCTGAGAGCTATACAAGACACACAGCTGCAGATGTCACCACGGGAGAGTCCATGGTTATGCTCCAACGGGCAACAGGACAAGGTGTAGTTGTAATATCAACTCGACCGAATGTGTCTTCGAATATTCTTGCAAACACAGCCACAAAAATTGCCTTTCGACTTCCCTATGATAGTCCTATTGGTGCCAGATTCATGTCCCTTAATGAGGAACAAGAACGGTATCTGAAGACACTGAAACGTGGAAGAGCGTTGATTGTCTTGCCAGGGACAGAAACGTTCGAGATCGCAACGCGACCATTTGAAATGGCCAGCATTCTTGAGAGACCGCCTTTTGAGTCAAGAACTCATGATGAAAGAGAGATTCCAGAATCTAAAGATGCGTCTTTGGAACAGGATATAACAGTTCAATCTGGAAGCCCTGGCGCTCCTTCAAGATCGATGGGAGCGGTGTATGACCGATTGGGAGAATTGGGATCGCATATTGTTGCATTTCTTGCCTCTCGGAATATGGCAACTCAAACTGAAATGGAAGAGATTCTGACAGCAATCGATCCAAGAATGGAAAATGACGACATAAACGAAGTCATTCGTGACTTGGTATCCTTGGGGACCATTGAGAGAGAAGCTTTGCCAATTGTGACAGGCGACTTCATTTTTACTCTACCAGGAAAAGGACTTGATGCAGTAAGCATGATGATAACTGACTATATCATTGAGAAGCTTGGCTTGCATGATGTCACCTGGGAACGAAATCTAGATGACGGGCCTGATATCGTTCTTGACGACAGGGCGATATTGATACTTCCTCAACATCTCAAAGCATCATCAATGAAAACAACAGTGGCCAAAATTAGGAATTATATGAATAATCTGGGCAATGGTTTCATCGAACTGATTGTTGTCGTCAGAGGCAGTGTTGCTGCAGCCAAGCTCAGGGAGGTGATGAGTGAAACAAATGAGTTCGATGCAGTAAGCATAGTTTCAGCTTTTCCCAGTTCACTTGATGCAATGATTGAGAACCTAGCAGTGGGAACCTCAACTGATGTAGGCTTGACAACTAGTGAGAATAAGGCCAGGGCTGATGCTGGAGTTAATCTCATTGGCGCTATGCATGGCGTTGGAACAGCGACAAATCGTGCAATACAGATGCGACTCTGGTTTCAGTTGATACAGGATTTCGTGGATTTGTCAAATGGTAGAACTGAATGGAATGTCTTGCTGGAGTTCATTGAAACCACTGCCCTTCAATCACTTAAGGGAAAAACCACTCCAATGAATATGGAGGAAGGAAAGCGTGCGTTGACAGAGCTGTTAGCGGATGAAGTCCTGATGGCTCTGCGTGTTGGAAATGATCTTGATTTCATTGATTTGGAGGAGGGGCTTTGGATTGTGAACTCTGGTGAACTAGGAAAACTCAAGGATTCAGCTGTAGATGCTCTTGAAAAGGAACTGCGAAAACGGCAGAGTTCGGTTTCTCGCAATCATGGCTACTACGATCTTTGTGCAAATGGTGTTTCTTACGTTGTCTTTCCAAATCAGCAACAACTTAACACTCTGCTTCACCTTCAAAGTGATATTGCATGCAGGACTTGCAAGTCAGGACGAATTGTCTGTGTGCTAACTGCTGCTGAGTATCTTGAGGAAACAGTGGTTATGCCAGACAACATCCTACTCTATGACTTCTCGGAGTATGTTTCTGTGGCCAGTGCGGCAGGACAATAGTCATTGAAGTTAGAGCCGTATCCTTGTGCATCGAGGTGTCTTTCCAGAGAGCAAGACGGACAATCGATCGGGCACTCCAAGATTGAATATTGCTATGTCTATATCAAGACCAGCCAGTGTGAGGATTTCGCCAAGTTTCTTTTCCATTCCACCTGTGACGTCCGTAGCCGAGGATGGGCCAGCTCTGTCAAGAATGGCGTCTATGTTTGTTGCATCGATTACATCTATATGGGCTGCCTTTGGATTGGTCTGGGGATCTTCCTCAAGAACTCCGTCTACGTCCGTTCCAATGTAGAGAGAAGTGGCTTTTAGCTTTTTAGCAAGATAGACAGCAATTGTATCACCACTGAGTATAGAAGCACCAAGAGATTCGTCAAAGCAGACGTCTCCATGTGTGATGACAGTAAAGCCGGAGTGAATTACCCTCTCAATGAGTGATGTTTGAAAGCTGACGAGTTCTTTGTTATCCAGGGTAGCCATAAGAAAGGGTGGCAGTACGACGCCATGAATGCCCGTTTCATTCAGACTCTGTTCGACTGCAGTTGAAAGGATTGACATATTGTGACGTATTGTTGGGATCCCCTGAAGCAATTGTTCTGATGAAGTTGAGGGATCGCCAAAGCCATGTCTGTGAGCCGCTTGATGACCATGAGCGCCGCCACCTAGAATAATAATCAGCGGCTGGATTGAGGTCTTCAATTCTTGAGCAATACGTGACAAATTCTCCTGATTGACTGTGGGAGGAGACACACCCTTGTGAGTTATGATTGATCCTCCCAGCTTTACTATTGTAAGGCTATTCACATCCAACACTTGTTTCGTTTGGTCGTCCTCATACTTATGGACATTGTTATCAAGATTGCAAGAACATGTGTTCTTAGTCACTCCACAAGACAACCTTTTTATCCGATTGAAATTCCGTTGCGTCATCCACCTCGAGGACGAGGCTGTACCAAAAATGACCCAGAAAGCACGGATTCGACTGTCAAGCACGAGTACGGAACACCTAGACGGTGTCTGTAATCAGATTAGACGTATAACTCGCAAGACGGGAGTCCGAATGTCTGGTCCAATCCCGTTACCTACACGAAGAATGGTCATTCCCACACGCAAGACTCCATGCGGACAAGGATCTGAGTCATGGGACAAGTGGGAGATGAGAATTCACAAACGTTTGATTGACATTGACGCGGATGAACGTGCGATTCGTCAAATCATGCGAGTACGAATCCCTGATTCTGTCTATATTGAAATCGAACTCACAGGTTAGGACATTTGTGTCATCTACACAAACTCTTTTTGGTGTAGAGTTATTGTTGTGCATCCATAGTGAACCTGAGGACCTTGTACATGTGTGGTATAATCGGTGTCGTCCAGAAACGTGATCAAGTAGCTCCGTTTCTGCACCAAGCATTGAAACGCCTTGAATATCGCGGATACGATTCTGTGGGCGTAACAACGATTTCAGGCAACAAGCTGCACATGAAGAAAGACAAGGGCAAGATTGAGGAGGTCCATATGAGGCTCAATCTTGACGAGATGCCTGGTAGTATGGGGATTGGGCATACTCGTTGGGCGACTCATGGAATACCATCGATGTATAACTCTCATCCGCACTTCGATTGCAGTAAACAGATTGCTGTTGTGCATAATGGGGTCATTGACAATTTCCTAGAGCTTAGAAAGGAACTTGCATCGAAAGGACACAAATTTGGCTCTGAAACCGACACTGAAGTCATTCCTCATATGATTGAAGATTATGTTGCTGATGGCATGAATCTGACTGAGGCAGTCACGGAGGTCACCAAGAGAATCGAGGGCACATATGCAATTGTCGCCATGATGATAAAAGAACCAGACAAGATTGTTTGTACTCGTGATGGAAATCCTCTTGTTTTAGGGAGAAAGAAAGGCGCCACCTACGTGTCATCTGATATCCCTGCATTCTTGCCGATGACTAATGACATGATTTTGCTCCTTGATGGAGAAGTCGCAACACTGACTGCGGATAATGTTGAGATTAAGAAGCTCTCTGATGGAAGAATAGTGGAAAGAGAAGCTATCGAAATCAGTTGGACTGCGGATCAGGCACAGAAGGGTGGGTTCCCTCATTTCATGTTGAAAGAGATACATGAACAGCCTGATGCAATCAGAAATACATTGAGACTGAGACCGGAAGTTCTGCAGCAGGCTGCCAAATTGATTCTTGAAAGCAAGAATGTCTACATCCTGGCAATGGGTACATCTGGACATGCAGCGATAGCTGGAAAGCATATATTCGCGTCACTTGGTGGAGTGGTACCCAGATTTGAGCTTGCCAGTGATTTTCCTGATACAGTGTATAGGACACTGTCTGAGGATGACTGTATAGTCGCCATCACACAGTCAGGAGAAACGACGGACACCATCTTTGCTGTGAAATATGCGAAGACATTTGGAACCAAGGTGCTAGCTGTCACTAATGTTGTTGGGAGCTCAATAACACGAATAGCCGACCACACGATAATCACTCAAGCTGGTCCAGAAATCGGAGTAGCCGCTACCAAGACGTTCATGGTTCAGCTTACGGCATTGGCTCAGCTGGCTCTGGTGCTTGGAGAAATGACTGGGAATGTAGATAGGAAACTGTTGGAGAAGAAGCGGAAGAATCTGAGGAAACTTCCAGAGATTATTTCCGAGGTCATCTCAAGAAATGAGGAACAAGCTAGACACCTTGCAGGAATGTTCTATAACAGGTCGAGTCTTCTCTTTCTAGGACGGGGCATATCTCAAGCTACAGCTGAAGAGGGGGCTCTCAAACTCAAGGAGATAGCATATAATCATGCTGAGGCCTATTCAGCCGGACAGTCTAAACATGGACCTATTGCGCTAGTCCATGAAGGATATCCTGTGGTTTTCATCGCGCCAAGAGATGAAACCAGAAGCAGACTCATAGGGAATATCATGGAAATGAAAGCTCGAGGAGCGACAATCATTTCAGTTATCGAGAAGGGTGACGAGGAGCTGGGAAGTCTCTCTGACTATCTATTTACTATACCCAAAGGAGTCGATTCTGAATTTTCTGTAATGCCCTACATTGTACCACTTCAACTCTTCAGCTATTACATGGCTCGGAGAAAGGGCTATGATCCGGACAAGCCTCGGAACTTGGCAAAGTCTGTGACAGTTCTTTGAGGACTTTAAATCTACACTTCATTCGATTATCTAGTGTGTGAAACCAATGCTTGCATATTTACTTAGTCCGTTGGCTGACTTTGCAAACCTGATAGCAGGCTACTTCGCGGAAATATGGGACTTCCTGATTTTCATAGGCGGAGTTTCTGCAGCGATAGTCGTCCTTGCGGGAGCAATTCTATGGTTCACAGAGGTAAACTCGAAACGTGGTAAAGGTCTAGTGATGAGTGGAGTCCTTCTTGCAATAATCGTGCAGTACTTTGTCATGTATCCTCCTGTTTTCGGTGTTGGTTAGACCTTGTATGCAATTATAGGAGTTCCTTTATGATCATCTTGAGCGACTCAGTCAGTCGATCAATGTCCTCGATAGTGTTGTAGGCGTGCAGTGACACCTGAACAAGTCCCTCCTCCGAGAACGGCTTGATAAGCGGATGAGCGCAGACCAGACCACTTCTGACCGCGATATTGGAGTCATCAAGGAAGAGAGCAATCTCGTGGCAGTTGATTCCATTCTCGTCGCCGATGTTGAATCCAAAGATATTGTTCTCCTTGATAGGGTTACCGTAGAGAGTTATTCCTTCTATCTCGCTGAGCGCATCATAAGTGTGGGCGGCAAGTGCTTTCATGTGCCTGAACTGACCCTGATCCCTTAGTTCGCGAAGATAGTCAAGTGAAGCACCTAGACCTGCTATCGCTGGGAGGTTGAGGATGCCTGATTCGAATTTGTCTGGTTGGAGGGCAATCTCGAATGATCGAGCTTCAACATTTGCAACCGCAGAACCACCAATTACACCAGGTTTATGGGCTTCTCCGAGGTCCTTTCGAATCCACTGTAGTGCCAGTCCTGGGGGAGCCATCAGACCGACATTTGCTGAACATACTGCTACGTCGGCATGTAGGGATGAGAAAGTTGTGTCTGTCACGCCCATGGATCGTGTTGCATCTGTGAGAAGTAATGCTCCATGTTCTTGACAGATTTCAGCTACTTCTTCAAGGGGGTTTCTTATGCCAGCCCCCACGGTCACATGACTGACTGCAACAACTCCTGTCTCTGCATTGACTGCTTTGTCGAGTTCTGACATATTCAAGGCGCCATCAGGGGATAACGGAACAGTTTCAACTTGAAGGTCCAATATCTGAGCTACCCTCAGGAGGGTGACAAGAATTGAATGCTCTTCACTCTGAGCAATTACAATCTTGCTCCGATTTGCCTCTTTCCAGTCAAACCCGTATGCAAAAGATGCAACCGCGCTCGAGATAGATTTCTGGAAAGAAACTTGTGACGCGTCAGTAGCCATGAATTCTGCTAGTGACCTGCGGACATTCTCAGTCATGGAGCTGGCATCAACAGTCAGTCTATAGGCACCTCTTCTGGCGGATGAAACTGTTGTGTTGAGGAATCTATATGTGGCATCAGCAGCAGTCCGAGGAACCAAGGTGGTACTTGCTGAATCAAGATACACCAGTTCTGGTTCTGCATCATAAACGCCGAAATCTGCCTTGATATCCATTTCCACCACAGTCAGCTTGTTAGCGGAGGTCTCTTTAATTGTTGGCCTTGTGTTCAGAAATCGATGAATCCTTTGAGTGTTACACCTGTTGAAGGTTATTTCATAATGACCGATGATGATCTTCTGTTCGAAGTGAAAGGAGTCATCCATCCCAAGGACAGAATCATTGCGTACCTGCGCTACATTCAGGACAAGCATGGAGATCGCCAGTCAAGAAATGGGACTCGGTTCAGAAAGGTGTACAATTTGAAGGAACGAGATGAGATTCTTCACAGAGAGTATCCCCAGTATCTCTGGCTCGATGAAAACCATGGACGGCAATTTCAGGCTGTTCCAAGAGACCGTGTTTCATTCGTTCTGAGTCCAATAGAGGGATTGCGACAGCTTCTCGATATGGGAATACATATCACTGCTCTTGAAAGAGCGTCCCGAGCTCTTGCTGAACTTCTTGTGGGTAAAGCAGGAATAGAATGGTCAGACATTGGACTCACAGGGTCTCAACTTGTAGGCCTTTCTAGCAAGAAGTCTGACATTGACCTTGTTGTCTACGGATCAAAATCCGCAAGACAAATTCATAGCGTGCTCAGGGACGAATTTGACTCATTGCCTGGAATAGAACGATACCATGGAATTCGGTTGAAAAGGCATGTGAAATTTAGATGGGATAAACATGATCAATGGGAGAAGGCATTACAGAAGATTGAATCTCAAAAAGCCCTCCAAGGATTGTTTAGGTCATATGACTTCTTCATCAGAATGGTCAAGCTTCCTAACGAGGTAGAATACAAGTATGAGGATCTAATCATCCGGGATAAAGGCATCCAGACAGTTGAGTGTCTAGTCATAGACGACAGTGATTCAATATTCACTCCATGCACCTACACTGTAGAGTCCGATATGACCGGCCTGCAGAGATTGGTCAGTTTTCGAGGGAGATTCACAGAGCATGTCTTTGCGGGTGAATATGTTGAGGCAAGAGGAAGGATGGAAACAGTGACCAATGTGAACACAGATGAGTCGTTCACTCAGTTGGTTCTCGGTGAAGATCCATTAGACTACTTGATGCCAATCCATGCCATCTAAAAGGGTTGACATGTTCACCTCATTAACAGGTTTTCACAGTGGATATCTGTGAATGGCGCCTTTTTTGTGAATCATTCTTATGAAAGAGCCTTTAAATTGCCTTAGTCAATGGAAGGAGAGCCCATAAACCTTCTTAGACCTGTGAATGAAGCCACCCCTTGGTTTCCAGTGGAACAGGACAAGAAGAGATATGAAATGCCAATCAACTCATTCACAAAGCACATATTCTAGTGAATAGCAGAAACTTTGAAGAATTCCCTTCTTTTTCAAAAATAAAGGCTCATATCGCTTATTTCGCTTAGAATTGGCCATACAAGCTGCCAGCACATCGATATCAACGTGGACGTGTTCTGAATACGTATAGGCGCATTATGTTGCCGTTATCTCTGTATTGCTAATTCACATACTCACACTTATTTGGTCGCAGTCAGTTACCCGGTGTGAATATTGAAATGTGTATGAGCTACACGGATACAGGTCTTGGTGGAATACTTGAAGTCTGAAGATCGTACGAACTATGTCTATCGGTTTACGTACAACTCAGGACCAGGACTTCGAGAAGTATTCCAGTGCAAGTATGTCAAGCCCGATGAGGCATTGACTAGGTTTCAGAGAATTCTGTCTCTGACTAATGAGCCCTTTGATTTCAAGATAGTAGTGATTGATGAGGCAAAAAGAGAGGAGTCTAGCTTTGAGGTCGAGGGCGGCAGTGTAAAGGAAATGATTGAGAAGTTCAGAGTCTTCCTGGAGGCAAGCACAGGCATCCTGTTTATCCCAGAACAAGAAGATGTTGAAGTAGAGTTTGAAGAAGTCAGTTTCGAGTCAATGAGTAGCTTTGAGAAAATGCACATAGTGATCTACGCGTCATTCAAACATGGCAAGTTCTCCTCACTTGATGTTGCCGAGATATTTGAAGCAACATTCAATGAAGACTTACCAAAGAGTACTGCATCTACATACTTGGCCAGAATGTGGAATGATGGTAAGGGACATCTGGAACGCTATGGCAATCGTTCCGGCTACACATATAGGCTCAAGACAGAAATGAAAGAGGTTCAAAAGGAAACTGAGAGAGCCGAAGATATCCTTGCCTCGATTCAGATACGCGTTGGTAAATAGAACGGCTCTCTTTAGTGATTCTCTATAGTTTGACAGTACGTTCCTCGAGTTTGATACCTAGTGTTTCCAATTCCTTTAGAATTGGTTCATAGACCTCCGGCATGACTGGTCTGTGGACTCCCACCAAGTCTACAGACCTCTCGAGGATCATCCTGCTAGCAATTGCCACAGGAAGTGCAACTGTTCTAGACATGGAAGAGTCACCGTTGGGTATGCCGTAGTCAATCATTGTAGATGTGATCTTCTCGCTTCTGTTAGGATATTCCGCGATGAACTCATGGTGCATGACGAGCATATCACGTTCACCAGGAACATACTGTAGCTTCTGCTCAAACAGATAGCAGACAGAATCGAGATATGTTGTGACGTCGGAAGGAACCTCTTGGTCACTGAAAAGCCCCAACCATTCAAGACGCTGCACTATTGGGTCATCGCTCTTGAGACCAATCGTTCTCGCAGTGGCATCTATTGGAGATTCAGAGCTTTCAGCATTGATCAGCTCACTCATCATCTCAGCATATGTCATTCCACGGAAGTTCCGATCTTCAATGGAGAAGAGACCGAGGTCCGCCACTTTCTTGAGCGTTTCACACCAACCCAAGTTCCTGTAAGTGCCTCTCTGCATGGTCTTGGTTTCTTGGATGCCGTAATAGTCTATGAAAGGCATGCTGTCACGATTGGGATAGCCTTCAAACTTCCCAATCCCAGGCACTTCCATTATCTTGTAGTGGTCAAAGAGCTCAGGACCTGGAATCTTGACTACTTTTCCATCAAGCAGGAATTGAGCGTCATTACGACCAGCAAGAAGAACACCTCGTGGGCTCCAAGAGAGCTTGTACCCAAATGGATTATCGTTAGCATCTGGAGCTGGTAGACCTCCAGTAAAAGATGTGAAGCTGGCAATCTTTCCACCCTGATTGTGGACATGATCAATGATCCGCATGGCACTCATGTGATCAATGCCTGGGTCGACTCCACATTCATTTAGAACTAGGACTCCAGCAGCTCTGGCTTCTTCATCCAGCGCTTTCATCTCATCTGAGATGTAGGATGTTGTACAGAATGGTTTCTTGTGCTTGATGGCTACCTTTGCCGCTTTCACATGATAGGTGTAAGGCAGAAGAGAACAGATCAAATCAGCTTGGGAAGCCAATTCATTAAGAAGGTCGTCATCTGTCTTTATGTTGAAAGCGACAGCCTCAGCATTCTTGCACCCCTCAATCAGTCGTTCTGCTTTACTCTTGGTTCTGCTTGCGACCACAACATGAAAGCCGTGATTACACAGATATTGGACATATGGGCGGGCCACGAGGCCTGCACCCAGACAAAGGACTCTCTTCATTGCTATCTCTCCTCGCCTGATAGATATTCTTTCAAATACTCGTAATCATTCGTCAGTTTTCCTTGATATACAATCACGGCATCCTTGAGCTCCTTAGGCAGTTCGAGGTTATCAAAGGGAACCGTGAAATCTGTCTTCGCCAGCGCGGGTATGTAGTCCAAAAGGGTTTCGCTAAACGAAGTTGATGACTCCCGTGGGAGCTCAGCGGGAAGATTGTCAACAGCCATCACTACCGGGCCTTCTCCTTCTACGCCGACTTCCGCTCTGTCTTCTTCCACTAGGTAAGTGAAGGCAGGACTTCCAGGATTAGCTGTTCTGACTGTAAATTCAATAGCACCGTCGACGTCACAGGAGATATCACCAACGACCTCGAGCCGCCTATTCTTGTCTTTCCAGTGACCTTTAATGAAGTCCTTTGTTATGAGACGAGGGTATTTCTCAGTCCAGTATATACAGTTCAGAACAACTGGCATGTAGGGAACATACTCGTGAAAAACTCCCCGATACTTTGCGGCACCATATTTGTAGTAGTCCTGGAGATCGAACTCAACGCCTTGTTCCTTTGGTTCTACCATGTGTTCCTCCTTGAAGACACATTTGTACAAGATATTCGATTTTGGACCTGATATCTTGGATAGCTGGGCTGGTTCCACCTCTTCGTACGGCAAGATATCGAACATCTTTTGTGCACCTCGCGAAACATTTCCATATCCAGCAAATCCGAATACAAAAGGAATCATGTTCTCTGGCAGACCCATTTTCGTTATTCTATCACCGAGAGCCTCGAATTGCTCCCTGACCTCCGAGAGGTCCTTACATTCTGGAGTGGGTTTCATACCAGCAAAAGGATTGGGGGTGATTCCTTTGTACTCCAATCGTTCCCCCAAAACTCTGAATGTGTCTGAAATCCCGGCCATTCCAGCCCAGTTACCAAAGAAGATTAATCGTCTGCCTTTCTCATCGATAACACGCTCATAGTCTATCAGTGTGGCACCCACAGCGAGGATCTGTTGGAGCATGTCCATATTGTCTTCTTGCCCCTTGATTGTATGACTGAAGAAGACATACACTTTTCCCTTCTCGAAGAAGTTGATTGGCATCTCCTTGATTCCTAGAATCACAGGTACCTCACTGCCTTTCAAAGGCTTGACCTCTGCTCCTACCTCAGTGAAATCTTGGACGGCAAAGGTACGTTGATCACTAGGCTCTACAACAAATCGAATGTTGTACTTCTCTGCAAGATTAGCAATATGTTTAGGTACCAGAGGCACCCTTGACTCGAATGGCTTCTCTTCACTTCGTAGTCCGATGATGTTCATTTGGGAGCTCCTGCCTAGCTGCAGACATTGCCGCGTGGAACAATTCATCGGCATTAACCTTTCCATATCGGACCAATTCTGTATTACTAAGACTGAAAATGTGAACATGTGTTCCAATTTTATGACATTTTTCCTCTATTTGTATGATTGTCGGCG
>JBHLQS010000002.1:0-62607 GCA_048883405.1 Candidatus Thorarchaeota archaeon
GCTTTTGTCATCCATCTCATTTTTTCAAGAGTCATATGTTGTCGACAATGGTCATAGACTGATCCAATCACTTCGATAAACTTGACATAGTCCTCTTCGTTTCTCAGACCTCTTATTCTGTATCCCTCTGGTAGCGGATTGTCTGGTATCGAAGCACCCTCTGGGAATTCGTAGTTGTATTCGTGAAGCCCATAGTCTTCATAACCCATTTCTGTTAGGATATTGGCTCTTCTAGAGTCAGGCCCCACCGTGTACATATACAATCGAGATCCTCCTTCATCGACCAAGCCTCTCTCAAGCTTCTCGATCTCTCGAAACAAGTCCTTTTCAACGAGCTTGTAATCAGGGTGAATCTCAATGTGATAGTTTCCCGCTGAACCGCGATGGGATATCGCAACAATATCAGAATCGCCTTTATTTGATTCTCTCCAAATTTTGAATGCTTCATCATCTTTAGGTGAATAATCCTCACCGCATGGACCGAATTTCTGGTTCTCAATCTTTGTAGGGATCAGGTAATGGAGTGTGCCGGTTTGTTTGTAAATCTCAAACAGGAATAATCGGGCTTGATCTAGATCTCTGTCAAAGCTGAATGAACCTTGAGATATCTTCATGACTATACTCCCTGAATTGACCCTTATATGGAGGATAAATAGAACTGGGACTAGGCAATATCAGCACAGTACCTTATCAATGAGACCGAGAGAAACAAGTCCGCCCGGGGTTCGAATCCAGGCGAGCGCACCGCTTTTGATTCTTGATCCCTCCAATAACGGCAAATCGACTTGACAGAGCCATTCTATGCAAGATTGAAAAGGAAGTTGGCATCTAGTGCTCTTTTGGCGAGTTGAGTCGAATGCAGAAAGGCACTTCAGGGCCCAGTTCCAAGATGCACCCTATAGTAGCTGTACTTTCCAGGGTGCCAATGAGATTCACCTATACGATAATCCTCGTTGGTATGCTGACCTATGCTGGGTTCTTTCTTCTTATCCTATTGACGGGCAGGATAACACAGGTCTTCTTCTCATTCATGCACTTGGTGCAATTAGATTTCTCCTTGCTGATTATTGTTGGACTCTTCTTCCTGGACAATTACTACAAGACCTTGGAGAAAAGACTCAGAGAAATTCGCTATGTCTTCTTGATTGATGATGATGATTTCGAGAAGTATCTCGAAGATCTGACCAGCAAGATGAGTAGCGCACGGGGCTACCTGCTAGGCGGTCCGTTTATCGCTCTATCAATAGCTTCAATCTTTCTCTTTGTGATGCCGACTATGCCTAATGCTCTATTCCCAGTTAATCCACTGTCACCTATCTGGCTCTACCTGTCTATAATCGAGTTCAGTTTCATTATGCTTCCATTATTTGGAGTGGCAATCTGGCTTGGTGTGGTAGTCATGTCTGTTTCAAAAGATGTCGGACGAAAGCTGGAAATCACTGTGGAGCCAATTTCACCTGATCGCGCAGGAGGACTAGTTTCATTCTCCGAGGTACTCTTGAGAGGCGTATTCATGTTCTCACTATTGCTAGTACTCTTGATTCCCCTGCTCGCCTACCTTGTGCACAATCTAAGCTCAAGTAGCCCCTTATTGGCTCTAATTCCTACAGCAGGCTTGGTGTTGGCAATTATGACCATTTCCATATTCTTTTTGGTCCCTCAATATCACATTCACAGCATCTTGGAGGAACAGAAAAAGAAGCACCTGGCTCAAGTCAGTAGAGAAGTCAATGATGCCCTTTCCAACATACGGGGCATGCTCTCTGCTTCTCCTACAAAGTCTGACATTCCATCTCAGCAGCTCACACTTGTGAGCCTTCAACTCACGATGCTCTTTGAACAAGTTGAAAAAATGAAGACCTGGCCGTCCACTCTCTGGATAGCTGCCAAGGCAATCAGCTCTTTGTTGCTGATTCTGCTAACATTCTTTGTCAATCAGCTGCTCCTGTACTACATAGAATCGATTCTTAGATAACGAACATCAGAATTTGACTTGCCAATCAAAACCTTCATGAATCTGATTGTTAATAGTCCTTTTAATGCCCCAACTAGACCATATTGACAAGAGGATCCTTGGCACTCTAGTTTATGATTGCAGGACTCCATATCGAGAGATTGCCAAATCTCTAGGAATGTCTGCTACTGCCATTAAGAGTAGAGTCGATGAAATGGTTGCTGCTGGAGTTATAACAGACTTCGTTGTTGAGTTTTCGTCAGCCATGATTGGCTCAGAGGTCATGATGTTGTGGCTTAGAACAGATGGCACAGAGGAGAGAGAGCAGTTCATTTCAGAGATTGGAAAAAACAGAGGCGTCATGCAGATTGTTCCCCTTTATGGAGGAGACTATCTGGTATTTGCGGAGTATACGAGCTCGCTCGAGCTGGCGACTCTTGCTGAAACCTTCAAGAGCAATCCATATGTCAGTTTCACTGAAATGCATACTCTACTTGAAGTCATGCAACGAGGCAGGAAGACAATCCTAACGAATCTTCAGCTAAGGGTCCTCAAAGCACTCCTTAAGGATGCTAGGATGCTGATTAGTGATATCGCAAAAGAAACTGGTCTGACAGTGCGGCTTGTTCGAAGGACATTGCGAGAACTGAAAGAGAGCGAGGCAATTAGGTTCTCACTTAGATGGCGCCTCAATGTGGGTGAAAGGGTTACCTTTCTTCTAAAACTGAAATGGGACTCAAAGCAAGCGTCAAGGAATGAGATCATAGATATGCTTTTGATAAACTATGAGGATGAACTCTGGGATATTCTTGTATCTGTAAGTGACCCGATTCTGATTGGTATTGCAATTGTTGACAAACTGAATAATGTCGACATAATTACAAACGAGATTGGGTCGCACCCTGGTATACTATATTCTGACGCCTTCATTTACAGACGCCCATATAACTACAAGAGCATTAAGAGACTCAGTCTTGAAGAAGCCGTTCAGGCGGCTGGAGTCTAGATGGGCTCAATTCAGCCACTTTGTAAGATATGTTCTTTACAAAATGACACTCTTGAAGCCTCTTCTGATGTTTTTCTCAACTTCATTTCTAACACAGCTAGATATCCTGTTCTTGCAGATGTTATTCCTGTGAATCATCATGACAGAATTGCAGGAAGAAGCAAGGGAAAGTCAAAGCCATACCGCAATCGAGATTCACGGGCTAAGTAGGGTTTTTGGAAACTTCTATGCGGTAAAGGGGTTTGATTTCCAGGTACCGAATAACTCAGTACCTCAACTCTGCCCTGAAACAATTCTTGGTCATGACCTCACAATAGAAACCAGAAAACGCTGGTTTAGGAGGTATAAAATTGGATGAAGTGATTATTAAAGATCTAACAAAGAAATTCGACGACTTAACAGCCGTCGATCATATTGAGTTGAACGTCCCTGAAGGCTCGATCTACGGGCTACTGGGACCAAATGGAGCAGGCAAGTCCACAACAGTTCGGCTTCTCTGTACGCTTCTCAGACCCAGTGAAGGCACAGCATCTGTCGGGGGCTTTGATATCATTGAATCACCAGTAAGTGTTCGAGAGATAACTGGCGTCATGCCAGAAGAGAGCAATCATACTCTCTATCCTACAATTTCCGCCTATGAGAATTTGGAGTACTTTGGTGGGCTCTATGGAGTTCCTGAGGCAGAGCTACCAGAAAGGATAGAAGAGCTGCTGAATTTCATGGGCCTCTGGGAACGGAGAGATGATCCTGCTGGAGAGTTAAGCTCGGGCAACCGTCAGCGTCTTGCTCTGTGTCGTGCATTACTCCACCGACCAAGAGTGGTATTAATGGATGAGCCGACATCTGCATTAGACCCAATTGCTGCCAAAAAGGTCCGAGAACTCATCATTAGTCTCGCTGCGAAATATAGACAGACCTTCTTCATAAACTCACACAATCTAGCTGAGATCCAGAGAATGTGCGACAGAATTGCCATCATCGATGAGGGTCGAATCTTGCTCAATGGCAAGACCAAGGATCTTCAATCTGAATTGCAGGCTAGCCAGAATTTCACGATTCGTGTCAATGATGACCTAGAAAAGGCTCTGTCTATTGCCAAGTCTATGAATTTCGTGACGTCTGCTGAGGAAGAGGTCGACTCTATCCGTGTCACTATCGAAGACCCGGTAGGCAATAACTCAACTCTGATGCGATCGTTGCTGGAAGAGGGTGTACAAATAATCGAATTTGCGGAACAAGAGGCGACATTGGAAGACCTGTACCTTGATGTCATAAAGGGAGGTGTCACATAATGGCTCTAAGGAACTCAATGCTCGTTGCCAGAACTGACTTGCGAATGGCAATGAAAGTGAAGATGGTCAAGTATAGTCTGCTTGTGATGGCCGCAATGGCACCAATTATGTTAATTGGACTTGTCTTACTGCTGGCATTATCAACGCCTGCAGTTGCAGCGACTATCATAACAATGCTGGATCCAATAATGTCACCTGTGATTGGAATTATGGTCATCGTTCCAGCGTCTATGATCTCTGCTAATGCCCTTGTAGGCGAAAAAGAACAGAACACTCTTGAGCCACTCCTATGCACACCCCTGACAGATCGTGAACTCCTGATTGGTAAAGTATTGAGCTCATTCATCCCGACCATTGCTCTACTGCTTGGATCGGTCCTTGTCACTGAGATTGCCACGAATATTATACTCACCTCTGTCGGAGCTGAGGTAATCCTCTTTCCAGGAGTTTCTAGTCTGTTTCTACTTCTGGTAGCAGGTCCCATTCTAATTGCGGCAGTGGTATCAGTGATGGTTCTCATCAGTGGGAAGGTCAAGCGTGTCTATGAAGCCTATCAGTCCTCTGGAGTAGTCGTTATGGTCTTTCTGATTCCCCTGATTCTACCCATGCTGTCAATGGATACTGGAGGAAATGTGAACATCAACCTTGTATGGTTGTCTAACATTTTCACACTGCTTATCGCATCTGTATTGGCAATTATCACATGGACCCTAGCAATCAAGAGATTCAACCGTGATAGAATAGTATCAATGTAGTCGAAGAGGGCATTACGCCCTTTTCTCTCTTTTTTTGTACTCCCTTAATCTTCCAACTTCTCTAGATCTTTAGGATGTCGCATCGATAGATCTCGATAGACTACCTTGAATCTTGAGAATTCTTCTTGGCCCTGTATCCACAAATGATAATCGAAGTACCCTACGACTACAAGAGCATCAAGTGACTCAATCTTGAGAAGGCTGTTCAGGCTGCTGGGGTCTAGATAGGCTCAATTTGGTCACTCTGTAAAGGACCCTCTTTACAAACTGACGGTCTTCGAGCCCTTTCTGATACTCCTGCCAACTTCATACCTGACGCAGGTAGATATCCTGTTTTTACAGATGTTGCACTCGTGAATCACTATGACAGAATCACAAGTAACAACGAAGGATAGGGAAAGCCACACCGCAATCGAGATTCACGGGCTCAGCAAGGCCTTTGGAAACTTCTATGCGGTGAAAGGGCTTAATCTACAGGTACCGAAGAACTCAGTCTTCGCATTCCTGGGTCCAAATGGTGCTGGGAAGACGACCACAATAAAGCTACTATTAGGTCTGACTCGACCCACATCGGGCGGTGGAACCATTCTCGGTCATGACCTCACTTTGGAAAACAAAAGAATCCGTTCCAGAGTAGGCTACATGGCCCAGAATCAACAATACTCTCAGTACATGACTCCTCGCCAGATACTCAGATTTGCAGCCAAGTTCTTCTATGAGGGAGGCGGCGACCAGTTAGAGGACAAGATAAGCAGATTGCTACATCTTGTTGAGCTCGATCGAAATGCTGACCGGAAGACAAAGGGCTTCTCAGGCGGAGAAAGGCAGCGTCTTGGGATTGCTCAGGCACTCATAAATGATCCAGAACTGCTCATACTTGATGAGCCTGCAGCAGGACTAGATCCTCAGGGCAGAGAAGATGTCCTTGACCTTATGAAGACTCTCCAAAGCAGAACGACTATCTTCTACTCCACACACATTCTTGATGATGCGCAGAGAGTCAGCGATCGTGTAGCAATTCTGAACAAAGGGAGCCTTGTAGCGAGTGCACCTCTGAGCGAGCTTCTTGCTGGAGCAGAAGGTAGTGTTTATACGCTTACTCTCAAGGGAAACCCACAGAGAGCAAAGGACCTGGTCACCAAACAGTCATGGGTGAATTCTGTTCGGATTACGGAACAGAATGGGAGGACAAAATGGCTAGTTTCAGTCAGGGACGAGGCCATAGCAGAGGAGGAACTCTTGAGGCTTATTCTCAAAGATCGATCTCTCCTTGTCTGCGAATTTGGCATGAAGAAGTACGAATTGGAAGAGATTTTCCTTAGACTGGTGGAGGATGATAAAAGTGACAACTGAAACGTTACCACGAACAGACATAGAGCCCTGGCACGCCGGGATGAAAAATCTGATTGGCCGCGAAATTTATCACGAACGCAGCAGGATGTACTGGATACAGCAGATACTGGTCTGGACTCTCTTTACAAATGGGCTGGTTGTTCTCATTCTCAGTCTACCTGCTAGTATGATTGAAGGGATGGCATCAGCGTATATTCTTTCATTGTCAATCTTTTACAGTATATTGGCCCTTCTCATTTCTATCTTCATCCCTATATTGATGCAGGGCATCGTCATCGATGAGAAACTGTCAGGCATTGCGGCATGGATTCTCTCAAAACCTGTATCGAAGAAGGCCTATCTTCTCTCGAAGTTGGCCGCCAGCATTCTAGCAATCATAGGAGTTTCTGTGGTAATTAACGGTGTCATAGGATATGGAGTCTTCAGTGTATTTGGCTACACTCTGAGCATACCTGGATTTCTCATGAATCTCGGGCTCGCAGGTATCGTCGTGGCTTATTCTGTATGCCTGACAGTAATGCTAGGTACATTTACCACCAGCAGAGGTAAGGTACTTGCAGCAGCTGTAGGTCTGGGCTTTGGAGCGCAGTTGGTTGCAAGATACTTCCCCTTAGTCATATTTCTGATTCCATACTCACTTCCAGTAATGGGGATTGGTCTTGTTACGGGGGATCCCGTTCAGGGTCTTGAATGGATGCTCCTTTCTGCTTGTGTTCAGATCATCATGTTCACAATCATTGCGCTCTTTGTGTTTGATAGAACTGAGCTGTAGTCTGGAGAATTCGCAAGATGAATTCAACCGAGATGATGGAGAGGTTCCGGCGATTTGCTTCAACCGACCTCTTCATCACAACTCCCAATCGGATGCATCAGGTATCAGAAACTCTTCTCAAAACCAATGCAGTACGCATCATCCTGACGAGAGATGAGCGCAGGACAGAGAGCCTCGATGTTGAGGTTGAGGTTTCTCTGCCCTTCCTGCCAGAAACTTCTGACGCGACATCAATACAGGAATACATAGACAGTGCGATTGCCACCCTTGAGTATCTGAAACGTCTTACTTCCATCGGGTTTGGCTTGGAGGTGGTCCAAGAGGAAGGTATCCTCATAGCTTCTGCTGCCCTGAGTGTGGATACGGAAGATTATGTATTCAAAGTGCTTAAACCTCCACCTGAATATCCATAACCCGTCATATTCTGGATCCCAGGATGCGATGAAGTGGGTCAATCAGTTTAGGAATTCAAGGGCTTTGATTCTCAAAGGAAATAACGAAATCGTTGAGGCACATTAGAACGATGCGGAAATACCATGGTAGATTCTGTGTCTTATACTCCGGGTTCGAATCCTAGCGAATGCACCGTTCCTTTGCAGCTTATTTGACCAATATGATGATGCAAGCTAAACTATATCTCGGATGAATTGCAATTGGACAGGTAGGGATGACCAGCAATGATGAACAAGTTCCAAGATCTGATGAATGCCAAAGCTCCAATACAACTGGTAGTGGACGCTATAACTGATAGAGCGCATCATAAAGTTGTCAAGGGCACAATAAGACTTGTCACAAGGAGCTACATCGAAATTGGCAGGGTTGCTACAGGGGATGAGAAAGCCCAATTTGGTAGAGATGAGGTCAGAGTGATAATTCCTATGGAGAAGATTGCCGAGGTAATTTACTCGCCAAGTGAGTAAGTGTACTCGAGATTGTGCTCAATCCGGAACCCCGTGAAACCTAACGGCGTTCTCCCAATAGAGTTTGCTAAGAACTGATACAGGCAAATCAAGGCCATTGATAAAAGTCCCACCAGTGTCTTTTGTATCTGCATCATCGAACGGGAGGGGTCTTTCTCGGACATTGGTTTCCCATAGCAGCCGCTGGGCAAGATATCTACCTGTAAAATAGTCCTGACCTCCTCTGTTGGTTGACAAATCTGTACCAAACATGATTCTGTCAGAGTATTTGACCAAGAACCGGCGAGCCATATCCACATTCTTGCTGAGCTCCCTTGCCATCCATCGTGAAGATGCTGTGTCTAGCATGATATTGGGAAATCTGTCCAGCCATTTGGCAAGGTTTGAGAGGTGATGTATCTCTGGCTGTGAGCCGAAGTGGGGGAGCTGGAAGACAAGGCGTGGATGGCGTTCTATAACATTCTCAAGTTGTACAAGACTATCGGCCTTGGTGCCGTACTTTTTCTTATCTTGATAGTGTAATTCATAGTAGGTATCGGGGTCAGCGACATGAAGCAGGAGTGGGACACCATGATCCTCAAGAGCCCGGAAGATTGGATCTAGACGGAGATCATCAATTCTGAAGTCATCGGGCACTTCCTGGTAGTAGTCCCTCCAACGAGGACCGAACCACATCTTCGCAAGTCCGTAGCCCTCCGGTTTGATCCTCTCAATGACCGCTATGACCCTATCAACCTCAAAATTTGCAATGTCACTAAGAGATAGATACTTTGCAAAAACGAACCTGTTCGGAAACTGCTTCTTTATTGGTTTGAGATTACCCTCCCCATGCACAATAGCGACCTGAGATGCGACGTTAAACTCTTCTTCGATCTTCACCATCTGCACTAGATCATCTGAATGACCGATATGCGTATGTGCATCGAAAATTGGCCCTTTGTATTTCCACTCTTCTGTCAAAATTGACCAATTCTACGATATTGCAGGTATTGAAAAGCGATTCCGTTCAGGACCATCTCTCTATTGAGCCAGTCCAAGAGCTTCTCTTTGACGGCTGCCTTGTGTATGACTCAATTCTTAAGATGGACTTTGATTTTGACGAGTCGAGAGAATTCAATGATGACATCCGTAGCGCTTCTGAGATTCAAGGATAGTCTCAAGAGTACACTCAGTGCGGGCTTGAACCTTATTGGTGGGTTCTCGAACCTGAAATCACCTATACTCATTAAGCCTAACATCTGCACGATTTCTGATGGCACTGGTTCGTCAGTCACAGACGTGAATGCCGTTGAGGCCATTGCCAGACTCTTTCTTGAGGATGACCAAGGGTTGGCCATTAAGATAGTTGAATCAGATAGTCAGAGTAAGTACGCCGAAGAGGCCTTTGAGAAGTTCGGATATGCGGACTTAGAGAAGAAAATGAAGAAAGAAGGCTTCAATGTGTCCCTGGTCAATCTCAGCAAATCTCCTCTTGTCAAAGCAGACTTCAAAGGGAGATACTTCAATAGGCCTGAGCTGCCAGAACTGCTAGTCAATCCCCACTACTATGTCACTGTGGCTGCAGCTAAGACTCATTATCTTACCACCATCACAGGAGCTTTGAAGAACCAGTTCGGAGTGCTTCCCAGGAAAGACCAATCCTTCTATCACCCTGATATTGATGATGTGGTGGTAGATCTAAATAATCTCCTGCAACCAGACCTATGTATTGTTGATGCAAGAGTTGGTGTCGAGGGATGGAACGGACCTAAAACGAAACGCCTTGATGCCTTCATCATTGGGTATAAGCCTGCTTCAGTCGATGCCACAATGGCTCGGATCATGGGCCTCAAACCAAGTGAGATTCGACATGTACTGGAATCTAGCAAGCTGGGTCTTGGCAACATTGACCCAATAGTCTTAGGAGAAACCATTGAATCAGTGCAGGTCGCTTTCAATCGGCCTAGATGACTATGTTTCTTATGCAACCGACTTAAATGAGCAATGCAGCTCGAGTGGCGAGGAGTGAAGAACCAGTGAAAAGAGTTCTATTCCTGTGTACTGGAAATTCTGCGCGCAGCCAGATATCCGAGGCTCTGCTAAGACTTCTCGGCGAAGATAGATTTGAAGCCCATAGCGCAGGTACACATCCCGCATCTGAAGTGAACCCCTTTGCCCTAGAGGTCTTGAGAGAGAGGGGAGCCAGCACGAAGGGTCTTTTTACGAAGACTATTGATTACTTTGTAGGACAGGAGTTTCATCTTGCAGTGACAGTCTGCGATAGAGCGAAACAGGAGTGCCCAGCTTTTCCTGGAGCTAGAGCGATAGATCATTGGTCACTAGAAGATCCTGCATCCTTTGAAGGGACCTATGAGGAGATTCTTTCAAAATTCAGAGAAACCAGGGATGAAATTGAGAGAAGAATCAAGATGTACATTCTCCAGGACAAGCTTGCGGAGGATCCCTTGAAATCTCTCAGATTGTAGATTTGACACTAGCTCTTCTCTACCCAAGAGAACTTCCTCTGTAGAGTTGCAGGATAGACTTTTCGCCAAGGATATTCCACCTTCTGACACCACTTGTAGATCGTCTTGGGATGGATGTATGACTTGAGGGATGTTCCGAGGTTCCAAGTGCGACAGTCCCGTGCGAGAGAGTAATCCACCTCTATCTTGCGCTTCGCTAGCTTGGCTTTTTCCACTCGGTCCTTTGCGATTTTGACCGTCTTCTCAGCACGAGCTACACGTACAGCGGACTTCTCTTTGAAAGCTGTAAGAGCTAGTTGTTTCTTCTCAAGACTTGCCTTGCTCTTGTTGTAGCGTTTCCGAGCGCTTGTAAGGCCCTCCTCCGCTTTGTCGAGGCGTAATCTATTCCGTTCTATACTGGCTTGGGCATCCTCAAGGCGCTGTTTCTTGGTGGTCTTGCCCTTCCTCTTGCTGCCTCTTGTTCGACGTTTTCTATCACGAGCATTGTCCCAAGCTATCTTGGCATTGTTTCGCTTTTCACGCCAGGCAACGACTGACTGCTTGTTTTTCTCAACAATCTGTTTTTGCTTAGAAACTGCAGATTGACGCTTAGCAAGGTGCCCTTTCTCTTTTTTCTTGACCGCCCTCAGTCGCTTCCTTTTTTCAGCAAGTCGAGATTCAGCTTTCTTGACACGTTCTTCTGCCTTTCTGATTCGTTCTCTATAGCGATCTGCTGATTTAGCCCATCCTTTCGGTGCTTGTTTTGTGTGATTCATCACCCGAGCAACTTCAAGATTGGCACGCTTCAGTGCTTCCTTCTTAATGAATTCCGGATCAGTCTTTTTGGCTTTGCTCCGACCAAGCTCCTTCTTCATTGTTAGAGTAGCGTGAAATGTCCTAAAGACCTTGGCAGTGAGATCCTTGTCGAATCCGCTGAGGAACCGGTTGACTTGTGCACTTCCAACACTTGGGAAGATTTGTGCTGGTTTTTTCGGATCGACACGAGTGCTCTTGCTCTTCCGTGTCCTGAAAGACTCTAATCGCTCCACTGCATTATCATAGAGCTCTCTAAATACCCTATAGACATCAGAGGGTAATTCCAGCTCTTTATGCCAGGGCACACTGTCCTTTCCAAGGAAGTTGAAGACGACGGAACTTGGTGTGAATGTGAGATGCTCGATTCTTAGCGTCGTAGCACCCACGGTGTCAGCCTCATCGGGATCTTTCTCATCACCAACTCGGAGGCTCAATCTGTCTATCAGGTAGCATGCAGCTGCAACCATTCTTGTCTTTGAATTGTCAGAATGAAGACCATCCATGATGTATTCTCGAATCTCATCCATCTTTCTAGATATCTTCATGGCTTTGTCAAACTTGGCCGCCTCACGCTCCTGTTTGATAGGAGTACTGTCATGAAGCCAGATGTACTTTGTACTCTTGGTGAGCTCATCGGTCCATTTGGCAACCCACATACTATCTGGAGCCCACTCGATCTTGGCCCAGTCACCTTCTGGGACTGCCGCATCTGGACTTAGGTTCAGGGTGATATCCCGTTCCCTTGCACCATGCTTCCATCGCCCTCGCAGAGGGTGTTCCCCTCGACCCATAAAGATACCAGATGGCTCTGTCTGGTAGTTGCCGAGTTCCATGCGTGCTCCATCCACAAAGGCATAACCAAACTCCTCTTTGAGCCGTTCACGTTCGGCCTTGCGAGCCTCCCTTGCAGCTTTCTTCTCCTCCTTTGTCATGGCTTCTTTTGCAGCACGTTCTTCTTCAACGAATTGAATTACAGAGGAAAAGTCGACCTCATCTGGGTCTAGCGTGGGTTCTACCTTCAGTGCTTTGCTGAAGTCACTCATGAAGTTCTCAATGAAGACAGAATCCTCAACATAGGGTGTTCCCAGTTTTCTCACCCAGGCAACTGCCATCTCTTCTTGAAGCTGACTGAGAATTTTGGACTCGCCTCGAACAATTATCTCAAAATGATGTGGCTCTGGTGGTCTAAGTACTATGATGCCTTTATGTTCGAAGGACTCCATCTTAACGCCTCTTCATTTGGCGGATCTAAGCAGAAGGCCGGTCACTCAGCGTGATTTTGCAGCCTGGTGTCGAGAGCAGAAAAGCGTAAACAAAAGGATTGTGCTGAGGGAGTCATCCAGAGCGATTAGTTTAAATCAAATCCGTCTGGTCTGCGCTCCAGAGCCTGCGGCCATAGTCTAGGGGTTATGATCCGAGCCTTCCAAGCTCGTAACCCGGGTTCGAATCCCGGTGGCCGCACCATTCTCTTTCTATGGAGCAAATCGAGCCTTGACTATTCCCATCTTCTTCGTGTATACCCAAAGCAATTCTGCACACACATGCCATGCCATCATTACTTCAGGATCCAGCTCGATGTGAGTCTGGAAGACAGACTTCACATCCTGACTGAAGTCACCATGCGGGAACGCTCCTACGCCAAGAATGACGGGAACTCTATCATCCTTTGGAAATATCGACTCGAGCCCATCGATTGTCGTTTGCATGCCACCCTCAACGCATAGTGCAGTAACGCTCTGAGGACTATCGGCTTTGAGTCGGAGTACAAGGTCAGTGAGAGATTCGTCTGCTACTCGAAGGAGAGACTTGCCCTCCGGCGGCACTCTTCCCTTTAGCAGAAGCTGCTCAAAGAGGCCTACGAATCTATCATAGTTTCTTGGCAAGCGCACAGCCGGATTGACTTCGACCACACGACCGTCTTGGAGATGTAGATGAATACTGAGCAACCCATGCTTGCAGAGTGGAGTTTCCAGTAGTGTCATGAGAGAAAGAAAGGCAATGTCGGGGCGCCCACGGCGTTCTGTATTCTCTAAATCTGTCATTGCCTGACCATGGTATGATTGATCGAGAAGGAGCTGGTTTGGTTTCTTACCCCTCCTATTGGCATGTTTCTGGATTACCTTCTTGGAGGTCAGATGAGTTGGTATCAATTCGATGGCTGACTCAAGAAGGATGACATGGAGCATGACTGACCCACCTAATCTGGTGGTAGTCACGAACGATTTAAGATGTATCGGATAACTCATCAATCTGAGGAAGTTCGGTGCCCAGAAGACGGACTAGGCAATCAGAGGCTAAGCGTCTAGCCAGGGCTAGGATAGAGATTCTATGGGAACAGGCCTCTGAAATAGCTAGGACTGACCGAGAAGGTGCTCGCAGACGCATGCAGATAGCCGCCAGAGTAGCACAGAGAGCACGCATCAAAGTTCCCAAAGATGTCAAGAGAAGGGTCTGTCGACAATGTGGGATTGTACTGATTCCTGGTGAGAGTTGCCGTGTGAGAATGCGAAACAACCGAGCGAAGCATCTCACAGTGACTTGCACTGCATGTGGAAACATCACGAGATACTATATCGGATAGGAATGCTAAAGTGGAAACGCCGCTCGGACAGGACGACCAGACATGGGACGTGCAGAAACACCAGACAAGACGAGAATAAACATCGCATGGCAAGACGCAGCCATCATGCAGATAGGAAAGAGTGGACTCTCTGAAGGTAGTATTAAGGAAGCAAAGAGACTCCTCAAGAAACACAAATACATCAAGGTCCGTCTGCTTAGGTCTGCCGTGACATCGATTTCTAAAAAGGAGGTGTTCGAAGCTCTTGCGCAAGGGACTGGTTCTCATTTGGACGGTATACGTGGAAACACAGCAGTTCTGTTCAAGCTGTAGACAATTTCCTTGGCACGTTGCGACAACCTTTTATGCGGACTAATTTTGACGAGGGCAGCCTTCTGAGGTAGGCCACTAGCTCAGTCTATGTGCGGTGACCCCCTCAAATGAAATGGTGACAGACAGATGCCTACGGTCTATGATATCCCACCTACCGTCATGATACGACGACTTGCACAGGACCTTAGGTCTCGGGATGAGATCAAGCCTCCAGAATGGGCCCTCTTTGCGAAAACTGGCGCACATAAGGAGCGATCACCAGATGATCCGGACTGGTGGTATATGAGATGTGCTAGCATTCTCAGGAAAGTCTATCTCAGGGGTCCTATAGGAACAGAGCGTCTACGAATTGACTATGGCGGGAAGAAGCGACGCGGTGCAAAGCCGAATAAGTTCCACAAAGGAAGTGGAGCGATTGTACGGACTGCCTTGCAACAGCTGGAAAAGGCAGGCTTCATCATGAAGCAGGGAAACAAAGGCCGCGTGATGACTAACATAGGCAGGTCATACATGGACAAGCTGTCTGCAGCTCTTAAGAGGGAACTATCGAAGGCTATACCAGAGCTGGAGAACTACTAGACGCCTATTGGGCGTGGTAGGTGAGTGTGCTGAGCGACGAGGAGCTTGATGAGATTCGAAGGAGGAAACTTGCATCTCTGAGAGAAGAAGCCCTTGAAGAACAAGCTAGGGAACATCAGATTGCTGAGGCACAGGCGCAGAAGGAGGCAATTCTACGACAGATATTGACTCCCGAGGCCCGTTCTAGGCTCACGAACATCAGAATGGTCAAGCCCCAAGTTGCAGAACAGATTGAGATGCAGCTCATTCAGCTGGCCTCATCTGGAAGGCTGAGGGCGAGAGTGACTGATGAACAATTGAAAAAACTGCTCCAACAGGTAACTGGGCAGGAACGAGAGAGGAAAATCTCGTTCAGATAGCTGTGAAAGGTGAAAGAAATGGCAAGGAACAAACCCCTCGCGAAGAAACTCAGGATGGCAAGAGCGCTCAGGAGTAATTCCTCAGTGCCCACCTGGGCCGTAGTCAGGTCTGGTGGGAAGGTAAGAAGAACACCCAAGCAGCGAAACTGGCGCGAGACCAAACTCAAGCCGTAGTCAGGTGTGCTAGATGATCGAAGAGAAAGAGATTGAGGAAATCGAAGAGGAGCTTCCTGAACTCGAAGAGATAGACGAGATTGGCGAGGACGAAGAGATTGAGGCCGTAGAGGATAGGCCAGAAGCTGAGGAAGTTGAACCCGCTGAAGTCGTCCCAGAGGAAGAAATCATCGATGAACGAATCTACACAGTACCCCTGAGAAGAGCGTACTGGACAGGCAGCCGACTCCGTAGGTCAAACAGAGCAGTAAGAATACTCAGAAAGTTCGTGGAGCGTCACATGAAGCCGGAAGAAGTTGTGATTCAGCCCGAGGTGAACGAGAGAATCTGGGAGAGGGGAATCCAGAAGCCTCCACGGAGGATACGAATTCGAGCAACTAAAAACTCAGATGACCTTGTCCGAGTTTATCTGGCAGAGGGGTAGTATAAGTGATCGCCCGATATGACTTCGAGGGCGATTCGAATGTTGGAGCCTTTGGAATCGCCACAGACAAGTATGTGTTTGTTTCTCCAAATATGTCAGAAAGGTCTATAGAAACAATGGAACGTGTCTTCAATCTTCCATTGGTGCAGTCAACAGTGGCCACTCTGGACGTGATTGGCCTTGTCTGTGTAGCCAATTCACATGGCATTCTTCTCCCTTACACAACAAATGATGATGAGCTTATGGCACTGAAGGAATATCTGGAAATCCGGGTGGATTGGATTGATAACAAGATGACTGCCCTTGGCAACATTATCCTAGCAAATGATAACGGAGCTATATGTCATCCGGATTTTGACAAGAATGCACGAACCAAGATTTCAGACGCGCTCGATGTGGAAGTCATTCCAGGAACGGTGGCAAATCTGCCTACAGTTGGTTCCAACACAGCTATAACAAATCAGGGGGCTATTGTCCATCCTATGGCCACAACAGCTGAAATCGAGAAGATATCACAGCTGTTAAAAGTGCACGTCGAGGTTGGCACAGTCAACCGAGGCAGTCCCTATACCAGTCTAGGTGTCATGGCGAATATGGACAGCATGATTGTTGGGTCAGAAACAACAGGTGTGGAGTTGGCTCACATCAGTCAAGTCTTAGGCTTTGTCTAAAGAGGTGTTATTCAGATGAGTTCCAAAGTGTGGAGAGTAAAGGGCGAATATCGTAAGCTGAAACGGAAGTTCACGTTCTCAAGGGAAATGATTGCGCTGAAAGAGGCACATGTCATGGAGAAGATTTACTCTGAGCTAGGCAGTCGTCACAGAGTGAAAAGAAAGGATATCGCTATCACTGAAATTGTTGAGATCAAACCTGAAGAGACTACAAATCTGGAGCTCCGAAGGATACTCGGACTGGAGAGCGAACTCTAATGACAGAGGAGCAACAGAATCACCTTCAGAAACTCTACGTGCAACAACAACTTGCTGAGTCCAACCTGAATACACTCCGACAGCAGATCGAATTGACACAGGTCATTCTAAATCAGTATCAAAATGGTTTTGCCGTGCTAAAGGAGCTCGAGAACAGGAAAGAAGGCGAAGAAACACTGCTCAATGTTGGAGGAGGCATCTTCGTGCAAGCAAAACTGATAGATACCTCCAGAGTGACGAGAGCTCTTGGGAGTGGAGTCAGAATCGAGCAGAGTCTTGAACAAGCCATTGAAGGAGTCGAAAAAGCCATCGAGAGTCTCGGTAAACAATATGAAAGCCTTCTTTCCGAACTAGGAAAGCTTGCCAGCCAGTCAGAAGCGATTGATACACAGATGAGACAACTGGCGACCCAGATGCAGGGCCAGGGGGCACAGTAGGTTGTTTGAGAAGCTCCGGGGTGCCATGGACTCTGCGGTCACCAAAGCCACCACAAAGGAGCTAAACGAAAAGAACCTTGTAGATGCCGTATGGGACCTTCAGATGATCCTAATTCAGAACGATGTTGCAGTAGACGTTGCTGAACATATATGTAACCTGACCAAGGAGAAACTGATTGGGACACGAGCCGGTCGTCTTGAGAAGACCGGTAAACTGTTCAGAACTGCAATCTATGAGTCAATAATGGAAGTCTTGACACCTGAACACCCACTTGATCCAATTCAGTTCGCCTCTGACAAGAAGGCAAAAGGAGAACCCACCGTGATTCTGTTTGTGGGTGTAAACGGGACTGGAAAGACGACTACATTAGCGAAGTTGGCGAATCTCTACAAGAAGAACGGTTTTTCCGTTGTTATCGCAGCTGGAGATACATTCCGCGCTGGAAGCATTGAACAGCTTGAAGAACATGCGAATAGGCTTGGAATTCGAGTCATCAAGCAGAATTATGGCTCTGATGCGGCAGCTGTAGCATATGATGCGATATCCCATGCCCGGGCAAAAGGGATTGACATTGTTTTGATAGACTCCGCTGGTAGAATGCAGAGTAACAAGAACCTCATCTCTGAGATGCAGAAGATTGCAAGAGTCGCAGAACCAGACTTGAAGATCTTCGTGGGTGATGCGCTTGCAGGAAATGATGCACTTTCTCAAGCAAAAGAGTTCAATGATGCCATTGAGATCGATGGAACCATTCTGACCAAGGTAGATGCGGACCCCTCTGGTGGCGCAGCGCTTTCAGTGGCTTTTGTTACCGGTCGACCTGTGATCTATATTGGAGTTGGCCAGAGCTACGATGACCTACGCAAGTTCGAGCCTGGGTGGTTTGCACAGAGACTCGTAGCGGATTAAGCAGGTGGACAGTTTTATTACCCGGCAAAATCTGAAACCTCGGTGTCTAATCCAATACTCGAGGTAACCATTTTGGATTTCAAAGGTAGAAGTTTTGTGGATCTATCAGATTTCAATAGAGATGAGCTGAGAGCATTTCTCGATAAAGCACATGAACTGAAACGCAAACAGAAGAATGGGGAGCCTCACCAGATTCTGAAGGGCAAGTCACTTGCCATGATTTTCATGAAGTCATCGACAAGGACGCGTGTTTCCTTTGAGGTGGGGATGACTCAGCTTGGAGGCCATGCACTCTATCTTCAGCCCAGTGGCACACAGCTTGGCAGGGGAGAAACGATTGCAGACACTGCCAAGGTCCTTAGCAGATATTGCGATGTTATTATGGCGCGAGTATTTGGCCACAATGAAGTGACGGAATTGGCGGAACATGCCACGGTTCCCGTGATCAATGGTCTTTCTGACTACAACCACCCATGTCAAATCATGGCTGACATGATGACAATCGAGGAACACAAGGGCAAACTAGAGGGACTCAAGATAGCATACGTCGGCGACTCAAACAATGTGAGCAATTCGATAATGCAGGGCTGCACCATAATGGGAATGGATGTCACGATTGGCTCTCCAAAAGGGTACACTCCCTCTGAGGAAATCATCAAGAAAGCTGATACATTGAGCAAGACCTACAAAACAACCGTTGAAGTGGTGAATGACCCTTCTGATGCTGTGAAAGGAGCTGCTGTGATATACACTGACACCTTCTTCAGCATGGGTCAGGAGAGATCTAAGGAGAAGGAAGACGCCTTAATGCCATTTCAAGTCAATAGGGCTCTTGTTGGCAAGGCAGGCAAAGATGTGATTGTGATGCACTGCTTGCCAGCTCATCGTGACGAAGAACTGACCTCCGATATAATGGATGATACCAAGTATAGTGTTGTTTTTGACCAAGCAGAGAATCGTCTGCATGCCCAAAAGGGAATAATGGCACTCATAGTGTAAGAGGCTGTAGAATTGGTGCGAGAGATTGTTGCCGTGGGCAGAATCAATGTTGACGTAATTATGCGAGTCAGCAGGATTCCGGCAAAGAATGAGCATGTTACAAGTAGACAAGGTCTCATATCATTTGGCGGTTCTGCATCGAACTTCGCTGCCCAGACGGCTAGACTAGGCGTAGGCATAGGGATAGTTGGTTGCGTTGGTGATGACTTCTATGGGCAACAAGCCTTGAAAGACCTATCAAGTGCTGGTGTAGACACCAGTTCAATCCTAGTCTTGGACAACCAACCAACTGGCATATTCTTTCTGGCAGAGCAAAAGAATGGAGACAGAGTTGTTGTTTCAGAGCCAGGCGCAAATCGATTTCTAGAGAAACATGTCCTCGATGAAGATTTTCTGATGAAATCTACAGTTGTTCATCTCGCTGGTGCATTTCCAATGATGACTTCTAGGATTCAAGAAGTTTCCACGGCGAATGGAATGATATTCTCCTTTGATCCTGGAAGGGCTGCAGGCTCCTTGGACTTCAAATCAATCCTTCGAAGGACTGATCTTCTGTTTCTAAACCAAGGAGAGCTGCGCAACTACTTCAAGATCAATCCGAATGAGAAGGCACTGAAAGCTCTTGCCAAGACGATTCCCGGAATTGTGATAGTCAAGAAGGGAGAGAAAGGCGCGGTTGCTACTGACGGGTTTGAATACTGCTCATCTCCGGTTTTCGATGTCCCTGCAATTGACACCTTGGGAGCTGGAGATGCTTTTGCAGCTGGTTTTGTCACAGCCTGGACTCGATCAGAGAGGATTGAACAAGCGCTTCATGTCGGAAATGCCGTTGCGGCGCTAACAATAACTAAGGCAGGTGCTCAAAACGGACAGCCCACAATGGATGAAACAGCTAAGCTTCTGAAGAAGAATGGAGTAGCAATTGACTCAGTATTGAGAACCTTCAAGCCCAAGAAACGCCGAAAGGGAAGGGGTAGGCGATAGGCGGTATTACCGTCGTAGTATTCCACTTTTTCTTAGGAGAATACACCGATATTAGCACGGAACTGAAGGTGTGATCAAGCTTATGCATCCATTACTAGAAGAGGTCCTTCGTACTGTGCCAACTGGAAACCGTGACACACAAACTGGTAAACCCTCTAAGACGACTTCTGCGAAATCTGCCACGACTGACGAGGATTTAGCTAGTCTTCTAGAGTCAGTCAGCGCAAGAATACTCGTAGTTGGAGTTGGCGGTGCTGGTAACAATGCAGTAACACGATTGATGCAAGTTGGAGTAGAGGGAGCAGAAACACTTGCAGCTAACACGGATGCACAGGACCTCTATTTCTGCAACTCAAATCATAAGCTGCTTCTTGGGAGGGACACCTGTGGAGGGCTCGGAGCTGGAAACGACCCTGATATAGGTGAAGCTGCGGCTCTAGAAACATATGAGGTCATTAAAGATGTGATTCGAGGCGACCTTGTGTTCATAACCGCTGGGATGGGCGGTGGAACAGGAACAGGAGCTGCACCGCTCATTGCCAAAGCCGCACAAGAAAATGGTGCTCTGACAGTGGCTATTGTTTGTTTGCCATTTGAAGTTGAGGGTGATACAAGAAGGCGTAATGCACAGCGTGGTCTCAATGCAATCATGGAACACGTGGACACCCTGATAGCCATACCTAATGAGAAACTCCTAGAGATTGCACCAGACCTTTCACTCCCTGAGGCCTTCATGGTAGCAGATGAGGTCCTGGTGAGAGCTGTAAAGGGCATCGCGGAATTGATCTCAAAGCCTGGACTTGTGAACCTGGACTTTGCTGATGTCCGTACAACGATGAAGAATGGTGGCGTTTCAATCATCGCACTTGGCGAGGGAGAGGGAGAGAACAGAGCGGAAGATGCTGTAATCAATGCTTTGAGGAACCCCTTGATCGAAGTTTCAATTGAGAACGCGCGTAACATTCTTGTCAATGTCAGTGGCAGCACTGACCTTCAGTTGTCTGAGGCAAAGCAAGTCGTACAACTGGTGACTGAGCAAGTGAATCCTGGAGTTGAGATAATCTATGGTGCATTAATCGATCCAGAACTTGAGAATCGAATTCGTGTGACCATTATTGCATCTGGTGTGAACTCTCCATACGTTTTCGATAAGACTGAGAGAGTAATGCCTTTAGCAGATGACCTCAAGACGGGCTTGGGACTTCAGAGGTTGGATGAATCCGACGTGGACAATCAGGAAGGATTAAAAGAAGACGCGGACTGAGAGCAGTCGAATCCTATCTGAGAGATTCAGACACCAGGATGTGAACACACTTGGGCATTACTGAATTCATACGAGAGAGCAGACGTATCCTAAAGCTAGCTACCAAGCCATCCAGGACGGAACTCTGGACAAGCACCAAGATCACGCTATTAGCCATGGTTCTAGTTGGTCTGCTCAGCTTCATTGTCCAAATCTTCATGACCACGATTACTAGCGATTGGGGTACCGAAAGCTGGATACGGGCATCATTGGTCGGGATATTATAGTCCCCAGCCCATCCTGCAGCAGAACATATCAAGGGGGTTTCTAGTTGGAGCCAAAAAGCAGCATTTACGCGGTTCGTACTACTATAGGACAGGAGAAGGGCGTTACAGACCTCATAACCACTGCAGTCATAGGTGAAACAGATGTCTGGGCGTGTCCTTTCTGTTCTGAGGAGTTTTCTTCCAAGAAAGCTACCCTAGAGCACATGAAAAGCTGCAAGAAGAAGAAAAAGAAGACAGGAGAGCCCAAATTGGTATCCACCAACCAGCTTCTGGGACGTGTCAAGGCAATTCTGGTACCTGAAACTCTTCGAGGCTATGTTTTTCTCGAAACCCTGGAATTCAGAGATGTGGAGATTGCTATTTCTGGTGTACCTCATGTTAGAGGCCGTGTAGGTGGTAAGGTCAGCTTTGATGAGATTGACAAGTTCCTAGTGCCAAAGCCAGCCGCTGAAGGGATTTCAACAGGAGATGTTGTAGAGATCATTTCTGGACCATTCAAGGGAGAGCGAGCCAAGGTAGCACGAGTGGATGCGGCAAAAGAGGAACTCATTCTGGAGCTGTTGGACAGCCCACACACTATTCCCATACGTGTCCACGCAGACTTTGCCAAAATAGTTGAGAAAGCACATCGTGAGGAAGAGGCTGAGGTCGCTGAGGAAGAAGAGGGCTTAGCTAAAGAGAAAGATGGTGATTTGGAAGACGACTCTTTCTGGGCTCAATAGACAGCTTGATCCTTCCATCCACTCCAAAACGCTTAAAACATTCTAGATATGCGGTCGAGTCATCTCCTTAATTGGACATAGACGCAAGACGTCGTGTCTGGGGTGAAGAAAGTGACAATGAATGCAGTAGACCGAGCTGGACAGAGTACTACTTGTGCCGGTAGGTCGACCATAATCGGGGTGTCTGAGGACCCGCCGGGATTACTGCATCAGGAGTTGTGAAGAATTGAGCGAAACTAAGCCAATTATTGTAGAGGCAATGGTAGAAGGTGGCAAAGCATCCGGAGGACCACCAATTGGGCCAGCTCTTGGACCTACAGGTGTCAACATATTCCAAGTCGTCACCAAGATCAATGAGGTCACTGAAGCCTATGCTGGTCTCAAAGTACCTGTGAAAATCACTGTCAACCCAAATGACAAGAGCTTCACAGTTGATGTGGGAACTCCACCTACTAGCGCACTGATCTTGAAAGAAATTGGTCAACCAAAGGGCTCGGGTGAGCCAAACACAAACATCATCGGGAACCTCACCATTGACCAGCTAAAGTCAGTTGCAAAGGGTAAAGCGAGTGACATCTCCGCGCTTAGCATGAAGAGTGCAGCTTTGATTGTATCTGGCACCTGTGTTTCAATGGGTGTCACTGTGGAAGGAAAGACAGCTAAGGAGTTCCAGCAGGAAGTCAAAGATGGTGTCTGGGACAGCCAGCTGGACGAACCGCTCAGGGAGGGCTAATCTATGTCGGTCAAAGTTGAACCCATAGAGGCCGCAGTCGCTGAGGCGAGGAAACTGGGAACGACAAAGAAAAGGAAGTTCAAGCAGAGCTTTGATGTTGCTGTCAACTTCAGAAAGAAGGAACTTGATGTTACCAAGCCAGAGAATCGATTCAATCAGGAGGTTGTGCTCCCTAATGCGATGTTTCCACCTGCAAAAGTATGCGCCTTTGGCGATGGTGAGTTCGCGGAAAATGCCACGGCTGCTGGAGTTCAGAGAGTCGTGTCAAAGGACGAAATCCCAAAGCTTGGCGATGAGAAGAAGGAGAGAAAGGCCTTAGCAAAGGGCTTCGACTTCTTCATTGCAGCAGTAGACGCGATGCCCCTCGTGGGTCGTTACCTAGGACAGGCATTGGGGCCCAGAGGGAAGATGCCAAGACCTTTCCCACCACAAGCAGACCTCGGTCCTGTGGTAGAGCAGTATCAACGGACTGTCCGAGTAAGGATGAGGAACACTCCAACTTTCCACGTCAAGGTTGGTCATGTAAACATGGCTGACAAAGAGATTGCTGACAACATTGCGGCAGTTCTGAGCTTCGTGGACAGCAAAGGATTCCTGGACCGCGTCGGTAGCGTGCTCGTCAAGAGCACAATGGGACCAACAGTCAAAGTACCAATCGAGAGGTGATTGAAACGTCAGTTTACGAGAAAACAATTCCACAATGGAAACTTGACAAAGTGGCTGAGCTCGCCGCCCGAATTGACGGGAGCGGGATGATTGGTCTTGTGAATGTGGAGGGTGTTGGAGCTAGGCAACTCTCGGGAATCAGAGAGAGCCTGAGAGGCTCGGCCACTATGATGATGGCACGGAATACACTGATGATTAGGGCTCTTGAAGCAGCTAAGAAGAAGGGAATAAAGGATCTCATAGAGCATGTCACAGGCCCTGTAGCCTTCATGTTCAGCAATCAGGACCCATTCGTTCTGACAAAGTTCCTTGGTGAGAACAAGGCTGCGGCACCAGCCAAAGGCGGTCAGATTGCACCAAAGGACATCATTGTTCCAGCCATGAATACGGGTGTTGCTCCTGGTCCATTCATCAGCGAGCTGGCTGCATTGAAGATTCCAGCTCGGGTAAAAGGAGGAGTCATTCATATCACTGATGACACCGTTGCTGTTAAGGCTGGAGATGTGATCTCAAACGCTATGGCGCAGATGTTAACAAGACTGGGAATCGAACCCATGGAACTCCAGCTGAAGCTCATAGCAGCATATGCTGATGGAGCGGTAATGATTGGTGACAGTCTTGAGATTGACCTGAGTGGTCTGTTGTCACAGGTCATAGCAGGACACCAGTACGCGGTCAATCTTTCGATAAACATCGGATACCCCACGGTAGAAACGATGCCAATGCTGCTTGCTAAGGCTAGTATTGAAGCCAAGAGACTGACTATGGAGATAGGCTTCTTCGAGCCAGATATGATTGGCGAGTTCTTAGCCAAGGCAAACTCAGAAGCGTTTGCGCTTGCAGCAATAATCTCTGAGAAAGACCCAGACGCAATATCCTCCGAAGCCCTTAGCCAAGTTCAGGCTGCTGCTGCGTCAGCTACAGTGGCTCCAACAGAGGAGCCAGAGAAACCTGAGGAGGTTGAGAAGGAAGAGGAGGAGGAAGAAGTTGCAGGCCTCGGCGGCCTGTTTGGATAAATAATAGCGAGGTAGATAGTAATGGAGTACGTATATACAGCACTTCTGCTCCACAAAGCAGGCCAGAAGGTCAACGCCAAGAACATGGAAGCTGTACTCACCGCTGCAGGTGTGGAGGCTGACAAGGGCAGAATCAAGGCACTTCTTGCAGCCTTGAAGGATGTTGACATTGATGAGGCTTTGAAGGGTGCAGCTATGCCTATGGCTGTGGCTGCAGCTCCTGCGGCTGGTGGCGCTGCTGAAGCGGCCCCTGCTAAAGAGGAGAAGAAGGAAGAAGAGGAAGAGGAAGAAGAGGTCACTGCTGGTCTCGGTAGCCTCTTTGGTTAGAGTGGAGTCCGGTCTTCGGTCAATCCCTCTAGTGAGAGGGCGGACAGGTCGCGAGCCTGTTCGCTCATCAACGTTTTTTGTCTGATTTGACCCACAAAAACATATGCCGCCGAATCAAGAGAAGACAACGTGAAGATTGTATATCATCCCCTAATGCGCAAGTCATATGACGGAACCCCTGCAGGTGCATCTGGCAGACTGGACACGGCCATTGAGATTCTAAGCAAGCATCCGGAATACGAGTTAGTTGAGCCAAGTCCTGCTACAGATGAGCAAATTCTACGAGCTCATGGTCCAGGACATCTGGATGAGGTAAGACGAGATAATGACTACACACGCCAGGGACTCCTCTACGAGATGGCTGCGCTTGCTGCTGGTGGAGCCATTATGACTGGCGAGATTGCAGTGGAAGGCAAGCCTGCCTTCGGACTGATACGGCCTCCAGGTCACCATGCATCGTGGGACAGTTATTGGGGATACTGCTATCACAACAACATTGCAGTGTCACTCCTGCATCTCAAGGCCCTGGGGAAGATCAAAACTGCGTTCATTCTGGACTTTGACCTTCACACTGGAGACGGTAATATCAATATCTTGGGAGATGATGAGGATTATGTCATCTATAATCCTCGAGGGCATGGAGATGATACCTATCTGACAGATGTGAAACGGGCTCTGGAGTCCAGTCCCGATGTAGACATTATTGTCGCTTCGGCTGGATTTGATCAGTATATCGACGACTGGGGAAGCAATCTCTCAACGGATGCTTTCAGGAGTATTGGCAGGATGATGTATGATTTTGCCATGGAGAGATGTGAAGGCAGGAGATATGGCCTCCTGGAGGGAGGTTATAACTTCAAGGATCTTGGAAAGAACGTTCTTGCCTTTTGTGATGGCCTAAGATTAGGGACGGATTAAACTCTAGCCTTGATATTCATGGTGACCTTAAATTACAGGGCTATGACTCACTGCTGGTGAGAGGCTTGCGACTATTTAATCTCCTTAGTCCACTATCAAACTTTGTAAGCATGGTAGCGACATATTTGGCCGAGATCTGGGACTTTCTGATCTTTCTAGGGAGGGTTTCAGGAGTAATTGTCATCCTTGTTGGGGCGATTCTATGGTTCACTGAGGTCAATCCCGGGCGGGGCAAGGGATTGGTCGCCAGTGGGATACTCCTCTCAATAGTGGTACAGTACTTCGTGATGTATCCACCATCATTCGTACTCTGACCTCATAACAACCGCAGTTTCACACACACCTGCTAGGCTCGAGGGCACTCTGCTCTCGGGCCACTTTCTTTAAGGCCCACGTGCTATCATTCGAGGAAACTATGCAATTCCAATAAGTTTATTAATTATAGTTTATTTTGGAAATTTATGTCAAAGATAAATCCAATCTACTTGCAGATTGCCAATGTGGTGGCGGTTGTAGGGAGTACGGTGTTCAATGCATTGGTGAACATTCTACCTCTCAACGGGATAACTACTGCCGAGGTTTCAAATGCATACCCGAACCTCTTCACGCCGGCAAACTACGTGTTCTCAATTTGGGGAGTAATCTACACATTACTATTCGTGTTCATGTTCTATCAGATACGAACGAGTCAACGCGACTCACAATACCTTCAGGATATTGGATTCCTGTATCTACTCAGTGCTGTGATAAACATCGCTTGGCTCACTGTATTTCATTATTCATATCCACCCCCCAATGACCTGATCATCCTCACTGCAGTTCCCATCTTCGGACTGTTTCTGACGCTTCTCTACATCTACCTGCGATTGGGTGTCGGAGTGAGAGAGGCATCAAGAGGCGTGAAACTTGCAGTCCATTTGCCCCTGAGCGTCTATCTCGGGTGGCTATCGGTCGCAACAATTGCAAATACCGCGTCTATCCTCAATTATCTTGGGAGGAGTCCAGGGATACCAATCCCGATTCAGGAAACGTGGACTGCGTTAGTGATGGTGGTTGCATTCCTCATCACGTTTCTGATGTTGGTCAGAAGAAGAGACTTTGCCTTCGGTTTTGTGGTAATCTGGGCCACGATAGGGATTGCAGTGAAGCAAGCCGCGTCCCCCCTGATCTACTTCACTGCGTTGGGAGTTGCAGTCGCGATTCTTATACTCATTATTCTGCTGCCATTGTTGAAAAGAGAGGGTTTTTCAAAGTACTATATGATGAGCTGAAACACAAAGCGTTGGGCAAGTCTTCGCTCAGCGCTCCTCTTTCCCTTGCAACATGAGGGAAAAATGAACCAGTGAGTATATCACCCACCTCAACCTAAGATTCCGAAAACTGTTGAGATAGAAGGGATGAAGATGACAGGAAGACAAATGGATCAAGAAACTCAGGAGAAGCTAACACAGTTGTTCAATTCTCAACTGATAGCTGTATTGGGCACCTCAAGTGATGATGATCCATATACTTGTCTTGTGGGGTTTAGGTTCACTTCGGACCTCAGGAATGTCATTTTTGCAACCATGAGAGATCGCTTGAAGTATCGCCAAATCAGTTCAAACCCCAGAGTTTCATTAATCATCGATGATCGGAAGAATTCTCCTTCGGACTTCAGTCACGCCACATCGGCGACAATAATAGGCACTGCAATAGACACTGAAGAACCAGAGCGCGGAATGTTTGCAGACATGTTGGTTGAGAAACATCCATTCTTAACCGACTTCGTAAAGGATTCCAACTGTGCCATTATGAAAGTCATGGTCGAGAAGATGTATGTTGTTGGTGATTTTGAGAGAGTGCAGAAAATCAACATGGCATAGTCTCGCCCAACCAATTCTCTTTTAAGAATGTGAAAATGTGAAACAATTAGGGCCCGTTGCCTAGTCTGGTTTCAGTAAGCTTTTCGCTTCTGAAAGGCACATAGGGCGCTAGCCTTCTAAGTTAGAGGTCGACGGTTCAAATCCGCCCGGGCCCGCCATCTGATTCTCTTGCTTGAACTGAAGAGCGCGTGCTAACCATGGAGGAATCTCAGTTTCTATGATCGATTCCAAGTGAGAGAGCCCCTCCAAGGACTCTTCCGTTCTTATTCTGGCAGCTCTTTTGGAGCCTATTCCAGGGAGAGCCTTCCACTGGCTTAAGGAAACAGTGTCAACCTTGAGGGGATAAGGAAGGACTGTGACTGATCTAGGTCCATGATCAACAGCAAACACGTCGACACATGCCCCAGGATTTGGTCCGCTAGGCATGAAGCAGAGTAGTGGATATGTTCCAAGAGGCCTCAAAAGGTAGTTGTTGCCTTCCATCCGTTCCATGAAGACAGATTGAATTACGGTTCCAGATGGTGCGACTCTCTTGATCATTTCCACATCGATCTCTTCGCGGACCTGTTTCTTGTGTTGAAAGAAATCGTGTTTCTTGACCTTACTTGTCCTCGTGCTTCCCATCCTCGTGCCAGAGAATCCAATGACTTGGCGAATATTGATTCGACGTACGATGAGATTCTCTTCCACCAGCCTCTGAAGGAACGCATAGTTGTACTCCAGAGTCTTTTTGCTCTCTCCCAGAAGACCGTACAGGAGATTGATTCCAGGAAGTAGATGCGGAAGACCCCATTCCGCCCTATGACCTCCCACATCATTTAGCAGTCTTACGGCTTCAATTACCTGCTCCTCGTCAGCCTTCAAATTGTTACGGCGAACCACCTCTGGATCTACTGATTCCACTCCAAATGCGGCAACATCCCCAGAAGTATGATGTCTAATGATAGACTTGGCCACCTCTATGCTCTCACGTGGATACCGCGCAATGGTGCCAGGATTCACATTGTCGATATGAAGGACCTGCAATTCTGGGGCAGCTCTGCGAACCTTAGAGAAGAGCTCCTCGATAACTTCAGGGTTCGGTTTTGGAAACTCTTCTTCACCGATTTCTTTTGACCCAAATGTAAACAGGTCTGCCTGATTGCCAATCCTGAACGCACGTGCACCTTGATCGTATAGAGATTTGATCTCCCTGGCCACATCAGACGCAGTCCTTTGCATCGGTTTTCCATAGAGAGGCTCAGTACAGAAGGAGCAACCACCGGAGATGTAGCGAGGGCAGCCGCGGTACGTTTCAATCTCACAAATGATGTAACCTGCTGAATATCCAGGATGTTGCGAGAGTACTCTGGCACCCCGTTTCGCAAACTCTTCCACTTCATCCAATGATTCTCTGGTGCTAGACAAATCGACTGAGGATAGGTCTCCATTTGCATCCATTATTCTAGATGATACTATCTCGGGGTCGCCCGTAGCAATATAGTCGAATGGAGGACTAAGAACATCCGAGCTCAGAGCCAGCCGTCCACCCTCAAGTCCACAGCCGAATCGTGCCCATGGACCCACCAATACCTTTGGGATGTCTTCTAGCTTAGCATCAGAAAAGATTCGTTTGGCTTCCTTCACAGAGATAGGTGTTCCACCAAGATATTTGCCTGGGACAATCATACCTGCAATCAGGAGAATCAGGTCAGCTGTAGACCAAGCATCATAAGGATCTGCGTGCCTACGGACATCATCGATTGTCCGGTAGATTATTTCTGTCCTCGATGACTTGGTCCATATGGCGCCAGCAATATACCGGGGATAGGGACTGATGTATGGGGGAACTCCTAGGTTTGTGGGTTCGTCTACATAGCCATCAACAATGACAACTCTGTCCAGCTCACTCCCACTCCCTGAAGTTATCGTACCCTGCTGCTGAAATCTCCAGAGGCCCCTCTGATGTTTCAAAGTATACCCCCTCTCCGGTTGTGGCATAACCTATCCTCTTTAGAGGAACATGCAGTTTCTTGGCAATCTGCACTGCTCCATTCCAACCAGACTGAGGTATCGCAAGCACGAGTAGGAATTCCTCTCCACCCTCCATCACCATCTTCAGTTCGGGAATAGAGTGAGCTTTTGAGAATTCGGCAATTCCTTCTGCAGTAGGTAGGTCATCGATAAGAAAGGACACACTGCCTTGGGCAGCCATTGTATTCAGTGTGATGCCAAGTCCGTCACTACTGTCCATTGAAGCGGATACAAGGTCGTTCTTGGCGAGTGCAGAAACGAATCCGATGTGAATATCTGGTCTATAGGCGGCTCCGATTGCCCTGCTCCTTAGATCATCAGCAGCCGTCTTTCTATTGAGCAGCACCTCAAACGCAACCGCCGTGAGACCGAAATCTCCAGTTACTGCTATTATGTCGCCCTCCTTGGCGCCGCTCCGTGTCACTATACCTTCAGGTGGCGCAACTCCAATTGCAACTCCGGTCAGCACTACATCATTTGAGGACCCGACATCGCCTCCAATGAAAGGCACATCCTTCTTCACACAGAATTGGGAGAACCCACGGACAAGTTCTTGGGCTGCAAGGGCATCGAATTCTCTTGGAACGCACAATGAAAGGAGCGTCGCTAAGGGAGCCGCTCCTTTTGCGACAATATCACTCAGAGCCATGACAGCTGTCTTTCTTCCAGCTTGAGCCTCGGTCATTCCAGGCAGCCAGTCAGTTTCGCGAACAAACGTATCAACATTCACCACGATGTTCTTGTCCTTGGAGATTGGAATGTCAGAAGCGTCTTCATCATACCCAAGCCGAGCCTCAGCAATCTCATCAACAAGCTCTCTAATCCGCTTGAGGAACTCGCGCTCTCCAATCTCTTTGGTGCTCATTGACTATCCTCCTACTGGACTCATTTGTGTTCATGATAAACTTTTATAACGAATCTAATGGGATGCGCGTCAGTCAGCCTCGGTGGCCAAGTGGTTTAAGGCGACTGCTTCGTAAGCAGTAGATCGGGGGTTCAAATCCCCCCCGGGGCTCCATTTCTCTTCACCTTAAGGGTTATAGTGCACTAGCTAATCATCTATACCATGTGAAAATTATGACGAAAGTTGCCTATCCAGATATAATCAAGAAACTCCCGAAAGTGAAGCACTCGATGGAGGGCGTGGAGGGATGGCTTGCTCAGGGGAAGGACTTCCAAATAGCGTTCTTCAAGATTCAACCCATGGCCAAAATCCCGCCACACAGCCACGGAGCTCAGTTCGGAATGGTGATAGAGGGCGAAATGGTTCTCACAATTGGTGATGACACACAGGCCTATCGTAAAGGCGACACCTATAATATTCCCGAAGGTGTCACTCACCATGCGGATTGTAAGTCCGTCGTTCTCGCAATGGACTTCTTTGATCAGGCTGACAGATACGAAGCTGAATAGAGTGCCTATTCACTCCAACCCATATTCGAGAACTCGATTGCATGTATGACCTTTTGACTAAACTCGTTAGAGTCACACTCAAAGGTGTACATCACAAATCCATCATAGGCAAAGAAGTGCATCCTTCGTACATGATAGATGATTCTTGGCTGTGCAATTTGCACTAGCTCAAGAAACTCTTTGCGTTTAAACTTCACACGGTATGAGCTTGTATTTTCTACAGCCGCTGCAGCTGCTGCGGTTCCACCTGCAAATGCCATCTTATTTCACCTAATGGTGTTCTGAGTTTCCTGATATCTAAACTTGGCTCTTGAAGCAGCTTATTGCTGTGAATTACACAGCGCTTATCTGATGGGGACTGTTCTGTCAAGGTATGGCTCATCCAGGAGTAATGCGCGATTCTGAGGGACGAGTCCCTCATGTATACCTGAAAGAAGGTGATGTTGCGGAATATGTCTTGTTGCCTGGCCCTCCAGAAAGAGCAAGAGTGACAGCCTCAATGTTTGACAGTTCCACAGAATTGGGATTCCACAGGGAATACCTCAGCTTCACGGGAGAGTATCAGGGCATTGAGGTTTCAGTTGTGTCCACGGGAATGGGAGTGTTCTCAGCAGTTGTAGCAGTTGAAGAACTCGCCGCGATTGGCGCTAGTACTTTCATTAGAATTGGATCATGTGCCACGTATCAAGAGAAGATTCAACTTGGGGACAACATCATAGCTACTGGGTGCATCAGGGACGAGGGGTGTACACTAGAATATGCGCCATTAGCGTTCCCAGCAATACCTGACCTAGCCGTGATGACAGCGCTCATAGATTCAGCTAAAGAGGTCGGGGCCACTTATCATACGGGAGTTGTGCGAACTTGTGAGAACTTTTACTTACGCGACCGATCACCAGCTCTCAATGCGCAATATGCGAAACTGGGTGCCATCGCTCTTGATATGGAACTCTCTGCCATATTGATGGCTTCGATTGATTTGGGAAAAAGATCTGGTGGCATTCTCACTGTAGGATCCAACATGGTCACGACTGAGAACCGGTATAAAGGGGACCGAATCGCTGAGTTTGACGCGGGCGAGAAGAATATGATAAGAATCGCCCTAGAAACGGTAAGAAAATTGCACTCTCAAGACCAATGATTCACCTCCGGGCTTGTGCAGCTGCCCACATCTTTATTCGTATTCAGAAGAACTCAGGCAGACCAAAGAGGTGAAAATCGAAATGAAACATATCAAAAGACGAAAGGCCAAGAAAAAACACTGGCAGTCACTCCCCCCATTCGAGTGGTATGCAGCGGCAGGACGATGAGCACTCATTGGCTCATTAATCTAGTTTCCCGAGGTCTCAATGAATTGATACAGTCTAACTGACCTCGGTCTACACTTCTTCTCAAAATTTGGCATCCTTGTTGCGGGTTTCTCCGACATCTTTAAGTGATTTGAAAATGCATCACCAAATCGCGAACACAAGTGATGCGGAGGTTGCCAAGCCTGGCCAAAGGCGCTAGGTTGAGGGCCTAGTTCAGTAGTGATTCGCGAGACTCCGGGTAATTCGTAGACCCGGGGCGCGCATTCAAATCTCGCCCTCCGCACCATCTTCTTTTGACCTCTAGAGATGCTTCTTCATAAAATCAATAGCTAGTGAGTATTGTTCTCTGAGTTTCTCCTGTGTCTGCTGTCCATGACCTGCTTCCTCATCTACGAATATCTCTATCTCTTTCTCAAGCTCAACCGCATTTTCATAGAATTTGTATATCGGTTCTATAGGACAACGTGCATCGTTCTCCCTATGTATGATCAATAAGGGATTGCTGAGTTGTTCAACGAAGTTAATTGGAGACCTGTCATAATACAGGTCGGGATTTGCGTCTGGTGGTCCTCCAAAGAACCGTTCAATGAAGCTTTGCCCCATGCGGGTTGAGAGCTTATGTTCTTCAGCCCAATCAGTGGATCCAACAATAGCCACCCCAGCATCAAAAATCCCCGGGTGCTTTGTTAGGACTAGGAATGTTAGAAATCCCCCATAACTTGCCCCTGCGACAAAAACCTTCTCAGTGTCAGGATACACCTTTGAGAGATGATCTCTAGCAGCCAAAACATCTCTCAGGTCTCCACCACCGAGATCTCCAATGTCAAGCATCATGAATACATCCCCATATCCTGTGCTTCCTCTGAAGTTTGGACAAAAAACTCTGAAGCCTGCAGTTGAGTATGCTTGAATCACACTCCCCATAGTTCCCCAATTATCAGCTATCTCCCACCATGGTCCACCATGAAGGAAGAGAATGATGGGATTTCCTGTCAGTTCTGGAGAATCAGGACTCGGAGGAATATCAAATGCAGGTATCATCCATTCATCAAAAGTCTGGTGCTGCTTGAATTCTCCAGGCGATAAGGTCATCTTGAAGGAGCTGGGTCTAGATGAGAGCAGTGTTTCGTAGGTACCCACATCAATCTGATATCTAACAATTTCAGCAGGACTAGCAAGGCTTGACCATGCGATATACAAGATATCGGGCTTGTTCCTATCAATGTGTAGCGAAGAGCCTACCGAATAGTATGTACCACCTAGACAACAGTTTGGAATTGGTACTTCGATAGGATCTTCCGAGTCCAAGATATTCTCGATATAGACCTTCGACCGACCATTCTTCTTGATGCTGTAAATGACTTTGTCGTCAGGGAACCATTTTGCCAATTCATAATTGATTCCAAGACCAAGCTTGGTTGCACTGGAATAGACGATTTCAGAGGTTTTCCGATCCCATATCAGTAATGTTTGGTCACCTAGTGCATTTGTACTCATCAATAGCTTGGTGCCGTCATTATTCCAGTAGAAGTCAACATCCATACTAGTATCCGAGATGGATATGGTTTCAACGATCTTGTCAGTTGTGTAATCAATTATCTTTACATCTGACGCCCCTGGATGCCTAGTACTCCACTCGAAATATGTGACCAGAGTTGCATGCGGATTGATAGAACCCATCCCAGCACTTACTGTTGTTTCGTATATAGAACTCATCTCTTTGTCTGGCAATGAATACTTCCACAGCCCTAATGATGATGGTGTAGAGCCACTGAACAAGATGTGTGATGCATCTGGTGTCCATTCTACATTGAAGACCATTGTTGAGTCCAGTTGACATAATAGTGAAGTTTCATACGTTTTCAAATCAGTTAGAAAGAGATTGTGCTTTTCATCACCATCCTTGTCTTTAGGATAAACGAACCTGCTGTCGTCATGTGACAGACAACCATTCATCACGCGGTCATTGCCTAGCGTCAGTTTCTTCCAGTCATTCAAGTTGGATAACGGAGCCTGATAGACGTGGGTCACATCCTCCTTATTGCTGAATAGCAGAATCGATTTACTGTCATGGGAAAGGGTGAGTAGTCCTAAATCGGGGATATCAAATACATCCACCACTTCAAACAAGTCTCCGAAATAGCATTATGCACATACCTTGCTAAAAAATTCGTTCAAATCTCGCCCTCCGCACCACTTTTCCTGTTCTCTTTGAGGATTAGCTATCTTCTTATTATCGGAATCAAACCGGACAGTGTTTGACGGGTGACTTCAGTTGAAAGAAGCAAATCACAAATTCAATGACAAACTTGTAATGACATATGCTCAATACTTCAAAGCAATGACTAGCCGTGTAGTGAGTATAATCAGGGCATTTGAAGCCGCCTTTGGAGGGGAGGAAGTCCATAGAGCCCTCAAGGAATGGTCAGAAAACGCAGCGCGTGAAATGGCTCCGGACTCAATAACTGATTTTCAGAAGTTCAAAGATTATTGGAAGACTACATTAGAGTCTGATAATTGGTCAAAGATTCTGACCTGTGAGTTTCTTGAAGAGTCCAACAAGAAGTTGGCGTGCAAGTACTCTGAATGCCTATGGGCGGAAACAATGAAGGATATGAATACTGAAGATATTGGTTACATTCTATTTTGCCACCCAGATTTTGAAATGGCAAAAGCAATACATCCGAATCTAAGATTGGAGCGGTCTCGTACGCTTATGGAAGGACATGAATTTTGCGATCATACATTCCATTGGGATAAGAAACCAACACCTGATTAGTGGCTGTGTGCTTCTATTACGGCCTCCGCACCATCTTTCTTTCTCACCGAGGAATACAGCTTCTATCTGGATTCTAAAGGGCAGCAGAGCGAGAAAAAATGTATGGAGGCCATTGAAAGGCTAAGTGACAAGTCGGTCTTTATCAGGATTCTAGGCTCGTATCCTAAGAACACTACCCAAGTTAATGCTTCAAAAGGTGGTTAGCTGCAATCTCTGATTTCGGACCCACCCTGTACGGGGAGGCAAACCGCATTTTCAGGGTGGGTCCTTTGAGGGAGTTGTCGTCAGGAGCGTGATAGGGGGTTCCGGAGACAGAGGAACTCTCGCGCGCTTGGCGGGTCCGGATTGTCAAGGTGGGGAGCAAGAGAGGGCATAGGGACTCGGACTTTTTGAGAGGCCCAAAGGAACCCCCAGAGAGTCTTGCACACTACTTACAATCATGAACCCTATTGGAGAGATATAAGGCTGTAATGTGACTTTGTGACATTCAAGGACATAGTTATTGCAAAAAATCCTTCAGAATAGAGTGGCTTTGCACGAGTGGTACATTCCACAGAGAAGAGGAATCTATAAAGGAGAGCCAGTTTGTGATGAAACCAAACAACAGGAGTGGCCAGCCATGACAACTCCAAGAATAGGAATCATTGGCATAGGTAACATGGGAATGATTCATGCCCGGGTTCTCAGCAATATTCGAGCTCTCGCAGCTGTGGCAGATACCGATATGAAGCAAGCTGAACGAGTGGCCAAGATGTATAACGTAGATGCCTTCAATGACTTCGATTCATTGATTGAGCACTCGGAGTTAGATGGCATCATCATTTCTACTCCAACTGCAACACATGCCGAAATAGCTGAGAGTGTTGCCAAGAAACAAGATGGAATAAGAGGTATTCTGATTGAGAAACCGCTGGCGAGCAGGCTCAAGGATGCACGAAAGCTTGCCGAGGTTCTAAGGAAGAAGAACATCATTGTCTTAGTTGGACACTCCGAGATCTACAACCCGGTAGTTGAACGGGCTCTGAACTTGATCAAAGATGGCGCCATTGGGGTCCCTCAGACGGTCATTCATGACAGGCGGGGATTTGTACAGGCATCAAGATTGCAGTCTCTAGGAGATGTGTTTGAAGACATTGGAGTTCATGATTTTGACATCATGACCCGGATAAGCAGCGGCAACGCCACTCTCTATGCTCAATGCCAGACCAAGAATGGGATTCTGAACACTGGAAATGTCTCGGTGAAGTTCGAAAACGAGGCGCAACACATCTTCCATTTGTCGAGACAATATGTGGGCAGAAAAAGGAGTATGGATGTTTCTGGAACAAAGGGAACCCTAAACCTTGACCTCTTTGGACAGGTAATCAAGGTTCAAGACCTTGATAAGGCACCTCTGGCTGACAGCAGGACAATTCAGCTTCTAGAACGTGGTGCTACAATCAAAGTGTATGGAGAACCTGTTCTGCAGGTGATAACTGACTTCCTACACTGTATAGAAACAGGTAGCTCGCCCAAGGTCGGCTTGGAAGATGGGATCCTAGCCCTCGAAATTGTGGAGGCAGCGAGGAAGAGTGCGGTTTCAGGGATGATTGTCAAAATCAATATTCAGTCTCGGCACGTCTGAGCCAAGAGATGAGTTCGCGCAGAGGATGTGATTTCAACATTGATTCTGCTGCCTAGAGTGACTTCTTCATGCAGTATGATTGGCTTATAGGCGAAGTTTCTACAGACGATGCCACCCCTGGAGCCGGCTTCCGTCGCAATCACCTCTCCAGTCCAACCTACCCAAGACTCATTCAGATCTGTGACAAGATTCGATACAATGGAACTCAATTTCCGGCTTCTTTCCTTCTTGACTGACGTATCAACTTTGTTGCTAGCTCGTGAAGCCGCCGTGCCAGGACGGTCACCATACTTCGAGATGTTGACCACCTCAGGACGCATTTGTTGCATGAGATGGATGGTGTCTTCAAAATCTGAAGCCATTTCTCCTGGAAATCCCACGATGATGTCTGTTGCAATTGTGGCTCGGGGTAGTTTCCCTCTGATTTTTGAAACAATTTCAGCCCATTCAGCAACTGTGTATTCTCGTCCCATTGCAGCGAGTAGACTATCGCTTCCGGTTTGGAGAGGCACATGAAAGAACTTGAAGAAGTGTTCTGACTCCAACACGGCGACCAGGTCATCTATTGTATCAAGAACTAAATTGGGATTGAACATTCCCAGTCGGTATCTATGATTTCCTTCAATCTGATCCAATTTCCTGAGAAGTCCAACAAGGGTTTCCCCTGTGTCGTGTCCAAAGACTCCCGCATCCTGAGATGTCAGACGAATCTCTCTATAACCGAGATGTACGCATCTTTCCACTATGCTAAGGATCTCAGAGACACTATGGCTACGCACACTTCCCCTAGCGAATCGTACGGCACAGTAGGCGCAGCTTCCAAGGCATCCTTCACAGATTGGTATTGTGCAAATCACACTGTCTGGGGGCCCCTCAAAGAATCTCAATTTTGATTCATAGTCAGAGTCAAGATGGATAATTCCCCTCTCTCCCTTGAGCACCCGATCCGCGACGTTTCCAAGTGTGTCCAACGACTGAGGACCTAGAAGCGCTGCAAATGAGGGGATTGCCCTCTGGATTCGATCTATGGAGATACGAGGCAGACATCCGGCTACTATAACTGGAACAGGTTGGTTCCCGAGCTTTTCGAGGCGATGAATAATCCTGTCCTCTGTCGGTTCCTTAACACCGCACGTATTGAGGACGATTAGGTCCGCCACCTCAATATCAGGCGTCTGCTCTGCGCCAAGCCCGTTGAGTCGGCCCACTATTAGATCCGAATCTGCTTTGTTCAGTGAACAGCCGTATGTTTCCAGATAGAAGGTGGTATCGTCCAAGGTCTAGGCTATCCTCCTTGAACGTGGGGAAGCATCGCTATCTCATCGTCTTGAGATACGGGGGTGTCTTCACCTTCCAGTATTGTGACATCCTTTTTGTTTAGCATAATGATCAGATTGCCGCTTATCTTGTCACCTTCCATGATTATCGATTCCAGCTCAGGCCCACCAATCTTGAGTACCTTGTTAACCACGTCTCTAACAGTGGACCCATCCGGCACATCTATAGTAAGCACTTGACTATCAAGAGTTCTTCGAATTGGACCAAAAGAATTGAACCTTACTTGCACCGTGAAGACCAACCGTTTGAGCTCTTCAGAAGAGTGCTATTCAGGGTTTTGATAGTGCAATATGGCTTCATCTACCAAGTCATCAACAACTTTGACAATGTCCTGAATCTCCTCAGACGTAGCTGCGGCATAATGGATACCTACGGCTGATATCACAGGACACATCAATGCCTTGCACATTTTCTCTGCGGAAGAGTTTGCGACCACGTAGTCCTTATGCCCGGGTAGGGTGATACTATTGACGCTAATGGTGGAGGCGTTTCTATAATGACTTCTAGTTGGATATGCAACTGCCACACCGCCAATGTGATGCTCGTCCCCTCCAAAGATCGCCACTAACAGATCTTTACCAATAGTCTTCGCTTCAAGATAGATAATGTGACGGCCAGCCTGTTTCTCAAACATCATGGAAGACATCCTCGTTGTGAGCGAAATACATCCTTTATGCGTCTATACCTTCATGCTTTTGAAACATGCGCCATGATAGAGTCAACGTCTTGGGATGGGCTGCACGGTACTCATCCAGATGGCGGACCGCAGTGGAATAAGGAGCGCCTTTGACCTTCTCGGGTTCTTTGTATGCTTCCTCAGATATCGTTCTGAAAGCAGATATGAGAACGTCCAGCTCTTGTTTTGACTCAGTTTCCGTTGGCTCTATCATCAGAGCCTCAGGAACAATCAACGGAAAGTATACGGTTGGTGCATGTACACCGAAATCCAGAAGTCGCTTCGCCACATTCATGGCTGACACTCCGGTTTCATCCAAAAGCTCTTCACCCGAGATAACGCACTCATGCATTCGAGGAGCGTCCTGCGAATATGGAAGGCTAAAACCAGGTATAGCACTAACATGATGGGCAACATAATTAGCATTCAGGACTGCATTCTCAGCTACCGCACGAACGCCTCTTTTTCCGAGGGAATAGATGTAGGCATAAGTCCTCACCAACACTCCGAAATTCCCGAAATATCCATGGACTTTCCCTATTGTCTGAGGGCAATCATAGTTCCAGTCGAAGCGACCATCAGGATGTTTCACAATACGAGGAACCGGCATGAAGTCCACCAGCTCTTTCTTAACTCCAACAGCACCAGCACCTGGACCACCTCCACCATGCGGGGTGGAGAACGACTTGTGCAGGTTCATATGGACCACGTCAAAGCCCATATCTCCTGGCCGTGTTATGCCCATAATGGCATTCAAGTTGGCACCATCGTAGTACAGAAGTCCACCAGCATCATGGACAATGTCAGCGATCTCCTCGATGTCTTTCTCAAACACCCCTATTGTGTTGGGATTTGTTAGCATCAGTCCAGCCGTTTTTGGTCCTGATGCCGCTTTTAGAGCTTCAATATTCACAAGGCCATCTTCGCTGGATGGCACGACAACCACTCTGTAACCTGCCATAGCTGCTGATGCAGGATTTGTACCATGAGCCGCATCAGGAATAAGCATTTCATTGCGTTGCTCGCATTCTTCTGTGACGCATCTGTGATACTCACGAATCAGCATCACGCCTGTATATTCGCCTTGAGCCCCTGCTGCGGGCTGTAGTGTCACTGCATCCATGCCTGTGATTTCAGCCAACCACTGTTCTAGCTCCCACATCAGTTCAAGGGCACCCTGACTCGTTGAAGCATCCTGACTTGGATGAAGCCATGCGAATCCGTCAAGATTGGCAGCCCAGTCATTTATGACTGGATTGTACTTCATCGTACAGCTTCCGAGCGGGTATGTGCCTGTGGAAACGGAGAAATTCATCTGTGAGAGGCGGGTGAAGTGTCTGATGACCTGAAGCTCAGAAACCTCAGGAATTGCAGGTGGAGTCTTGCGCTGCATCTCCTTTGGAATAAGAGAGTGAATTTTCCCGACGGACTGCCTGATTTCAGCTTCAGCCTCAGGAAACTGATGACTGGTGGCTCCCAAACTCGACTTCTCGAATATTAGAGGCACATTCCAGCGGGCTTGGCGATATTCAGTCATTGCTTGCCACCTCCACTGGTGACGATTTGTTCGATGGCATCCACAAGCTCGTCAATTGCATCCTTCGTATGGATTTCTGTGAAGCATACAAGCATGGATTCGCCGAGATCAGGAAAGTCCGAGGACAGGATTTTGCCTCCATGAATTCCTCGGTCCAAAAGACCTTGATGAACCGATTGAGCAGAAACACCATCAGTAAAGGATACCACGAATTCCTTCCAAAAGGAAGCACCGATTGAGGGAGCCTGCACACAAGATAGTGCGTTCAGCTTGTTGGCAGCATAGTGTGATTTGTAGGCAATGGCTTCTCCAAGTTCTCTGAAGCCATCTGGGCCCAGTAATGATGTATCGATAGCAGCAGTGACAGCAATAAGTGCCTGATTGGAGCAAATGTTGCTTGTAGCTTTCTCCCTGCGTATGTGCTGTTCGCGGGGACTTAGTGTCAGGACAAATCCGCGTTTGAACGGTTCTTCAGAAGTCCTCGTCATTCCCACAAGCCGACCTGGCAATTGACGGATTAGCTTCATGTCATCGATACAGCCGAATATCCCAAGAAGAGGACCGCCATACGACATGGGGGACCCCAAGCCCTGTCCCTCCGCAACAACAATGTCTGCTCCATAGTCGCCAGGTGGGCGCAATATGCCCATTGACATTATGTCTACTCCTGCAATCAGTAGAGCATCTGCGTCATGCACCAGCTCATTGATTTTGTCAACATTTGCCTCTATGAATCCGAGATAGCCAGGATTCTCTAGATACACTCCTGCAACCTTCTCGCTTAGTTTCGACTTGAGATCGGCAATGTCCATCTGTCCGCTCGCTCTGTCATAGTCTATCTTCTCGACCTCTATACCAAGAGGCTCTGCATAGGTGTTGATGACTCTCCAATGAACTGGATTAATGGTGCCTGGAACCAGGACTCGGCTACGCTTCTTTTTCACTCGAACACTCATCAGGACAGCTTCAGCAAGGGCGCTCGCCATGTCATACATGCTGCTATTAACAACATCAATCTCTAGCAGCTCAGACATCAGACTCTGATATTCAAAGAGGGTCTGCAGCATCCCTTGGCTGATTTCCGGTTGGTAGCTTGTATATGAGGTGACAAATTCTGACCGCCCTGCTAGAGCCCTTGTAGCTGACGGTATGTAGTGCATACCAAGTCCGTCACCAAGAAACACCCTCCCACTGTCCGCAGGCTTATTCTTGTCCGCAAGCTCGTGCATCCTTCGTGCCACTTCGATTTCTGTATGAGACTCCGTGATAGTCAAACCACGGTTGAGTCTGAACTTCTCAGGGATATTCGAGAAGAGCTCATCAAGACTCTTCTTCCCTATCGATTTGAGCATCTCCTTTTTCGCTTCTTCAGTCAACGGAAGCCACGGATGTTTAAAGTCCATAGATGGGCCCACCGGCTATTCTTGCTGAAACTGGTCCGAGTTACCCGGTAAAATAGCCTTTCGCCTTGAACCAAAAGGCCGGCTTGATAGCCTCGAATGCTTTTTATGGCATGTAAGAGGATGACCTTCATGCAGGAGGTTCTGAACTCATGAAACCATGGCTGATGGATATTCTGGCGTGTCCAGTGAAGGAGTGCAGGAGCGCGCTGCAGCTAGAGGTCTATGAGAGCCATGTCAAGCACATAGATGATGATGAATTTGAAGAGATCGAGGCTGCGCTAATAACCTGCCCAAAGTGTGGTCGTTGGTATCCGGTAATTGATGGGATCCCCTGCATGTTGCCTGATGACCTTAGGATGTCAGGAAAACAGAACATTGAAGAAACTGCATTTTTGAAGCGATGGAAAAAACGTATTCCTTCCGAAATCCTTGAAAAGGGAGTGCCATTTGGCCTGTCAACCGAAGATTGAAAGGTCTTGGCGCTTGCAAAGGGACACAATTAGCCCCGTGGTGTAGCGGTCCAGCATTGAGGGTTTTGGCCTCTCAGACCCAGGTTCGAGTCCTGGCGGGGCTACCATCTATTTCTCCTTAACACTGATTTCAGGAGAAGGGTCCACCTGTTGGACTCTGAACAGTCTCTTGACCTGCGTTAGAACAAGACGATTCCCATTGACAAGCACATAGATTTCAATATAATCATGAAGTCCTGAGGTTGATATCTTCTTCTCGAGAACTGCTTGGACCTGAAAGACCCCAGCCGGATTATCCATGACTACTGTTAATCGCAGGGGTTTGTCCCCCTTTTCGAGAATAACGTCATGGATGGCCATTGCACTGACAGAGTGGATGTCGACCTTCCCCTTCTGGAACGGTATTATTGTACGACCTTTTGTCAGGTCGCAGCCGTCACCAAGCTTTGTGATACCAGCCTCAAATGTCAAACACTGTGTGTCGTCATCATGTGCGTAAATTCCGTGCGCAATGAAGCTCAGAATGTCGGTTGCTTTGGCAGGATCGTCATACATCTCAACCAATTTGGATTCAAGGACGGGGATAGCCAAAGATAATGATGCCTGAGGATGTTCATTTCTATGCACAACCATACCTATGTCGTGGAGGTAGGTGGAGGCCAGCACGACAAGACGGGCATCATCAGTGTCGCCAATGCCTTCTGCCACAATGTTGGGCTGGAACGTTTCGTCTAAGATGTCAAAGGCCTTTAGTGCATTCCATGTTGCTACTTCAGCATGAACATGTCCATGGTCTGTGTATCCTAGCCTAGAAACGGCCATCCTATTTGCAGTCCGAAGGTATGATTGGACTTTGGGAGAGCCAGCAAGATATTGATACATCTGCAAGGCTTTTGTATTCGGAGCCAAGAGCTCGCGGACGCTGACTTCATCACGATTGAGGAATTCTTTCATTTTAAGCCCTCGAGGGGAAAATCTACTTGTTGGTTACTATGATAAGATTTGCGAAAGCTGACTAACCACTGCTAAAGGTCGCCGGCCTCCTCTTGGATGGTCAAAAGAGTACGGTCAATCGCACTTGTCGCTTTCTGAATCGTCTTGAGATAGTCTTGACGCGACTTTTCGAAGGCAACTCGACTGATTCGCTGCTTCTTCTTCCGAAGCAGAAGCTGACGAAGTCCTGCTTTCGCACCTTCAATCCGCTCGTTATGAAGCTCCAACTGAGACACCATATCACGGTATCTAGCACCGTGACTGGACAGCTCCTCTTTCACCTTAGGAAGATCAGAGTCAATCGTATCGAGCTGTGACTTGATGTCTCGCTCACGAATCATGAACTCCCTCTTCTTTACCTTGCCTCGCCTTCTTGCAGCTTCCAATTTCTCAAGGTCCATATTGAGGGCGGTCTTCCTGGAGTAGAGGTTTGCAAATTCGCGAAGTAGTTCTGGTGGGGCTCCGGTCTGTCGCTGCTCCTCGACTACATGGTCAGCCTCATCAAACTCACCTCCCTCAATATCTAGGCGCACGCCTCTATAGGAAACATAAGCAAGAGCTAGAAGACCTACAATTGCAGTGAGAGCGAGTGGCCTTGCGGCGATGAGAGGGGATACCTGATACAGGAGCAGTATTTCTATTGGATTGTAGTTGGATGTGTTATACGTATTATATCTCAGAGTTGTGTCAAATACGCCATACAATAGCCTGTATTCTCCGGAAACACTCAGGGTATTTACGGAATAGGGCAGAACTAAATCAACACGGTGATGCTCGATCAAGACATCGTCAAGTGCTCCAAATGGAATATCGAGAAGATTGCCGCCAGCTGCGAGTTCTTCGTACTCGCTGATTTGAACTACGTATTCTATGTTGAATTCGTAGGAATAGCCGGGCAGGAACTGCTGTGGCCCAAACCTGTCTTCCAAGAGGGTGATGCCTATCTGCCTAGAGACATTCCATTCGCCTTCTATCGTAAGTTGTGATTGAACCAACAAACCAACGCGGTCATAGACCTTGATATCTGTTGTATAGGCAGGTACTGTAAATGTAAGCTGACTCTCTGGTGACAGCCCAATGTTGTCAATATGAATTGTTTCCTTATATGAGAGCCATTCCCAAGGATCTACTACGACGACTGTTGCACGATCAGCTACAATGTGCGGCGTGAAAGATCTGAAAGCATTGGTAAACTCCTCAATTGTGAGAGGAGCTAGATTTGATGCAGTGTAGTCCGGAGATGGATAGTTAGGAGACTGCGAGTCACCTGTACGATATGACATTGCGAGAGATGCGTGTCTGATGACGTAAGGCACCACTGGAAACTTTAGGAATGTGAATTCATATTCCTTGTCCGTGATGTGGATCATAGTGTTCAGAGAGTGCATCTGCATTGTCACGGTGAATATGTAGGACTGCTCATAGTTGACTGACTGAGCGAAATGAATGCGCCAACGTAGCATTCCTTGCAGGTCTTGAAGGCGAACTACCTCTAGTTCAATACCGTTCTGGTCCGTTGCAGACACTGAAAGCAGGTGTGATTCCCACCCCATTGGAAGATACATCTCTATTGCGGATATCACAGAAGAGCCGTTGTTTGTGACGGTGAACTTGTCCTTAACGCTGGTCCGCATGTATGACTCTGTGCCAATGGTTCTATCCACATCAAGTCGCATTCCAAGCAGAGGAATGAATGGTCGGTCCAGATTGAAGTCAACAGATGCAGTGCCGGTTGCATTTGTTGGATCTGTGGCATTGAACCAGATAGTATGAGTGCCCTCTTTGTAGCTGGTCAGATCCAAACGAGCTTCCCAGAACGTGGTTTCCCGATTTAATACAAGGTCATTCCATGAGTCTTCATCATCGAATCGATATTGGACATTCTTTACTCGGGTGTTATCAGTGGCGTTGACCTCAATAGTTGCAATCCATGAGAGAGTTTCTCCAGAGGAGGGACTCTCTATGATAAGGGTAGGACCCGCATTTGGAACCAGCTGCATTCTTGGAGTCTCGGACCAGTAGGTGCGTAGAGTAGGAAGGTCAGCAGTGTTTTCTGTATTGCTGAACATGAAGATGAACGGGTACATGAAATCGGTGCTATTCAAGAGTGGTATGTCATCCGAATCTGTTGTATTCATAGCAATGATGTACTCTACTTGAGTAGTGGCGCCATCATCTGATGCATTAGCAGACAGTATTCTGCCTTGATTGGCATCGGCAATATGTTGGAGGGTACTCACCCCGTGTTCATCGCTGTATATGATCTGACTTGTGTCAGCAGGATTTGCTCTCCTTGTTATTCCTTCTCTAGTTATTCTTGTAAGAGTTATTTCATACTCAAGGTCGAGTCCATAGAGGTCGTGAGTCGGATCAGTGTAGGCCTCATCTGCAGGAATTATGAAGTGACGCACCTCACCGATTCTCATTCCAAAGATTGATTCTCGATACATTGCAAGCGAGGGAAGATTGGCTAGCTCCTCTGCTGATTCGTCATCTGGAAAATCGCTTTCCTGTAGTATTGTACCGTTGGGAAGAGTAAGGATATAGTGAACGGTCACAGAGTCTGTGCCAATTGCCCTCCAGAATTCACCTGATGGAGTCCCAGGCGCATATCCAATGATTAGATCGCTGTTGTTCAACCCAGCTGTGGTGAAGCTATCTGTATAGTTCTGCCAGCCTACACCAATCCAGCCAGAAGTTGGAGCCTCTAGTCCGAGATAGAGATTCGTATCATTATGTTCCATATACGCCATTATACCAGTCACAGGATCTGTATAGTTGGATGCATATTCCCAAGGGTCAATAATCCCGTCAGCAGCTCCATAGTGTTGGTCCGTAAATGCAACTGATACAATGTTCGAGGACTCAGCCACTGAGCTTAGCTGCGTCGCATCATGAGCCATATTGTTAGAGTCCCATGTTCCTGTTGAGGGAACCAAAGCGAGGACGCCACTTGTTAAAAAGAGCGCCACTATCGCGATTGTCCCTATCCGTCTATGCAGCAGGCTCAATCCAAATCACCGTGATTCAGTAGGGTTCGCGGTATACTGTCTACTATATAGGCCGCGAACGATGCGCTCGAACCTCTGGACTCGTTAAATAGGTTTCGTCATGCGAATCGTTGTACCACTGCATTCTTCTATCCGAAAGTGTAAAAAAGGGCTGTAGTTGTGCCCGGCAAAGGAGAAAGCCCAATTGCTGACCATCCTCATCGGTATCATTCTTGCATTCTTGATAGTACTCTTTACAATGCCTAGCACAATCCGAATCCTAAAAGAAAAAGGCATAGTAGGAGTGGACGTCCATAAATCCAACAAGCCAGAGGTGCCGAAAGGTGGCGGGTTTGTATTTCTGTTTGCGATGGTAGCCTCTTTACTAATCGTGATTGGAATAACAACCTTTCAGGGTCAAGAAGTCGATACAGGACTCTTAGCTGCACTGGTTTCAATCCTCCTCGCAGGAATGATTGGGCTACTGGATGATAGTCTTGACTTCAAGAATAGGACTAAGATAGCACTCCCAATGCTTGCATCAATCCCAATGATGGCCATGCAGGTAGGTACCACCACAATGTCAATTCCATTTATTGGGACTGTTGACCTTGGCGTGCTCTATCCCCTCGTGGTCATTCCTCTGATGATGACATTCATCATCGACTCCACTAACATGTATGGAGGAATGAATGGCTTAGAAACAGGCCTCTCGGCAATCAACTCTGCAGCTCTTATTCTCTATGTGGTGCTCCTATCACTCACTGATGGAATTGAGACCACACAGGCACTTCTTGACTCAGGAGTAGTTGCTGGAGCGCTTCTTGGTGCATCCATTGCATTTCTCATTTTCAACAGATATCCCGCAAGGATACTGCCTGGAGACGTTGGAAGACTTCCAATGGGTGCAGCCATAGCTACAGCACTTATCTTAGGAAACATGGACAGACTAGCCATTTTCCTTTATGCGCCATTTGGTCTCAATTTCCTCCTATACATCTTTTATAGACTCTATGTACACCGCAGAGGAATCGAATATGTGAAGTTTGCCAGTCCAAGAGAAGACGGCACTCTCGAAGTCGAGGGTCCGTTCACCATGTACTGGGTGCTGCCATACCTTTCAGAAAATGTAACAGAGAAGAGCAACGTTGCTCTGTTGATACTGCTGCAGGCAATCATTGCCTTTGGTGCAGTGTTCCTGCTGGTATTCTCTGGAATGATATTAGCGTAGTTTGTCAAGAAGGTACGTGTCGACTACAAAGTCCATACCATATCTACTGAAGGCTTGTTGCTCAGCTTTTCTTCGCAGCCCTTGAAATTCAGCAATGTGTTTCTGCCAGTCGGGTCCTAGATATCTGACGTCCCGTGCAAGTTCGTCCAGTCGTTTGAGGTCTGCGCCAGTCATTGGTTCAGATGGAAGTGAGTACTCTTGAATATCAGCTGGAGTCACTCCAATCCACTCAGCGGCTGGTATTGTTAGACCTGGGATATGAGCGGCATTAGCACTACCACTCTTCACAACTTGAGCTATATGCATCCCCCAGGGATCACCGTCAGTGAATAGAAACACAGGGAGTCCGAAGGCTTTATGCAGTTTTCGCATCAGAGCGCGTGTGGACCTTGGAGGTTGACCCCCAAGTTGTACAAGAATCGCCCGATAGCGTTTCCAGGCCAAGGTTTCAATCAGTCGTGAAAACATACCACCGGACTCAACCGCCAAAATCATCTCCGCATCTGTTTCAAGAGGCTCAGATGTCATCAGGGCTCGTCCTATTGGGAATCCATCAGGACTCAAGGTTAGGTCAACCTCTTGTCCTTCATATCCAGGGACTGTGTAACTCATCTTGACTGATCCAAAAATAGCCGAGTGTTCCTCCGGGAAGACACCAAAGACTTCACGCGGTTTACCTGTTAGACACTCAAGGTCCGTAATGATGCGGTCTGATTCCGCTTGGTCATTGAATCTTACTCCAAAAGCTTCACTGGAGTAATATAGGTCCCTCAATGAACTTGTTCGATCGCTCTCCAAGAGTTGCTTCGCGAAATATGCTACCCATATGAGCTGAGCAAAGCTTCGGATATGTTTCAGATTGCTCGAGTCTCTCACAACTCGAGAATCTCCAAGAACGAACTGCTCCAATTCCGGATCGAATTCAATATTATCTGTGCCTCGATTAGGAATATCTATTGTGGGAAATTTCCCGTCAATTATGGCTTCATTAATCCGCATCCCCATTGCCGTGAGTATGTTGATTGGATTTTGCTCAGACATCAGTGTTCACCTCAAACAGGGATTGGACCATGTGTGTTGTTGACGTGGGTAGCTCTGAATCTGCAAGAGCTGAACCATATTTGGCGATTATTTCAAACATCTCTGAGAATTCGCGCATCTTTCTCGAATCGCGTCTGGCTTTGTCGCGGCGACCTGTATGTTTCCTCAGTGCACGTCCAAGCTTCCGAATAAGACTGGTGGCCTCAACTTCAATCTCTGCCGTATGCGCCAATGACTGCTTTCCAGCTGCTCTGTACGGTACTTTTGTCGAACCAAAATGGATGAAGAGTGCAACGGGTAGAGACATGGAGAATCCGTAGTTTTTCCAATTGATTCGCTTCACAATCTTAGTCATTACGTCTTCGCTCGCATCATAGAGTAGGGGGACTCTATTTGCAAAACGATAGAGAGTCGGCATATCTACATGTGAAAACTCGCCCCCAAAAGCAATGACTCCTTCCACGAAGAACGGATTACCCTGCCACTCCGAAGCCGTCTGTTTCGAATACTGCTTCCATGAGGGATGAAAGAGAGAATCTACAGAAGACAGGAAGGGTTCCTCACCAATTGGACTGAGACACCTGCTATCAGGACGCCCAAATCCATCAAATCGGCGTAGAGATGAACTCAGACGGGCGATATCAGCACGTGTGAGAGACTCCATCTTAACACCTTTATCAAGACCAATGAATTTCAGAAATCTCATAGCGGTTCTTGGACCCAATTGTTGAAACTCATCGACTAGGAAATCTTGGATTTTCTTGGAAGGGCTCCTTATTATCAATCTCCGTAGCAATTCCAAATCCGCAGATCTGGGATGCGGCTTGGAGGGTATAGGATTCTCAGGGACGGCCTGGGTCCAACCGCCTACTCTAGCCGTTTCGTTGCCGTTGAAGTCCAACTCGATAACAGCATGAGGAGAAGCAATTGTGGTCAGTCTAACGTATTCAACGACCCTTTCCGAAGACCGCTTCAAATCACCCCGAAGCCTGAGAGTCACAGTTGTACCATCTGCGGGTCTGATCTCTTCCCGTGCACTCTCAATAATCGGCAAGTTCTCTTCGATGTCAATCAGGAGGCTGTAGACCTTTCCCGGTCCTGAACAGTTTTGAGTGTGAACAACGACTGGTGAATCTGTAGTGATTTGGCCGTACAGGATGGCCATTGTCACTCCAAGTCCAAAAGTACCTCTCTTTTGCCTCATATCATATTTACTACCATATAGGACTCTGCCAAATGATTCAGGTACGTTCTGATAGGGAAGTCCTGGGCCATTATCAGCAACTTTGATACACAATATATCAGAAGACTGAGCAGATATATCGACGCTTATCTGCGGAATGCGCTGTGCATCTTCGCAGGCGTCTAGGCTGTTTTCAACGAGCTCTCGCACAGCAGAATAGACAGCCTGTGTTGAGTTCCCAAATCCTGCCATTTGGCGATTCCTGTAAAAGAACTCAGCAGGCGAGAGACTGCGAAAACCTTCTACAGATTGATCCATTACGGTCATTGTACAACAGTTGAAAGGGCCCTTGGCATTATTAGCTCGGGTATTACATCGCTTCAGAGATCGGTATCTTCCCAGAGCTCTGCCTCCATTCTGCTCATATCTCTACGGGCTCTCTCCAACATCCCGTATACGGCACCATGAGGCGCTCCGCCAATGAGCATATCGATGGCTTTCTGGGCATATTGCAGTCCAGGATCATATCCAATGAGAGATACTGTTCTGCCATAAATCGAGATTTTTGACTCTGTAATCTGTTCTATTGCTCGTCTGGTTCTGCCTTTCTCTCCTATGATTCTGCCAGCTACTCGCTTCAGCTGGTTAGGAGATGAACCAACTACCTCACGCAATGAGATCACGAGCAGACGAGCATCCTCATCAATAAGGGACAGCGCATTCTTGGGGCTGAATCCGCGAGCCATGGCTCGAATTATGTCCTTGGCCTTCCAAGCTAGGACGGGGTCCTCTGTGTCCTCATGACTGGTTATCTTTACAATACCCTCTGAGTCAACTTCGATCTTTGTGTTTGTTAACTTCTCTACCCTCTTCCTCACTCTGCCATTACGACCTACAATAACTCCAACACGCTCGGCTGGCACTCTAACAGTTTCGTGTAAATGCATCTAGTCTTCACCAGAGGACAGTATCTCTTTTGCTATCTCCTTTGGGTCTTGAGCCTCGACCCCGAGCTTCTGGAAAAAGGTTGTGATGTTGCTAATATCTCTAAGTAGGTAGCGGCTTGCATAGTCGTGAGTCTTGAGAACAGCTTGTGACACATCGATAATCACAGGTCCATCTTGCCAGAGGATATTGTACTCACTTAGGTCTGCATGGACAAGTCCTGCATCAGTATAGCCAATATGAATCATGTTGATGATTTCGTTGAATGTATCAACCGGAGATTCGATTTCTGTGTTCTTCATCAGTTTCGCTGGTGTTCCAGCGTCTAAATCACCAATGAACTCCATAACAAGTACATTCCGTTGAATGTCAATGGGTTTGGGGACACGAACTCCTGCTTCATGATATCGATTCAGGTTCTTGTACTCTTTCAAAGCCCATTGTGGAATCAGTGTTCTGCTTCGACGGCCGACGCGTTTGAAGCGAGGATCACCCACTATATACTCAAGCATGTAGTCTGTTTCAGCAGTACTCACACGAAATATCTTCACTGCCACTGGTGTGCCTTCAGGGTCTTCACCAGTGTAAACGTTGGCTTCTTTTCCAGTACTGATTGTACCATGAAGCAAATTGATTGTACCTCTATTCAGAAGCTTGTATAAAGCCTTCAAGGTTGGAGGGTCAATTACACCCTCAATTACTTTGAATTCATCTGAGTCCTTCCGTCGTTTCATCTTGCGGCGATCGAGCTCAGATAGAAGTCGCTCATGCTTCTTGTCTAGGTCTTTCAACTTGCCATGACTTCCTAACAGGACCAATTGAATTAAACTCGGTGCAAATCTGGTCGCATTTCAGAAAAAGGTTGGCCTAGAACATCTTCAAAAGACCCTTCTTCTGAAGCCAGTCAAGCTCATTGCCTCGATATCTATAGACAACATCACACTTCTGATCGGATTGGAAGTCCCAGGGTACAATTACGACTGTATCACCAACACGCATCCAGACTCTTTTCTTCATTCGACCAGGTATACGTCCGATACGAATCTCCCCATCCTCGCATCGTACCCTGACTCTATCAAAGCCCAACATCTGGATGATGATTCCATACATCTCTCCATCATCACGTCGTGGAGTTCTAACCCGGACTAGTTCTTCGGTGGGTGGACCTTGTGGCTTGCGTTTACCTCTACGGGACAAAATAATCCTCCGTTCATGGTCCATGCTATAGAGTGCTTAGGACCTGACTCTCAATGTCGAAGGTGGCCATTTAAGCGTAGCTCTCCACACATTCGAGGATTCAGTCATTGGGCGGAATCAGGAATACTCGATTGTCCAGTTGGAGCCCAAAAGCAGTATCGCCATTTGAAACATCTATTGTCATGTCTCTCTGATCAATCTCATGTATTTCAAAACTCTCAGAGTCCATGATTTGAACTGGTTGATCGTGGAGATTCGATACTACCATGAATTGGCGTTTGTCCGATTCTGGTGCAATAAACTCGATAGTCCTCCACTTTGCACTCCTGGGATTGATTGTGAATCTATTCCCATTCTTGAGATTATAGCAACTGAGACCACCACGACCCATTGCTGTTACTTGACATGGCTTTGAGCCAACCCGTATGAAGTCTCCAAGCGTGAATTTCTGAAGACGAATGAGAATAGTTATCCGATACTTCTTCTTACCGCCTTTGTCTTCGCCAATGAGTTTGTAGTTCTCCTTGCGTTCAGCAAGATACCTTTGCTGAAGACTATCTGCTATTCGTTTGCAGAGGTGCTCAGAACCAATCTTGAAGTCTAGTCCATATTTGTCCCTGTTCATCTCTGTCACGAAGGCCTTAATGTCCTTCCCATACTCCGCCACAGTCAAATCCGTGACGACTGAAACTATCCCATCCTCTTCCTCATCTGTAATTGATCTCTCATCAGCTCGAACCTGAAGTATAGCTTCGTGGTAACCCCCACTCATCATAGCGCAGGTATCACATGTCGCGTAGCTGAATCGTACCTCGACAGGATAACTCTCAGAATATGTAGCTAGTGATGGATCTGAACTTCCGGATGCAATTACCATGATATCACGTACTCTGTCCAGTGTCTTTTTTTCTGTGTACTCTAGCTGGACACCGTCAACATTCCGTTTGACCTCTTGCTGCAAAAGAATCTTCATTTGACGCTCTATCAACTCTTCAGAATCGGAAAGATGTTCGCTGATCGTTTCCCATCCACCGGGCACTTTGACTGCCCCACACCGCTTGCAAGTGAGTAGTTTGAGTGGAGACCTGACCTCAACTAATGGGTGTGCTTTTCTGTAGCAGTCAGCACAGAGCCCATCAATCTCGGACTTGTTTCCGCACTCATAACAGGGAGCAGTCAAGGTCATCACCCGTGATAGATTACTGATTCCTTAAAACGTGGTGGGATTCACCAGCGTGTTGACACCTTTGCTTCAGCGGAAGCCTTTTTTGAATTATGATTAACAATTCCTTATGCCTCGAAGGAAGCAGTTCAGAAAGGTCTCCGAAGAGCCCGTAATATCAATCTTTAAGCCTGCTGGCATTCCTGCAAAAGAGCTAGACGAGATTTTCATTACAGTTGACGAATTTGAGGCAGTGAGGCTGGCTGATTACGAGGGAATGAATCAGAGAGAGGCCAGTGATGCGATGCACGTTAGCCAACCCACATTCAATCGGATTTTGACTTCGGCAAGAAGGAAGATTGCAGAGACCATAGTGCGTGGAATTGTGCTTCGAATTGAGGGAGGAGAATATGTCCTGCCCTGTGATGTTCGTGTTTTTGAATGCGAAAAATGCGGGAATACAATAGAAGCCCCTCTAGGACAACCTAGACCTAGGATTTGCCCTGAGTGTGGTTCAGACACCCTATACAGAAAGAAGATGTCCAAAGAAACCAACGAGTGAACCAAAATGAATTTACACAAGATAGCAATACCAGCGATTTCTGAGCAGGGACTTGATAGTCCAATAAGTGCACATTTCGGTCATAGCCCAATGTTTGTTATTTCCACTGTTGAAGACGGAGAGGTTGTTGAGGTGGAAACTCTGAGGAATGCGGGGCATTCCAGTTGTGCTGAACCGGTAATGGCATTGGCAGACAGAGGGGTCAAGGTCCTAATAGTATCAGGAATGGGAGGCCGACCATATATGGTGACTCAGCAAGTAGGAATCTCTGTCAAAAAAGCAGAAGGAGTCACAGTGAGAGATGTCCTGAATAACTATTTGGAGGGAATCTCAGCAGATATGAGAAGGGACGCGCTCTGCGGCGGGAAGTCAAAGGCGGAATGTAGCGGAGAATCACAAAATCACTAAAGACGAACCCATTGAGCGTGTGGATGCCCCTCTATATAGGCGACGGCTTGTTCATGGACGAAACCTGCCTTCATTGCAGTCTTGACGCTTGTTGAGCCAACCATGTTTGCAATGGTTGCTTTGTTGAGGTGTTCGACACAGACCTTGACATCGACCAATTCGTCTCCATAGAACTCTGGAGAGACCTTGAACTCGATCGCACCCTCCGTCAGTGTCTTTCCGAGAAGCGCTTCGTCACACATGGCAACTACATAATGCCCGTCATGTGTTTCACGTGCACGCATGTAGACGTTAGGCATCCGTATTCCTCCTATTAGACTGGTCTCACGGAGGTCCGAGCTCCGCATGCTGAGCAGATTAGATAGTAGGCGTTACCCGCTTTGGCCATGCTAGTGTCTGGACGTGTACATACTGGACAGATCACATATGATTCGATATATCTGCCTAAGACATCATCTATTTGGTCAGACATAAACTTTCCATTGAAGATAGCACTGCTCCCTTCAATATTGCCTGCTGTGGCTAGCTGGCCGGCCACATATTTGAGCACCTCTTTCCCTGGTCGGTTTAGAATGTTGATTATCTCCTGAAAGTTCTGCCAAAAACTTCTACTGCCCTGAACCATCAATTGCACTTTCGGAACTTGGAATCTCTCTCCAGACCTCTTGAATGCATCCTCAGGGACTTGAGAACGCGCCCTTTCTAGAAGACTCTCGTAGTCGTCCATAATCCAAATCACTCCGGATTCGCTATTAAGCTGTCGCTCTGTACTTCGTTCAGGAGTCAGCCGGACGATAGATACCGACTTTTACTTCTACCAGACTTCCCTGACCTTGAAGATCTAGGACCTTTAGCTGAATATCAGTCCGGTCATGGCCTTTCTCCTCAAAGAAATCCACGATGGACGCGATGGGGACACCTTCTTCCGCAGAATTCTCTTCAATGTACTGCATAATTTGCTTGTAGATTTTGCCAGAAACGGGCGTGCCTTTCTTCTCTGGAGGTTTCTTTGCGACTTCGTGTTTGGGAGGGGCAGCAGAGTCCTTGAAGAAGTCTTCTGATCCAAAGGTCGTTTCAAGTGCTACCCCGCTGCGAGTGAGCATTGCAGCGTATCGCTCTAGTAGATGAACTGTCATGTAATTCGGGTCGTCGAGTTCTCGCACTATTTCTGGAGATACATATACTTCACCTTGGTACTCTTTCACTTTACCGATAATGAGTGCTAGAATATTCGCCTGAACATTCTCGAGAGAGCTTGCTTCGCCACCCCATGCCTTTGCCCTAATCGTTTCAGTTCCGTCATCAATTGTTATGCTTGCATAGCCTTCTTTCGAATAATGGTCGACTATTAGACCGACTAGAGCAACTCTTCGCAATTCCACACCATATGGAGATATGACATGAGAGCCATTATCATCTCCAAAGGTTCCGTTCACAATATCGCTCACTGCAGCCCGTACTGCAGTCATTCTCTCTCGACTCAGGGTAGTTCACCTGTCCGTGTTTGTCTTGTTCACTCTTCAGTATTTATCGTTCTCTATATGATTAGAACCATCTAGAAGAAGTCCGTTAGTGAACTCTGATGTGTGGACTCTCTTGTTTCCTTCAGAGCTTTGTCCAATCGTTCCAGAGACTTCTCGACACGATTTGAGCTAAAGTCGTGTTCCCCACAGAGGATTCGAACAATCGCGTCACGGTCAGGATCAGCCCATTTCGGTTCCGCGACTTCCATCTTGGGAGGATTCAGAAAGATGTTCCTTATCTCTTCATAGGGAAAGTCCAGTTTGATCTCACGTTCCTTCTCAATCTTCTCAAGACTTCCATACTGCTTGATCCATTTTAGTGCAGTCTTGGCACCCACACCCTCCAGCTTGTCGTTGTAGTCAGTTCCAATGAGGATGGCAATGTCAATGAGTTGTTCTCGAGTTATCTCCAGATGCCTGAGATTCAAGTCCAGATCAATGATCTCAGGACTGATTGTCCTATACTTGGAACGTCCAAATCTCCTTCTTCCCGAGATATTCAGATTCCTAATCATCCGAGGACAGTTGTATAGCAGTGAGTCATTGTCCTGACTTGCACTTGCCCATACGATGTTAGCCCTAGTCATCTGCGCAGCCAGAGCCTCACCCTCAGATGGTGCTTGTATCACTGGGATCCCGAGAGCTTCTAACAGCTCCTTACTCTCCTCAATCATGGGACTGGTCAGTCTGGAGCTGGCTTGTCCGGCTTTCCGTGCATCCTCTATTCGACCCTCTGCCTTTGCTCGCGCCCACTCTTCTCTTGCAGCCTCGCGAATCTCTTGCCGTCGTTGAACCTCTGCGTCTTTTAGCTTGGGAGCCTCACCGTCAAAAACAAAGGCTGGACTGATTCCGTTCTCTAGCAGGTTCAAGTTTCTATAGAAGAGTCCAGAGAGATGACTGGTCACACGACCTTGTCGATCCATGAGGGGTGTCCCATCGGGCTGTCTGATACTAGCGAGAAAGGCATAGATTGTGTTGAAGGCATCAATCGCAATTTTGCGTCCACCCAGCTCTCTCAATGAGATTTGCTCGGCAGTTACTATATCACCCAGTTTGGTACCCATAAGATACTCTCCAGACTTGCTAGCAGGTCTTCATAGTCTCTACAACCATATATGGATTAAGCTCAATCGTGACGTGTTGCGAAGGGTATACGCTTCGACAGGTTTATAAAAACCGCACGGCTGGGCCCATGAAACGCAACCATCAATAATACCCTTTGGTGATAATTTGTCCAATATGAGAGCTATCAGATGCACTTCATGTCACCGTTCAATCTCCCCACAAGAGAACAGCGTGAAGTTTCAGTGTCCATCATGCGGCGAATTCATGATCTGGCGGTGCGAGGTCTGTAGACGCTTCTCTGTCAAGTATAGCTGCCCCAATTGCGCATTCGATGGGCCATAGTTAGAAACGGATTTGATTTGTAATGGCGAGAGTTGTTGTCACATTAAAGATAATGCCAAAAGACGTAGATATCAATCTTGAGGATCTATTGGAACGTATCAAGTCCAATATTCCGCATGGGACAGATGTCCGAGCAACTGAGATAGTTCCCGTGGCATTCGGCTTGAAGGCAATAAGGATGAATGTTGCCAGAGAAGAATCGATGGGCGGCACTGACGATATTGAAGAAGCCATTGGTTCTCTTGAAGGTGTGGCCCAGGTCGAAGTCGAAATGGTTTCGCGCATGTAGAGAGATTCGCGCCATCTGTCCAACGCGTTCTGAAATAACGATTAGAACTCAGGGTTTATAACTAGTATTTCATCGGAATCCTCGGTAAATCTCCTTCTCCTTGAGCCTGATTATGTTGGTGTTAAAAAACCCTTTATGGGAACCTGAGAGAGAGGAGTTGAAGGTCGTCGGTAAGCCGTCCTGTCTCTGAGCTATGAGAATCCACAACCAAAAGGATGTGGCCAAGCATTGGTCGAAATAGTACTAAAGGTAACAGAAGCCGAGCATCGGGACATTGGTCGATTCATTGTTAGAATCGATGCCATGTCCATGGAGAAACTGGGCGTAAGAACTGGAGACATTATCCAAATCAAGGGAAAGCGTGTGACTGCTGCCATAGCTTGGCCAGCTTATCAAGGAGATAAAGGCCGAGAGATCATCAGAATGGATGGTCGAATAAGACGAAACGCAGGAGTCAGTTTGAGCGAAAAAGTCACTGTTTCACGTGCGAATGAGGAACCCGCACGTAATATCACTCTTGCACCAACATCAGTACCGATTCGTCCAGAGCCTAGATTTGAGGAGTTCGTCAAGCGCAAACTTCTCAACTGCCCTGTCACCACAAATGACACGGTTTTCATTCCAATTCTAGGACGGGCCATCCCCTTCAAAGTCACTGGCGTGAAGCCAGCCGGGACGGTTGTGGTTCAACACTCTACAATGCTCTCAATCGCAGAGAAGCCAACTGGAGATGTGGTTGGAGCGGCACAGGTGACCTACGAGGAGATTGGTGGTCTTGCTGATGCGATTCAGAGAATCCGCGAGATGGTAGAGCTACCAATGCGACATCCAGAGATTTTCAAGCGTCTCGGTATTGATCCACCGCGCGGTCTGATTCTGCATGGTCCACCTGGGACGGGGAAGACCTTGCTTGCCAAGGCTGTAGCGGGAGAGTCGGAAGCCAATTTTGTACACATTAATGGGCCAGAAATCATGTCTAAGTTCTACGGAGAGTCAGAACAGAAGCTGAGGAAAATCTTCGAGGAAGCAGAGGAGAATGCTCCAAGTATCATATTCATAGATGAGTTAGATGCCATTGCACCCAAACGAGAAGATGTGCAAGGCGAGGTTGAGAGACGCGTTGTGGCTCAGCTATTGGCAACCATGGATGGTCTCAAGGCGAGAGGCCAAGTGATTGTAATAGGAGCCACTAACCGAGTGAATGCACTTGATCCTGCATTGCGAAGACCTGGACGATTTGATAGAGAGATAGAGATTGGGGTGCCTGACGAGACTGGTCGATTGGAGGTGCTCCACATACATTCACGTGGAATGCCACTGACTGCTGAAGGGGACAATCGGGTTGACCTTCAGGTCCTAGCCCATATTACGCACGGTTTTGTGGGGGCAGACCTGAACGCACTATGTAGAGAGGCAGCGATGAAGGCACTTAGAAGATACCTTCCGCAGTTCAATCTGGAGGATGAGGAGATTCCTCAAGAGGTCCTTGATCAACTTGAAGTCAATAGTGAGGACTTTCTAGATGCGCTCAGAGAGATACAGCCATCTGCAGTGAGAGAGGTATTCATTGAGGTTCCAAATGTCAGATGGTCAGATGTTGGCGGTCTTGAGGAGGTCAAGGAGAAGCTCAAGGAGGTTGTTGAATGGCCGCTGAAAACGCCAGAGGCATTCAAGAAGTTCGGAATCGAGCCACCAAGGGGTGTGTTGATTTTTGGACCCCCTGGATGCGGAAAGACGCTCCTGGCTAAAGCTGTAGCTACTGAGAGTGACGCGAACTTCATTAGCGTTAAGGGACCCGAATTGTTGTCAAAATGGGTTGGTGAGAGTGAGAAGGCAGTAAGAGAAGTGTTCCGGAAAGCTCGAACTGCGGCACCAGCGATAATATTCTTTGATGAACTTGACTCAATTGCTCCCTCAAGAGGCAGAGTCTCTGGAGACAGCAATGTGACTGAAAGAATGGTGAGCCAACTACTCACTGAGATGGACGGCTTAGAATCAATGAAGGATCTCGTAGTCGTTGCCGCAACCAACCGACCCGACCTTATAGACCGAGCCCTTCTCAGAAAGGGAAGATTCGATAGATGGATCTACATCCCACCACCCACTGCAAAGGGACGCGAAGCAATTTTCGAGATATACTTGGACAGAATGCCCCTTGACAAGGATGTGAATATCAAGAAATTGGTGGAAATGACTGAGAATTTCGTTGGTGGTGACATCGAGAACCTATGCAAGGAGGCGGGAATGCATGCCCTCAAAGAGAATCGTACAAATGAAATAGATTCTGTTTATTGGAGACATTTCGAGGAGGCATTGAAGGCAGTGCAGGCCTCCATTACGCCCAAGGACATCGCGGACTACGAGAAGATGAATGAGGAATTCCAGAGAACAGCGGCAAAGCCATCAACTGCGCCGCCAGGCTATATATAGAGAGGGAAAAAGAATGACTTCGTGGAGCGTCATGCCTCTCAGAAACATAGTGATGGAGATACTTCAGAAGAGAAGAGGAGTCATTCTTGATGACGAGCTTGAGAGATCGTTGAAGAAGGCGCTTGGACAAGAGCCAAGCGATGCTGAGCTAAACTCTGCTCTTATGGAGCTGGAGATTAACGGTCTCGTGCATGTGAGCCAAATCACAAAGACGAAAAGACGGATCGAAGTCATAACTGAGAGTCACGAGTTCTTGGCTGTAGACGAGGACTAGTCGAGGAACTGATGATGCCAGACAAACGTGTTCTAGCTGCGGGCAAGTTCGACATTCTGCATCTTGGACATCTGGCATATCTGCGGCAGGCAAAGGAGGTTGCTGGTGACGACGGCGAGCTTATTGTGGTAATAGCCCTGGACAAGACTATCGAAAAGGAGAGGGGTGCTCCGCCTGTCTTTCCTCAAGAGCAACGCAGGAAACTCGTTGAGGCGCTAGATGTCGTTGATAGAGCGATCCTTGGATATGACACAACCGATCACACCCTCATTGTTGCAGATGTGAAACCAGATATCGTTGCACTTGGCTACGATCAAGTGACCGATGTTCAATCTCTGGAGAGGAAATTCCAGGAGAAGCACATGCCTACGAAAATCGTTCGGCTGAAACATCAAAAAGCAGACGGTCTGTGCTCCTCAACCATGATTCGTGAACGAATTATCCAGTTCTACCGCGAGAATGGCAGAGTCAAGACCTGATTCACATAACGAGCTCGCCGCGCGCTCTCGCATCTCGGAGCATGATAGCCCTTCTCCGCCGTCTATCAATGGTCCACTTCCATATGCCAATTGCAATTCCTGTAAGGGCTGCGAGACCAATCACCCCCAGAAATGTGTACAGACCAAATGGAAAATGCACGAAGAAATCCGGAAGCGGCCCTGTTATTAGATACGGCCAGTTCACAATAACTCCAAATGCATAGAGAAAGCCCACGATTGTCAGCTCCTTTAGATAGCCGACCTTGTGTTCATCATCTTCAAAGAGGAATATTGCGGGACCCAACCAAAACAGGTACCAGGGCATTTCCCATCTGAACACAAAGAGAATTGCGGGGAGCATGTAGATGTAGAACGGCTTCAAGAGATTGATTTTACCCAAAAAAGATGCATCGCGAAAAGCCTCACTGTCAGGAAGATAGAGACGAATAGTAGACAGCATGAAGGCGGCATATATCAGAAGCGGAATTAGAGCGGGCGGCCATGGATAGCTGCTAATGACTGTGCTGTTTTCTATAATTGGAGAGGCTATGAATAGACCAGGGTACATTGGGTTCACTACATATGAGCTATAGGTGGAAGTGTTCAGGAAATGATTCAGCAATGAGCTGAAGTCAGCGCCTAGAAACAGAAATGGAATGACTGTTAGCAGCATAGATGCAACGAACCAGATGAGGGACACAGGTGCTGCAAGGAACATTATTGGAAGGGCAACCACCGAATAGATCTTGGTCTGGACCGATAGACCCAGTGCAAACATTGCCTTTCCATATTGTTTTTCCTGAAGAAGAACCAGTGACATGAGAAGGAGACAGTCTACAATTGGCTCGAGCTTACCTCCACCTGCTGACATAATCAGGCCATAGACATAGTATCCAGCGAAGAACATGCGTGCCCATTGGTTCTTGAAAATACGATCACCGAGAAGAATTGCAACCAAGACAAGATTCAGATTGAACACAAGAGTCAGTAGGAAGTTAAGCCACAAGGGCTGTAAGCCACCCTGCCCAGGGAAGAGCCAAGTGGCTATAGAGAAGAAGACTAGACCGAATACGGGGTACTCATAGGTGATGTTGCCCAAATAGTCAGGAAGCACATGTAAGCCATCATTATATCCCCATTCTGGTGGAAGGGCTGCCGCCAGTTCATGGTCGTTCATCTCATAGACTTGGAATCCATATATCCAGAAAGCCTCACCGTACATCTCGTTTCGATTACGGTCGCGTTCTATGACCAAGTAATTGGCGAAGGGGATAGCAATCATTGAGATTACTAAGCTCAGCACAAGCTCTCTACGGAATCGCCAGATTGTGATTGAGATTGCGCGGAGCATTTTTGTTTCCACCAGCATCTTCAGTCGCACGATAGGATGGCGGCTGCTCGAGACCATAATTAAGGTTTTGTGAGCACAACGTACTCAGGCAGTATATAACGACTCGCAATACATGCGGTCAGCCGAGGTAGGTCGGACAAGGCCATGTGTCACACTTCAGACAGTTTGTACACCTTTCGGAGTCAACTGATATCTTCTCATCATCAAGATTCAATGCATTATGGTCGCACTGAGGGATACATGACCCACATGCCTGACAAAAGAGCGCTCGCCTCACTACACGCTCCACTTGCTTGGCCAGAGCCTCAACCTCAGACTCATCCTTCCCACGTATGACCAAAGAACCAGAGCTGAATAAAGTGATTGTATTCTCTCCAGAGATTGCTCTGAGTGCTCCGAGTTCTTCAGACAGCCTAGTCCTGCCAAAGATAGGCATCAATCTTGATATTCGATCTAGATCGACACCTTCTGAGAATTGCCCCTCCAAGCTATATCCAGAATCTGTGCATGGAGAAACCCCCTGAATTACATCTAGCTCTAGGCGGTCAGTAGGTCCAGGACGAACATTTTCAATATCTAGCTCAAGTTCCTCTATCAACTTCAATTGACCCGGGGGAAGACTCTTCCATCTCCAGAAACCAAGCTCAGCCCATTCCTGGGAATAACCAAGTCTTTCTGCCCAGTCGCCGAGTTTCTCTTTCCATCTCGCGTAGAGATTTGGATGAGTTTCGCGAAGACTCTCAATCTCGGCAAGGGGTGATGCAGGACACAGGTAACAACCCATTCTATGGTAGCCTTTATTGTA
>JBHLQS010000003.1:0-59527 GCA_048883405.1 Candidatus Thorarchaeota archaeon
GTTTTCAAATGTTTGAATGACTAGATTTTCGAGTGTATTATGAATGCAGGAGAAGAGAAGAGCATCGATTACGACTCCGTTTCTAAGGTCTATGACCAGGTCCGTGTAGGTGATCCCGAGATGATATTTCATCTTCTTGAGGCCTTCTCACCTCATTCAGGGTCGCTGGTTCTGGATGTTGGATGCGGAACAGCAAACAATACACTGCTCTTTCAGAAGTCTACTGGTGCCCAGATGGTGGGTCTTGACCTTTCAGGGGGTATGCTTGCTGAAGCCAGACAGAAGGCTGATGTCATTTCATTCGTCCGGGCACCTGCCGGCTTGATGCCATTTCCATCCAACACATTCAACATGGTCTTCATGACTGAGGTCATCCATCACCTTTCTGATGCCGCCTCAGCGATTCATGAAATGGCGAGGGTTCTTGGCGGAGGTTTGATGTGCATAGTCACGCAATCTCATCCTCAGATTGAGGCCCGGATGACTTCGCGTTTCTTTCCTGCTACAGTAGCCATTGACAAGGCACGATATCCAGACATCCCAGAGATTGAGGTACACATGAAATCAGCAGGACTTGAGAGCATCTGGTCGAAACAATACAGGTTTGCTCCAGTCAATCTGGGTGAGGAGTATCTGGGCACAGTATCACGCAAAGGCTACTCGATGTTACACAAGATATCTGAGAGCGACTATCAGGAGGGTCTCAAAGCGCTCCAGCAGGCTTTCGCAGATAGTGACGAGTTAGACTATGCGGCTGGCTACACCTATGTATGGGCTAGGAAATCTATCGATTAGAAGACCACTGTGACATCTATGAGTCGCACTTCTTCCACCTCGAATCTGAACAATATCCGAATGGTGAGTGTTGCTTTCCCTGGGCGTAATGCTCTGAAGATCCACCTCCCCTTCTCAGCGTCGCCTCCGGTCCATCCCGGCTTCTTCATATTCTCTGGATTCACATACTCGGATTCGATGTCCTCCAGATAGATCACCGTGTCATCGTCAATCTCAAACTCAGCATCCTCGCCGACAGAGCCATGTCTATGAAACTGGTAGAAGAAGCGTTCTCCCACTTGGACTGTGACCTCGCATAGTGCCTTATGGCATTCAATTCGCCGCATTCCAGTGTCTTTAGGTTTCATAGATTACTCACCATATCCATCTGGAAGTGCAACAGGCTGAGCCCTCCGCTTCCGTCGACGCCTATAGAAGAAGGCTATGAGCACAATGATTACCACTCCTGTAAGAATTAGGCCAATTGTGAGAAGCTGCAATTCTGGAGGCAGTATGAGCATTATTCCTGGATACCACTGGGTGAACACGAGATCTATCATGTCATTCCCAGCAAAATTGACACGCATTCGCATGTTTGTTAAAGTCCCATTGACCTTTTCGTAGAGCATCTCCATGTAGATAGAGATTGGGAATATTCCGAAGACGAACGAGGTGTCAATTACAGTGCCCCAGGTGGTATCGGTGTCCACTAATTCAATATCGTCAAAAGCTGTGAAGTTACTGGGCGCTTCTGATTCATTGACGCCTCCAAAGAATGCAAACCCACCCAGTTCGCTTGAGAAATTCCAGTCACCAATTGGCACTACGACCAAAAACATGTCCTCCATTATGACCTCGGAATCATTTTGACGAATCAGAGTGCAATTTGACCATGGCATCTGACTAGACTCATTGATCAAAGAAGGAATGGAATCAAGATGTGTGACTTGTGCGATAATCTTCTGGCCTTCATCCACTTCGGAGATGAATGGCATGAACTCGCTGAGATAGGAGCCAAATGTTTCGTCAAGCAATTTTCTCTGCAGAACATATGTTATCTCGTCACCTACATCCACTCCCCACTCTAGGTTATGATTGCTCTGGGCTGAAACGGATGAAGCGCTGAGAAATGAGATAAGCAATGCAATAGAGAGTATAGCTCCGCACAGTCTATGTTTCATTGCCCTCAGTATGTTGCTCTGTTGTCTTTAGGATTATGGTAGGATTTCTAGAAGTTCAGGCAAATGCTCGATAATCGTGGTATTGGCCGGTGCGAACTCTCTCTCCTCCGGGTTGCACTCTACAATCAGAATCGGTACCATATCGCCTCTGATTGCAGCCTCAACATCATATCTCACATAGTTGCCGACATACACGCATCTTCTGGGATTGACCCCAAGGTCGTCAGCCACCTTGAACAACATGTACGGCGACGGTTTTTTGTATCCAGGCACATTTGTATATTCTACAGACCCAAAGAGGGATAGATTGTTATCACGCTCGAGGACAGATTTGGGGTCTCCAAAGCGATTTGATGCCATTCCAAGCTTGTAACCTCTCCTCTTTAGTTCCACTAGTGTTTCTCTACAGCCATCGAGAGGTAGGTATCGATCGAGTCGAAGCCAACCATCCCATAACGATTGAAGATCATTGGCCAATCTCTCAATATCCCCTTCTGCACCAAGGCTCTTTAACAGTCGCTTATCATACTCCACCCAGTCCTCTCTGGATGGTTCCCAATGTAGGTCGGCTCGCTTCTTCAGCATGTATTCATCGAGCCAGACATCCGGGCCACGTGATTGCGCTCCCTCAAGTTCATAGTCAGACATGGCCGCAACATCTGTCAGGCCTACTTCAGCAAGAAATCGTCTGTGGACCTCTCCAAGGTCTCTCTCTGTCCTGTAAAGGGTTCCTCCTAGGTCGAAGATAGCAGCATCAATTCCTTTTATCATCACCATTCCGCCAGGTGGACTTGCAATTTGCTTGCCTGTATCTATATGTGACGGCAGAGGAGTCTAGCTGGTCAACCTTTTTCTTTAATCCAAGTGATATCATCTAGATTTGGATGACATCTGTGGATGATACCTTGAGAGCTGTGGAGAAGCATCTTGAGGAGAATCCAGATGATGCATCCGCTTGGAATGTCCGGGGAGTTCTTTTAGCGAACAAGAAGGAGTTCGGAGAGGCTCTGCGCTGTTTGAACCGAGCAATTCGCTTGGACCCAGATCTCTCAGAGGCACACACTAATCGCGGCCGTGTCCTCATGGCCCTAGGTCCTGACAAAGCAAGTAGTGCTCTGGAGTCTTTCGACAGAGCACTTCGCCTCTCTCCAGACAATTCAGAGGCCCTTATTGACAAGGCCAAGGCTCTGCATGCGATGGGCCGAACCAATGAAGAGCTTGCATGCTATGAGAAGGTCAGCAAATCAGTCACTGACGTTCCAGCTATCTGGATTCGGATAGGCGACATCAAGTTGGAGCAGGGCTACTTCAACGATGCAGTCAGGAACTATGACCATGCGCTGCTGCTTGATCCTGAAAAGGTGACAGCTCTGGTTCATCGAGCAATAGGTCTCTCAATGATGGAGAGAGGAAAGGAAGCAGTGAAGTCAGCTGAGAAGGCCGCCAAGCTAGCACCAGACGACATAGAGACCTGGCGTGTTCTTGCCGATGTGAACATCAGATATGGTAGAAAACATGCGGCAATGAAGGCTCTCAAGAAGGCCTCAGAAATCGATCCAAGTGATGCGTCAATTGAGAACACAATGGGCATGATGGAGTTCAAAGCTGGTCGGCTGAAAGATGCGGCGGCGCATTTTCGAAGGGCATTAGTTCGTGACAAGAAACATATAACCGCGCTTCGAAATCTAGGCTTTGTCCAAATGGATTTGGAGGACTGGTCTGGAGCTAGAAAGACTTGGGAGCGACTTACTGCATTGGTCAAGGATGATCCACGGGTGTTTGATGCAAAAGCAACAACCTCTGCCCGACTGGATGACTTCTGTTCTGCATCAGAGGCTTGGAAAAAGGCACGAAAGCTCTACAAGAAACGTGGTGACGGCAAAGAAGCAAAACGCGTTACAGAGCTAGCCCGTGCAGCACGCATCAACTGCTCACGCCAAAAGAAGGCCGCCCGCGCAGAACGAGAACATGAAAAGGCAACTCGCTCATTCTCCGACAGATTCGATGAACACAGGAGGAAGCCAAAGAAGACCCGATAAAAGGAATGCCATCCTGTGTGCAAAACCTAAAGCCTGTCCATTTTCGAAGGCTTTTCAATGACGAACTATGTAGCTAATCGAGTGACGAACGACAAAGAGGTCTATGGGAGAAGACGCATGCCAAAAGACGAGTGATGGGGAATTATTCATCTATTGCCATTCTGTAAGCTTGATTCGCGTTTTCGGGTTCGCCTAGCAGCATGAAGAGGTCTCCCATCTTCTCCCATGCACTTGAATAGTCCGGCCTGATTGCTACTGCTTTGTTAAAGGCAAATAGTGCAGTATCGTATTCCTTCAATCGGGTCAGAATCTGCCCATAGAATGTCCAACCCTCGTAGTCGTCAGGTCTGGCCGCCAAGAAATGACCTATTGTGTCAGCATAGATGTTAGGGAAAATGAGTGGAGTAGCAGCAGCTAAAACGATGATGACTGCTATTGTCACGATTCCCATAATCATCTCTTACTCAGCTCGCTTTCACGAATTAGTTGAATCCTGCCCTTATTACTTCTCAGCTTATGGAACTTCATCAAAAATCAGCGATTTGATCAAATGGTTCACTGTGAATCGTCCCTCAGTCATTCCAGCATACCAGGGCGCCTCTATTCCAAGACTCTCCTGGATCTCTGGAATATCTTGCCCCTGACTATGCAGTTCCTTTATGGATTCCTGCAAATCCTTCAGAAAATCAATTCGCTTCTGAATGTATTCGTAGGGATCTTCTACAGGTCCCCTATGACCATCAAAGAGAATGTTCAATTCGAGCTTCTGAATCATCTCCATGGTGGCTATCATCTGTGGAACATTCTCATCAGGCATTGCCAGCTCCTTTCTTGATGGCAACGGGACGGCATCTGCAGAGAACAGCCAGCCTCTCTCCTTTTCATAGAACCCTATCATATGGTCTGTATGACCAGGCAGTAGTATCCATTCTAATGATAAGTCCCCAATCTCAAACTGCTGAGGCATCGGCATGACTTCATGAACTGGTTCAGGTTGACCCCATACCATCACAAAGAAGTCAGGGAGTATCTTCGGATTCTTCAGAAACTCTGCAACGGGTGGTGTTGCATATATCTCGGATTCAGGTGCGAGGACTGAGCAACAACCAAGATGGTCTTCATGGGTATGCGTCACAAAAACACGTCGGATTGGATTTCTGGCGGCAAATTCCTGAATTTCCCCAGATGCATTTGGGCATCCTGCATCTATTAGAGAATCATCAATCAGATAGGCATAAGTCCACATCACAACACTGCCGTTGAATTCTGAGCCAGTCTTTATACATGTCATCAGATTGTCATAGGGCTCAATCTTTATCATGCGTCTTGCTTTGTCAAGCCCCAAATTGTATACTTCGGTACGCCCATGTGATAAGCCCTAATGGCTTCTTTTCCTCAATATCAGATATGCAATCCAGACCATAATTGTGGAGGCGGCAAGATAGAATCCTATTGATGGCAGGCACAACCCTTGGTACACCGGGACCAAAATCGTCAGGGCGAACAACAGAGGCACGTTTGATGCGAAGACACTCTCAATGAAATTCGGCGCTGTTCTATCAACAACAAGCTTCCAGAGAATCCAAGTGATTGGCAGGAGACAGAAGAGAATATACGAAAATAGACTCGGCATTAGGTAGCTGCTCAGTGTTGGAGTTAGAGGGCTGCTATCGGACCACCATATAGCTGCTAGGAGTCCAGGAAATATCAGAGCCTGAATCTCATTCGGCGGATATGTACCCGTTGAAAATGAATAGCTGGCCAATGGCAAAATGAATACAAGAAGTGTGAGAACTGAGGCCACAAATGGTAGGACTTTGTGATTTCTAATACTCTCTTTTTGTCTTATCTGGACTATCGCATTAGCTACTGCAACCAGAAACAGTGTCGCAAGTATGGACGCAAAAAGCAATTGACTAAAATCAAACGAGAAATTCATGAACTGAATTCTCTGGTATGCTGCGGTGACTCGGATACAAGATAAGGCCGCTTTTTCTATATCTATTCCATATTCCTGGTAGCTTCTGCTTCCATACATGGGAATGAAGAAAACTCGTAGTTCAGTCAGAGGTGGCATGTAGAGGTACTCGACTTCACCATGTAGTGGTAGATCAACTAGATAGTGGTAATCATTTCTCACTTCGAGCCCAAAGTCGGTGTAAGCTCCGACTATGGTGTATGCAAAGGCTGGTGTTACATCTATGTACAACCTAAATGTTGGAATCCGAGTGTATACCTCTGCCGTTTCATTTTCACTGACAACAAACGACACGTTGACAGCGGATAGACCTATGTAGTCATCCCTAGTATTCCACCATCCAGCCTGACCAGTGTATATGCCCTCTCCAAGGTACAGGGTCCTATTTGCTTCAAAGGGGTCAAATCCACCAGTTTCATTGAATCCATCTCTTTCCAGCTGGTATGATGGCGAATAGTACTCATCATTTCCAAAAATCGCGAAGTCAGAATGACGCCAAAATCCTCCCATCCAATTGAGATACGGATTCGAAAAGAGACTATTCCCATCAGGGGCTTGCAAGTCAAAGACAACCGGATAGAGATCTTCGGTAGACTCCACTCTGATTGCTAGGCCTCTAATCCGCGTCTTTGACTCTGCATCAGAGGAAAGGTGCACATTGAGGAATGAACGAACCATCCAGTCGGACATATGTTCCTCTATCCCTCTTACTGTTCCCACCTCTACGAATTTGACGCCTTCACCGACTGACAAGGTGGTTTCCCTCGTTTCAATCTCAAACCAAGGGTCTATTCTTGGATACCCTGAGAAGCCGGTGCTGAATCCGACTTCCACAACGCCCTCCAGAACTTCAGCCTCAAGAATGAAGTGAATTGACGAATAATTCATGACTGGGAACGGGAGCAGCCCGAAGAAAATAGCATAGAATGGAGCGTATTGAGATATGTCAGAATGCGAAGTGTCTGACCCGGTAAGTTCCACAATCGCTGACATAGGGTTCTCCATAGTCACATTCATTCCGTCTGAGGTTGTATGCCACTCTACATCCGAACTTAGAACCGTGCCGTTGAATAACGCGAGCTCCCTCACAGGTTTAACATGCTTGTACAGAGTCACTGAACCCACATCGCCCTCGATTGGACTCTCTTCCACTGATGTCATCGATGGTCCGATAGAACTTTCAAATGACGAAAGTAGCCCCGAAATGAACAAGATGATAACAGCCAGCAGTACAAATAGCCTTGTCCTTAACTTTCTCCATCTATCCATAGACTCTTACCCTTCGCTCATGCATGGGCATGAATATTCCATGCATTTCACAAATAGGGTTTTCGAATTTCATTGGCCTACTCAGCTGAAGACCCTGTAAGAATTATAGGTGGAGCAAACTTCCTAAGTCTCCTTAGAGCAACAACCTGATCTCTTCTGCCAAGTTTCGCATCGTTGAGAGCCTGTTCCATGAACATGATCGCCTCATCATAATCTTTGCGAGGAACAGGATACGGTACACCATCCTTTCCACCAAATGCAAACGTCATACGGACTGGGTCTGACCAGGATGGTGCTGATCCATAGATCATCTCTGAGATAAGAGACAGTCCCCTCACTGTGGCGGGGCCCATTCCATCGATGAAGAGCATCTCCTCATAGCCGGATGGTTGGACTTCGTATGCCTTGCGTACGGCAGTCCAGTCCATTCTGTTGGGGATTACCTTGTAAGATGGCATTGAGACTTCTGGACCATCTCCCTCAATCCATGGGATTAGTGTGCTCTCACCATATGCTTTCATATCCTCGAAGAGCTTCCTGACTTTTCGCGGATTCTCCTTGACTACATCTAGAGTTGTCTTTCGACACTCATCCGACTCCTTGGAGGTGAGATCGAGAGTCGCCTTCTTCACCTGCCCCGATATCATTCCAGAGTGAGGCTCGTCAATGAAACTTTCCACTTCTTCAGAGATCCAGTGGTACCTGCGCGCATCGTTTGAGTTGTTATCCATGCCTTGCTGTACCACCGTCCAGTTTTCTTCAGGGTCTACAAAGAAGACATGCTGATACAGCTGGTATCCGTCCTGAACTGCGGCATTATCGACCTTTGCAACAGCCTTGCTTATCTCAGCAAGTCCGTATCCATCAAGTCCAAAGTCTTCCAGTGCCCGCAGCTGATCTGGCACCTTTCTGGAGGCAAGCCCCTTCCCTCCGATGCCTACCATGCCATGCTTCTCCCAATTCAGAACGGACTTCAGGACTCCACATGTCACTGTAGTTGATCCAGAACTGTCCCAATCATAACCCAGCACATTCGACAGCGCTTGAAAGTAGACCGGATCTGAGAGTCGTCTTAGAAGTTCAAGCGTGCCAAACTCATCCACAATGAACTCACAGAGCGCACTGGCCATGGGCATCATCCTCTTGACCAGCCAATGCGGTGCTTTGCCTGGATGCAGCTTCAGGTCAGCAACACCTGCTCTCTTCATTCTCAGTGCTCCCAAGTATAGTGAAAGACTAGGTTAGATAAACCCAACAGGAAACCGAAAGTATTGTCTATGATGTGGCGCTAAAGGCTCCTTCTGAGGGCCTCAAGCTTCTCTCTGAACGATTCTCCTGTCATCTTGAGGAATTCCTCGAGAATATCACATCCGTAGTCCTCACAGTGTGCACACGTTTCGACATCGCGTTGACTACCGCAGGTTCTGACACCACAAGTCGAACAGAACTTGAAATGTTCATTTCCGGTCGATTTGCACCCCTGACAATTGATATCTGCAGCTTCAACAGGCCATTCAGGTGAGCCCCACTCACTTGCTGTCTTCTTTCGGAGCTCATCATCATTGGTCTTTGTTGCAATGTATGCGTTGCATTCTGTACAGACGATTCCACAATATGCCATCATCTTAGCTGTCATGTTACTGATTCTAGCAAAACCTGGCCTTATATCATCTACTCGGAATCCCTGAGAAGCCCATTACAGTTTCTTGCTTCCTTCTCTTATCGAAAGTTTTGTCATTCTATCTCTATTATTATCAATGAATCTCCGAACCACTTCTGGTTCTCTCTTACTCAGTTCTCTTAGAACCCATCCAACTGCCTTTGCCACAAAGAACTCCGTATCGGACAGGTGTGGCTCGATTGCAGCAAGCGAACGTTCTGCGTACTCTCTGCGATAGATTCTCTTCTTGGATAAATGAACATAGGGCAATATAGAAGCTCTACGCCTCCAGAAGTTGTTGCTTGTGCGCCATTTAGCTATCTGCTTCTCGTAATCCGGGTCTCTGATGATGATATTTGCTAGACAGACGATGCACAATGGGTCTACAGTGGACCATGTATCAACGTCGTCAACCATTCTATCAATCATGGCAAATGCAATCTCGATGTTGCCCTTTGCGCTGTACTTCTCAAGTGTCTCTATTGCTGCTAGCCTGAAATCGAATACAGGCTCCTGCCACAGCTGTTCTATCAGTAAGGGCAACTCATTGATAGCGAGACCCCTGATGTGCTTCCTTGTTACCTTGCGAGCCTCGGTCACAGAAACTCCGAGGAACTGAAGGCTCGACGTCTTCATATAGCTGGCAACCAGTCTCCCTTTTTCTTCGTCTTCTTTGCTCCTAAGATCTTGCATCAGGGCTCTACGAGTTGTTTCTACCATGTATCTTCATCCAAGCGGCTGACTATAGATTTGTTTCCATTTCTTGATTGCAAATGCCTTTCAGGTAATCCTTTTATTCGAACGCCGCAAAATGATATTGCTGGCATGTCTAGTGGAATTCTTAGTGAATATTGAGTTGGTAAAACATGTGTGAGCCTGCAGATTGGGACAGTGCTGTCGAATACGATACTTTCCTAAAGAATGCTCGTGAGAATGTCGAGCTTATGAAAGCACGATACTCTGATCTCATGCTTAATGAGACTGAGCAGGAAACATTGAGTAGCATTCAAAATGAGATTCGAATCCTTGTCATTGGAACTGACCGCTGTGATGACTCTGCAGGAAACATACCCGTGCTTGCCCGGATGACGGCACTTTCTCCAAGACTAAAGCTTCGTGTCCTTGACAGTGATAAGAACGCTAAACTCCATCAGCAATACAAGGTCAACGGGAAGAGAAAGACTCCTGTGGTGCTCTTCATGAGTGAAGATAACCAGGAAATCTGTCGGTGGGTTGAGAGACCTAATGCAGCCTATAAGCAGGTGAATCAGGGTTCTAAGCCAGTCCTGGCCGACAGAAAGACCGCGCTCAAGAGCCTGTACAGCGACTCAGAGATTCTACGGCAAAGTCTCAGTGAGTTCATGAATCTGATGATGAGATCTGACTACGTTCTAGGTCGAGTTTAGGGTAGCACACCCTCATTGTTTGTGTGAGGATGTCAATGAGCACAAAACGACATCACTCTCCATGGGCATATGAGGTGTCCAATGTGGCATGTCCTCGTTGTCATAGTGAGAATGTACATCGCATTTTTGAACGCTGGGGTCGGACCAGAAGGGTCCAAATGTTTCAGTGTGCTTCATGCGGAAGAAGGTACTATACAAGAGGAATTGACAATTATACCCCAACATTTGGGAAGCGATTCTCCAGACGTCGTCGAGGACAGGTTATTTAACGAGTCTGAGAAAATACTGGTGAGAGGCGCGAGAACTTGGCCGTTTCAATTGAGCTACTGAAATATCCCTTTTCAGTGGAGGCCAGGGCATCAGTTCAGAAGATTGCACGTGACATTGGCTCAATGGTCAAGATTTTGGAAGACCCGCGCAATTACGATATAATTGAAGAGGCTGAGAGCCGGGTATATGCAGCACTCACAAAATCAGAGATTCAAATTCCTTCTATTGTTCGTGAGGAAGCTTTGCTTGTGTATCAGACGGCTCGTCTTATAGTCGAAAAGATTGGAAGGCAGACACTTAGAGGGATTCAGGCTGTCGCAGAGTCTAAAGCTGTCAACAGGTATCTAAGCTCCGAGCGAGAAAGATATGTCATGAGTCTATGCACCGATTCACTAGGATGGGAGGTCGAATCTACTGGAACACCATCTGAGAGGGCAAAACTACCTATTTCACTCAGAAGCTTCGACTACAGGATTCGGTTCGAGGACTTCCTTGAAGTTGCTCCTTCCTTCAAAGATGCCACCGGGAAATGGAAACTAATCAACCGTCATCTTAATCATGGCTGGGTGTCAGTTAGGAAATCAGAGCTTCATAGACTAATATCTGGGAAATTTCAGAATCTCATCGAGCAGAGCGAAATCAATGTCCCTGACCTGCCCATGCGCCTAACTGAAGCCGTGCAGAGAATTGAATCCGAAATGCCAAGTTATGTTCGGGAGCGTTCAGAAATCGAATTACCCGAGGATGCTTCAACCGCATTCCCTCCATGTATAGCCAATCTGCATCAGGACCATCTAGACGGGAAGAACGTGTCGCACGAAGGCCGCTTCGCTCTGGCATCCTTCCTTCTCAATATCAATATGGATATGAAGTCCATCATGAAGATCTTTGAGGGCTCACCTGATTTTGCTAGGAGTCTCGCTGGGTATCAGGTAGATCACATTCGTCGCAAGGAGTACAAGCCCCCTGGATGCAAGAAACTCCAAAACGCAGGTCTATGTCCAGTTCAACTTGGGACAGCCTCCGATCCTCTGTGCCGATTCATACTCCATCCGCTTGCATTCTACAACACAAGAGCATGGGAGATGAGCAAAGGTATCACAAATCATTCCTGGTACGAACGAAGAAGAAAACCGAAGCAGTTCTTCTGATTGTCCAAAGTACCAGTCTTGCCTACCTTGATCTAGCGTAATTGTAAAGGTACTCCTGTGCATAGCCTGCATATCTTCCAAAGTACTCTCTAGCGGCCAACGACCTCTTGGAGTATGACTTTCCTGAAGCCTCGAAAATGTCATAATGCTGGTTAATTACTTTCTCAATCCATATATCGATTGGAAACGCTTCAAGATGGCCGAGTGAGAACAAGCAAACACAATCCGCGACCTTGTCTCCAACTCCATAAAGGGACTTCAATCTTCTATGCGCCTCACCATAATTGAGATTGCCCAGTTCTCGAGGGTCAACTTCTCCAGATAAAATAGAGGCAGTAGTCCTGACTATGAATGAGGACCGCCATCCAAACATGAGTTCTTTCAAGTCTTGTGTGGACGCCACACTTAATTGCTCTGGACTGGGGAAGCCGTGGAAGGTCCTTTCGCGGAACTCGTAGATTGGTCCATATTTCTGTCTGAGAGATTGCATGCATCCATGCATCCTTGGGATGTTGCTCTGTATAGAGAGAATAAATGATATCAGACACGGAAAGAACTCGTCCGAAACAAGACGAAGCCCGGGGGCAAATGCAATGCTCTTCCTCATGATCTTGTCCTTAGCAATCTCGTCCTGGATCTGAGTTAGCGGGTCATCCAGCCTGAGAAGCTTCCTTAGGTCTATATTCACATCAGATGTTTCATAGTGCAGTTTGTTTCCGTGTTGTTCTACATATACTACCTGTCCGACGTCAGGGTTGATGTAACCCTTTCCCTCTCTCATCCAGCTAAAGGTCTGACCGCACTCAATTGTGTCCGCCAGGCTAAAATTCTCGGCTTTGATAGTCCGCATCATAGTATGCAGCGCTATGACCTTTGAAGAGTATTTTGATTGGATATGCAACCTTCACAGTTCGATCTCATCCAAGTCTACTGAGGCTATTTCAATCAAATCAGCAAGCTCTGCTATGTGTTCTATGGTGTAACGCGAAATCATATGCTCTCCGTCATTAGCCGATGCTTCATCCAATGTGAACACAGCAAGGACGCCGTCAGGCAATGCTTTCGGTAACGCATCCCGGCCCATACACCAGATCTTAGGAATGGCCTTCTCCTTCATGCCCTCGATAATTAGCAGGTCGCTTTGAAATGAGGAAAGATACTCTTTCAGACTCGACGGCCTCTCTGACCGAATCATTACTGAATCTGGGCCCACCAGCATTGTGGTCCTAGCTCCAGCCAACCAGTGACGCTCTGTGTCTGTACCTTTCACATCAGTCACATTCTCATTGGTGCTCTTGATAGTAGCAATCGAGTAACCCCTTCTAGTCAGTTCTCTGATGAGTGCCTCGACTAGTGTTGTTTTACCTGTGCCTGAGTAGCCAGCAATCGAAAAGACCCGCATGAAACCTCATTTCACTCCTAGATGCATTGCTATTCTGTCTTCTTATTCAGTAAAACGGTCGTTTTTCCTTCGTATGCAAATGCTCAAAGCACTCTCCTTAAATGGCCTTTGTCTGCGTTTGGCATTTGGTGTCATCAAATTGGGTGCAGACAATCACGTTGCAGTTGAATGCATAGATGTTCACAGAGAGTTCCAAGACGGCTCAAGAGTCATCCATGTGCTTCAAGGAACCAATCTAAAGGTCCATAGAGGTGAGTTTGTAGCCGTAGTAGGCGCCTCAGGATCTGGGAAGACCACACTCCTGAATCTCATTGGTGGTCTTGACCGACCCACATCTGGCAAGATTCTTGTTGACGGAACTGATATCACTGCACTCGATGATGAAGGAATCTCATCAGTAAGACGCCATAAAGTGGGCGTTCTTTTCCAGGACCAACTCCTTCTCCCTATTTTCACGGCCCTTGAGAACGTCGAGGTTCCAATGTTGCTTGATAATGTGCCCACGAAAGAACGCCATGAACGTGGTATGAAACTCCTCGAAGTTGTTGGTGTTGACCACCGCGCTCAACACATGCCCCATGAACTCTCTGGTGGTATGCGTTCTCGTATTGCACTGGCACGCGCCCTTGCAAATGACCCGGCGATTCTTCTGTGTGATGAACCGACTGGAGATCTCGACCATACCACTGGAGGAGAAATCATCCAGCTTATGAAACGCCTTGCGAAGGAGGAAGACCGAGCGATCATTGTAGTCACGCATGATCCAGAAGTCGCAAAGATGACAGACAAGATTCTCCTTCTTCGAGATGGCGTCTTGGTGGAGGAATTAGTGACTGAGTTCTTCAAGCCTAGCGGGATTGACATTGACGCAGCTCGGGCAAAGTATCAAGCTGATGAGGAAGCCTCTTTTGGGAAGTGACCTTTGTGGTGAAATCAGCGGGTCCTGAAACATCTTCACAGGGGAGTCGTTTCTACTCGCTGTCGTATGCACTGAGTGCAATGAAAGCCAATCCTTTTCGATCACTCAGTTTGGCATTGACCCTTGCTCTTGGAATAAGCCTGTTGACCTCAAATATCGTCTGGACTGACACGGGCGTGAAGGTGAGCGTAGATAGTTACTTGGAGAACAATGCATTCCAATTACTCGTTAAGACATATGATGACAACGCCACTCAAGGAGCGTTAGCATTCGAATACCTTCAGGAGGATCCATTGGTAGATACTGTGATGAGGCCTGACTCAACCCTGGGGTTCCTCTGGGGAACTGATTACCCAGACAACTTTGAATATGATGTAGATGATTCCCTTTACTCTGCAGGAGTAAAAGATTGCCGCGTAATATTTGTCAACAACGATTTTCTCAATCTCACTTCAGTCGACTTCAGGTATGAGGGCTCCTTTGTCCTTAATGAGGGAGAGGCTCTCGTATCAAGCCAGTTTGTAGCCTACACGGAAGAGGTGTTCAATCTGACCCTGAGTGTTGGCGACACTATCGATTTGGAACTCCTCGGCAGAGATGAGCCCGCCCAAGTCGTTGCTAATCCTCTCGAGATAGGAAACCTAGATAGATACAGTATTGAGAACCTTAGAATAGCAGGCATCTATCATCCACAGGGCTACAACACCCTGATAGAACAAGCTTTTCCATCATATATGCGGGCTAGCTGGAATTACACAAATGTGAGATTTCCAGTTCTGGGCCTCAGAGACAGTGTGATGATTCTTGACAGTTCCATTCCCACAGGCTATCTCGACCCTGAGGGTTGGTTTCCTGCTCATAGTCTAGTTCGAACAGATGCGGATGGCCTTCTCGAGGATGGTCCAAGCAAAATCTCTAGAAGCATACGAGCTCTTGCTACTCGCGTTGAGCAGCTGTACTACGTTGACGCTGATGGGCTGGACAAGGCTGACTACCTACAGTGGAGGGTCAATTCGTATCTCAACTCAGTTTCATATTCAATGCTGAATCTGCCAATATTTCTCTTGGCACTTGTACTCTCTATCTTTGCCGCAGATACCTTCATGGCTCCGAGATCCACAGAGGTTGGTGTACTTCGATCGAAGGGAGCAAGTTCTAGTCAGGTCTATGGTATTTTCCTCTGGGAGACATTCTTCCTCGCGATGCTGAGTCTGGTTCTTGGCGTCTTTATGGCGACTATTTTTGCAGCGTTAATTCCTGCAACTACAAGCTTCATGACATTTGATTGGTCAGTGTATGAATTCTATTTGCTCAACTCCGTTGTAAGGGTTGATACACTGATTACAGCTGTCGTATTATGCATCATACCTCCTATGCTCTTCATTCTCTACTTGTCAAAGAAAGCAGCCCAAGCAGAGATTGGCTCAATGCTGGAGGACTCCCTTGAAAAGCCGTATTCCGGAGAAGTTGCCTATAGATTCACATTTGGGGCGTCAATTGTACTTCTCGCTATAGTTCTATTTGGAGCTCTCTACTTTCCAAGAAACCCCCTTATTCTACTGTTTAATCTGGCACTAGCCACAGCAGCATGGTTCTTCATCGCATATAATGGCTCCAGGGTTTCACGGTTGGGGTTAGCGGGAATATCCTCAAGGCTTTCTGATGTGCTGGGTCAGAAGAATCGTATTACCGCGGCGTATCTCCGAATGCGAAGGGGGAGAATAATCCCACTGATGCTTGTGCTAGCACTCACCATATCCACAACGATTGCTTTCTCTGTCCAAGCTGAGAGTCTTCGCTATGATCTTGAACGTGAGGTTGACTATGCCGTCGGAGCAGATTTGAGAATCGAAACTGACTCTCTTCCATTTACTTATAGCGAAACACTTGAGGCCTATGATCAGGTTTCATCAGTTACTCCGGTATATCGAGCCCTTGGGCGAATTGGCTCTGATGAGCTGACCATCACAGCTATCAATGCTTCCAAATATTCTTCGATTGGTCACTTTGATGAAACTAGTTTTCCAGATGCCAGTGCCGAAGAGATTCTCTCAGATCTAAGCAATCTGGAGAATGGAATAGTCATAAGCGCTCATCATGCTGAACGTTGGAATAAAGCGATAGGCGATCTTGTGCGCATTGCAGTGAGCGGAATTGGGATTACCGAGGAGATATATTTCAATGTCACGGGGATTGTCTATTCTGCTCCTGGTTTCGGTTATTCGTGGAAGGGAGATGTTCCCCCCTCTCGATTAGGGGCTGGCTTCGGGTTTCAGTCTGATTATCAAGGATTCGTGCTCACAAACATCGATTTCGTTTCAACAGTCCTTGGCAAGTCGGAAACTGACCTCTTCATGGCAAGCCTGGGAGAAGATACTGATCCTGCTGCGTTCGCTGACTTTCTAATGACTGACAGCAGTCTAACTGTCGTCACGCCACAGGAGTTCAACCTCAAGACGCATTCCTATGGCACGGCGCTATTCCTGAACACAATTGAGGGCCTCTTCTCAATAGGGTTTGTCATGGGTCTCGTTATGAGCCTGTTCGCATTGTCACTCTTCTTGGGGTCTGTCGTACGAGAAAGAAGGAAGGAATATGCAGTCCTACGTGCGTTGGGAGGGTCTAGACGGCAATTAGTGACAATGGTGTTTTCCGAGTTCTCCGGTGTAGTCCTCGCCTCCTTAGCAGTCAGTCTCATCCTTGGAACTGCATTGGCGTATGTTAATGGCTTCTTTCTATTTCAGATGAGTCCATTTTCTAGAACGCTTCCAGCAACGATTGCGATCCCGATGAACTTCCTGCTACTAGTGCTATTCATTGAGATAATAGCGATGATAATTGGGTCGTACTTTCCTGCGAGAGAAGCTGGTAAGACTGACCCTGCAATTGTTTTGAGGAATCTGTGAGGTGATATGAATGAGTAAACCAAGAAAATTCATGAAGGGCAACTTCTGGTGGGCTCCATCATACGCAGTCACTTCACTGAAGGCTCATAAGGCACGGAATATTGGGATTGCATTAATCCTGGCTGTGAGCATTTCCATCCCCACAACGGTCTTCATATGGACTGGCACAGGGTCTCTTCTGGCTGTTGAGGATTATTTTGATGAAAATGCATATCAGATCAACATGCAGGTAGACTCGCCAATAGCGGACTATACCACCCTATCAGAGGCGCGTGATTTCGCCTTGGCAAGTGGCCTTGTCGAATACGCTAATGTCATACCCTCTTCGATCTGTATTCTGCAGGGCAGCTGGCCTGATTGGTATGAGTATAACATGAACTCTCGAAGTAACTATCTTGATGGAATAAAGGACGGAAGGATAATCCTAGCAAACAACGAGATTCTCGATGCCTTCTCAAAGGAGGTCGAGTGGGAAGGGAGAATGAATCTGGAACTTGGAGAGGCAGTTGTGTCCCAGAGCTTTGTGGACACAGCTTATGATGTTCATGGCATCAACATAACTCTGGGCAGTCTTATTGATGTTGATCTGCTGCGATTTGCTGCTAAACAGAGTATAAAGGATGATGACTGGACAACTCCAGATGAGGCAGGTCGGATCAGACTGAGTGGTCTCAAGGTCGTTGGCATCTACAGGATTGTAGCAGTTTCCAATATTGGACAATCGTTTCTGTCAATAATACGCCAGAACTGGGGCGCGTTAACCGGCGGCGACCCTGTGCTGGGCATCAGTGATGCAGTGATAGTGCTTGATGAACAGGTAGACGAAGGTGTGTACGATGACGTTGCTACTAAGGGCTATTTCTCCCCAGTGGGCTTCATCAGAGCATCTCGCGATGGCTTGGTTGCAGCTGGCGTGACACAAGTTGTCTATAATTTGGAAAACCTCAAGGTTCAGATCGAGGAGCGGTTTCCAAGCCTCCGTGTAACTGGATATGAAACCATTAATGACCTTGAAGCCCACATTGCGATATATCTCCGCAGCCAGGTGCTGATTGTCCTCGGATTGCCAGTTATTCTCATGGGATTGATGCTTACAGTTTTCACTTCAGAAACATCGATATCATATAGGCGAAGCGAGATTAGTTCTCTGAGAGCAAAGGGTGCTGCCTTTAACCAGATTTTCTCTGCTGTTATATGGGAGTCCATAGCTCTTGCTGTCCTAGGACTTGGCGCCGGACTACTGATGGCAATCTTCATGGCACCATTGATGGGCTCTTCAATTGGACTGCTCTCGTTCGATTTGTCCTTGTATGTGGTTTATTTTAGCAATACAATAATCCCATACCAAGCTGGTATTCTTGCAGTTGCCATTGCACTATATCTGCCATCAACATACCTTCTTCATGTAGCAAGAAGAATTGATGTTTCTGAAATAGGCCAGCCCACAACGAGAAACGAATCTGAAACACCAGAGGAGACCAGCCCTTGGTTCTATTGGTCTGGTCTGGGTCTTGTGCTAACGATTCTGGTGATTATGCCAGTAATCATTGCACCGAGAGGTTCAGCCGCTATGGTGGAAGTCCTTGCAAGTACCCTTCTACTCTTCTCAGCATCCTATCTAGGATCAAGAGCCATGCGCCTGGCGACAGCTTATGCTTTTGGACGAACTCAACGACTTCTTGGTGAGAAGAGCCTCTATCCGAAACAGAGTTTCAGAAGACGAAAGGGTCAGTTCATTCCGCTTATGATCGTCTTGACGCTAACATTAACAACCACTACAATGACACTGATTCAAACTCAGAGCATTGAAACAACAATGAATCATGAGCTAGAATACGCGATTGGTGCAGACATGAGAGTTGAGTCGTATGGTTTAACGCCTGACTACGTAGCATCATTCCTGGGCTATTCTGGAGTCAATAGTGTGGCCTCTTTCATCGAGACTTCTGCTGCAGTGAACACGAGCTATTTCTTCCTTGAAGGGGTAGATGCATCCAGTTATCTTTCAGTTGGCCTGTTTACGGCTGATAGTTTTGTCAGTGGGACTCCTACACAGGTTCTTACTGCATTAGACTCCACACCAAACGGTATCGTGATTAGTGAGTATTATGCAACAAGCTGGGGAAAGGATGTCGGGCAAACGATACAGGTCAGTGTAGGAACCATAAACTCAACTACAACTCAAGAATTCCAGGTTGTTGGGATAATGAGAAGTGCGCCAGGATTGGGAATAGCTTCCACACGTGGCTTTAGGGGTATTCCCTTCGGGTCCTATTTCGGATTTCAAGTAGCCGCCACTGGTGGCTTTAGTCTTGTCAATAGAAACTTTCTGTCATCACTGACGTATATCGAGAATGTTCACCTAGTCCTTCTAGACATAACCGACTATGAAATGGTGACGCCTCTTGTCACCGATATTGAGTTGGAGAAGAACAACCATGTCTTTACCCCGGAGAATACAGACGTAACGCAGATTCCTAGGCTGAGTCCATTTCTTTCAGGTCTTCAAGGGCTCACTATGATATCCTATATCCTGTGCGCAGCGATGGGACTATTCGCCATAGTCCTGTTCCTAGGTGCGTCGGTGGGAGAGCGAGAGTCTGAGTATGCCGTGTTCAGAGCACTTGGTGGAACTAAGAGGCAAGTCGTAGCGATGGTATTTGGAGAGTTCGCAGGAATTGTGTTATCTGCGATTCTGATTAGCTTCATACTGGGCCTTGTCTTTGGACTAGTAATGACATCATTGACATTCGGTATATATGCCATATCTCCAATTCTCCCGGAGATCCTAGCATTTCCAGTGACAGTGATGCTACTCACAATAGCGCTGGAAACAACTGCGATGATTGTGGCATGCTATATGCCTGCTCGAAGAGCTGGAGCGACAGATCCTGCAAGCACATTGAGAAATCTATGAGGTGATTTAGAATGGTAACAACTACACACGGAACCGCTGATGAATTGGACCTATTTGGGGACATGCCCGATGATGTTGTGGCGAGTCTTCACAGCTGTTACAAGATCTATAAGACGAATGAGCTTGAGGTTGTAGCTCTGAGTGGGGTCTCTCTTCAGATTCTTGAGGGCAAAATCATGGCTGTGGTGGGTCCGAGCGGTTCAGGCAAGACGACGCTAGTAAATATTCTTGGAGGGATTACGAGAGCCACTGTTGGAAAGGTCTACTGGGCCAATCTGCATACTGATATCACAAAGCTCAGCGAACGAATCCTGACTGAAGCACGTCGAGCATGGATGGGTTTTGTGTTCCAGCTTGGAAATCTGTTGCCTCATCTCAACGCCTGGCAGAATGTGGAGTTAGCCGCACGGATTGCGGGTGTACCTCGTCGTACTCGCAAGGAACGAGTTGATCGACTGATCAAGCTTGTGGGCCTTGAGGAACGTAGACGCAACAAGGCTACTACACTCAGTGGAGGAGAGAGATCTCGAGTGGCTATCGCCAGTGCTCTAGTCAATCTCATTGACACCGAAGGAAAGGGGCTTGTACTATGCGATGAACCGACAGGCGACCTGGATCCAGAAACTGGTGAAAGAATCCTCGATCTATTTCAAGAGCTGAATGAAACTCTTGGCACATCTTTCTTTATTGTCACTCATAGTCAACAGGTGGCTTCAAAGGCGGATGTGACGGTCGAGATTCGTGACGGAGTCATTTCTGGTTTCCATCAGGCTGGAATTGACCTAGACATGTTGGACGACACGAGGATTCTGAGACTTGATGACAAGCATAGACTTCCGATGCCCTTGGAGCTGCTTGAGCTGGCAGGTAATCCAAGGGAGTTCAGAATCAGCTACAGAGACAACAGGTTCTTTCTTGATCCTCAGCTTGGAGAAGTTGTTAATCACATGCGTGAGAGGAAAGCTCGCAATTGCAGAGTGTGTGGCGCAGAGATACCTGGTGGCAAATTCATCTGTCCGAATTGCGGATCACAGGTCACCGTATAATAGGCCTAGTATGGACTTGGCTCTGGTGAATCCTTTCTCTTGAAAAGGGCCACCAACTCCTCAATACAACGCCAGTTGCCCATAGCTTTGCGAATCTCTAAGCGGAGGCCCTGAAGGACTTTGACTCGCCTTGGTTCCAGCCCTCTCTCAATGAACCTGCAAATCTCAATGCCCTCGCCGTCAAAATCTGTAAGGATGAGAACCTGTCCATTCCTGCCTGCTCGTGATGCAATATCATCCAGGAGTTCTGGCCTTGGCATGCCATGCTGGGTCTTCACTATGGGGGCACGAAGTCCCAGACTCCGGAGAATGCGTTCATCTCGCTTTCCCTCCACTATCACAATAATACTCTCATAGTCATCCAGCTTCTGAATGAGGCTTATCAGTGACTTCTCATTCTCTCGCAGGCCTCGCGCGCTCTCCCTCTCTTTATCTCTCGCTCTATATATTGTTTCAACTTTGTCTTTGAGCGTTCTATCTCTGTCGTCGCTCAAGGTCTTTTCCTCAGAGAAGTCATGGTTCAATAGCGACCTTCATGCTCTCTCCCTTGCTCATCATAAGAATGGCATCGGTCACCTTCTCGAGAGGCATTGTGTGAGTAATCAAGATATCGGGGTTAACATCGCCTGCGATTATGAGCTTGAGGGCTTGCTCTACATGCCTTGGTGTCAGATGAAAGACACCTTTTATCGTGAGCTGTCCATAGTGGAATCGTACTGTGTCAATCTCGAACTTAGTTCCCGAAGCAGCACCACCAAAAAGCACGGTCATGCCAGCATCTCGGGTCATATCCACCGCCTGCTCCCAAGTTGCTGGGAGCCCAACCGCCTCAATCACAACATCTGCTCCGTAGCCCTCGGTTTCTGACTTCACTCTCTCGACAGCATCCTCATTGGCGGGATTAATCACCACATCTGCTCCAGCTCGCAAAGCCATCTCACGTCGAAGTTTAGCTAGGTCTGACACTATGACATTGGATGCGCCACTCATCTTTGCAAGCATAATCATCATCTGTCCAATAGGTCCTGCCCCAATGATTGCTACAGTGTCACCAAGCCGGATGTTCGCTTCCTCTATCCCATGGACAACACATGCAAGAGGCTCGGTTAAGGCAGCATCTCGAAATGAGAGGGAATCCGGAATGCGATGTGTGTTCCATTTGACTACATGCTCAGGGACTCTTACAAACTCCGCAAAGGCACCATTCACGAATGACTCCTTTAGCTTAGGACAGAGATTGAAACTACCGCGTTTGCAGAAGAAGCAGGTTCCACATGGAGCTGAGTTTGTGGCTACTACACGGTCTCCTACACTGAATCTTTCTACGTCTTCTCCAACGGAATCGACTGTCCCTGCATATTCATGACCAAAGAGCGCCGGTGTATGCTTCAAGAGGATTGGATGTCCTCTCTTGTATGTCTTAACATCTGTACCACAGGTGAGTGCATTGCCGACTTCCACCAGCAGCTCACCAGGGCCAATTTCCGGAACATCAGTCTGTTCATATCTGACATCCCCAACTCCATGATACATTGCAGCGTTCATTCGGCGGCTCATGAGGTCAGACTCCAAGGCGTGATTGGATGGCCTGTTTAAATGGCTTACTGACTGACCGCAATCCTTAATCAGAACCTAGAGTCGACTTCATCAAGGTGCTTCTGATGAAGTTGAAAGCAAGATATCCTGAGATTCTGGAATACACAGCCAGAAGCTCGTGGGATGGACAGACGGGCTGTACTGCCTATGTCACGAACAATCGTAAGGTTGTCATAGATACACCGCCTACATATGGTGGAAGGGGGGATGGTATCTGTCCCGATGAGCTCTTTGTGGCATCAGTCTTAGGCTGCTTTAACAACACATTCCTCGATTTTCAGCGCCGATTCGAGATGGAACTCGTATCTCTAGATCTGAATGGCAAAGCAACTGGTAAATTTGATGGCGCGGGCTACAAGATAACTGGTATCTCTGTCTGGGGCGAGATAGTTGTGGGTGAAGATGAGTTAGAAACTGGTGAGAGATGCCTTCAACTCATGAAGGAATACTGTCATTTGACTCGAACAATAATTGGGTGCCTTCCGATTGACTTTGACGTGTCTGTACGCGAGGAAGTAGATTAGCCTAGGAGCCTGCTGATTCTGTCCATATACTCGTTGATGTTCTCCCATTGTCCACCCTGAAAGTAGACACTCTGACAATCATGGCAATACCAGAATGTGTCGTAATGATTGTAGGTCTGTTCATGGACAAGGTCTCTAATTCTCTCCTTTGTGGTATTATCCAGCTCCTCCAGAGTGCCATTACACTTTGAGCAACGCGAATTACTGGGATCGATGTGAGGCTGAATGTTAAACTCCTTGAAGACTCGTGCCACACGCTCATCGACACTACCTCTTAGAAGGAGTGCATCGATTCCTCTCTGCTGAGACCGTCTGTATAGATCTGCATCAGCAGTCAGTAGGGCTCGTTTCTCTCTCTCAGCTATGCCCAATATCTCATCATCATGTATCTCTGTGGAATAGACCGTGTCGTGCCCTGTTAACCTGAGCCAGAGTGCGAGTTTGCCCAGCATTGCATCAACAATGAACTGGGTCATAGTTTCTCACCGAAGAACAGACGGGCGGCATTCTTCCACATCACGGCTTCAATCTCATCTGGAGTTACTTGGGAGTGCCCTTCATCAAGGACCGAGTCAGGAAATTGGAGGTTGGAAAAGAAATCACTCCATTTCTTCAGGGACATGACCTGTTCGAAGAGTGGGAAGTCACTACCCCATATGACACGATTTGGGAACACTCGCATCGCCTTCGCATCCACGACCATGCGATAGAGTCTGGATGCGTTTCTGGCTGCAAAGACCTGCCATCCTGATACATCGACATGCACGTTGGGGTTCTTTGCAGCGACCGTCAGAGCTTCATCCACCCATGGAACTCCTACATGTGCTAAGACTATCTTGAGTCTTGGAAAGTCTACCGCCACACTATCCACATTGACTGGTCGTCCGAATTTGATGTGCTTGAATCTTGAAGTGAATCCCTGGTGAATTACCACTGGAACTCCCAGTTCCGTGCATAACTCATAGTAAGGATAGAACTCCTCGTTATCAGGATAGAATCCGTTTGGTGGGTACATTTTCCATCCAGCACAGTTCTTCTCCTTGACTGCTCTTTCTAACTCCTCTAGTCCTTCCTTCCCTCTGCGAGGATCGAGTCCCACAAAGGTGAGGATATTCGGATCTCCTTTCACTTCATCTGCATGCCAGTCAGTCTTCTCTTTCATAGTCAGCGGCATGTCTTGGCTGACTCCACTATCTATTGGAAGGATGACTGCTCTCTCTATATTTGCGTCCTTCATCGCAGCCTGCAATGCCTCGAAAGGGGAGTCTAGTTGAGGTTCTATGCCTTCCCGTTCTGCCGCTATGCGACGTGCCTCGAGGTCCTTCTCGCTGATGATATCCTTAGTCCAGGTGTGTGTATGAGCATCTATTACTCTCAACTGGTCACCACTCGACTGCCACTTGAAAACCTTTCAGATTAGGCTTGCGTATTCATGTCATCCGCAGCATTTCTGAGAATCTCAATGGTTCTCACTGGCACTGTTACACTTCCCAATGTGCCCATCCAGGACCTTCCGTGATAATCACTTCCTCCAGTCTCTATGAGATCCAGTTCCTGTGCGACTCTTCGCAATTCTTCCAAGTTCACATCGGTTCTGGTAGGATGATAGTCATAGTCGACCTCAACACCAAGGATTCCTGCCTTCTTTAGGGTCTCAAGAAAACTTTCTAGGTCAGGCACCTCGACGGTAAACGGATGCGCAACAACAGGCACCGCCCCCACTGACCTGATAAGATTAATCGCCTCGAACACATGCATGCGTTTCTTCTCAACATATGCAGGTTTACCCTCTCCAAGGTACAAGTCAAAGGCCTCATCGATTGATGCCACTATCCCTTTCTTCACAAGCAACGCACCAAGATGTGGACGCCCAGGACTCTCTACTCCCTCCAGCGCCGCTTCTATCTCATCATGCTCCAGCTCTATCCCAAGATTCTGAAGTTTGTCAACCATTTTGGAAAACTTGAACCGCCGGCGATTTCTGAGGTCTCCAAGTTTTGCATCAAGACTCTTGGATTCCAAGGGCACAAAGTACGCTAGAATGTGCACTTCTTGATTCTCGTAGTCTGCACTGAGTTCCAGACCTGGAACCCTCTGAAGGTCAGGTGTTGCCTTTGCCTCCATGAACTCCCTTAGACCCAGGACAGTGTCATGGTCTGTCAATGCAATTCCGCCAAGATTCAACTCATCTGCTAGTCTGACCAAATCAGTTGGCGAATCCTGCCCATCCGAAATGGATGAATGGGTATGAAGGTCAGCAAGGGCTCTCGCCATGAGCAGCCTCTCTCCTTAACTCCTCTATCAGTCCTTTCACCTTGTGACAGACTTTTCTAATATCATTCCTGGTCAAGGTTGGCGATGCAGGACAGACGTCATCACTAACACACTTGCGTTTCTTGTAATGATATACCACTGGGAACCATCGACAACCTTCAGGCCTCGCTTCGTATATACTGCAGCTCCTAGAAGATGGGTCATAGAAATAGCAGTGGCCATCGACGTTCTTCAGTTCACAAAACCCATCTTCTATCTTATGGGAGTAGTCTGTAGTGGAATAGCCAAGAGCATTGATCCTCTCTGCATCCTCTCGTGTGATGGTCATCTCGGTCTCTTGACAGCATATCCTCACATCGGGGCAAAATCGCTTACAGTCAATGGTCATCAAGTTTCATGGGTCTCCTAGCACGAGCCGTCAAGGGCTTTGGGTTCTCTTTTCGTTATGAGGTGTTGAATCACAATTCAGTGTACACTGATGAGTGGTCAGACTGCGGTTTAGTGGGTCATCACGTTGATGAGACGCTCACCATCCCTACTTCATCATCATTCCACAATACCAGCCATCATTGGAGTTGCTTAAGACTTTCGGAGTAAATCTACTCTCCCGCTCATTACAATGAGCTTGATGATTGCTGCTATTTCTAGGATGATTAGGGAGAGTAATACTGCATCAATGCTAAGCTTGTACTCAACATTATAGAAATCATCGAGATTCTCGAATGTAAGTTCAATCCTGCGAGTTTCAGATACAAAATTCGGCACTTCTGTTGAGTTCAGCTCATAATAAAATGTGCCAAGAAAAATACCCCATCCTATTGAGTAATACACATCGGTGCCATTTGGGAGCTCTGCAATCCAACAACCAAATCCATCTCTCTCAGAGTCGCCCATGACCGTCACAATCTGGTCGCCTATCCGGACGGAATCACCAACACTCCAAGAACTAACATTTGCCCAAACTGGAAAGCCTCTCACGTCATTATCGCTCAGGACAAGGCTTAGATTGTCCAGATCTACGGCAGCTGAGATATCATAGGTTGCATAGGCATTTTCTACCTCACTGACTGTAGAATGGTAATTGCCCTGTCGAGTGACTTGCGAGTACCGATAATTGAGATGCAGCTCTATTCCATCTGTTGTTTGAATTGGGATCATGGTGATTAATGGGAGGCAAAGCGCAATAATGACTAGACTTGCCAGCACAAAATCTCGTTCTGTGAATGAAATCTCTAATCCCTATGTGTACTAGGAATGGAATCCTATAATGCTATCGAACCCGCAATTCGCTACACTCCTCCACGAATGATAAGTTGAACTCGGGAAACACTGTCTGTAAGGCCATTTGTGTCAGATCTGTTTGCGATACCGCTCATTGATACATGTGCGAGTCTTTTCCCAGTCGATCTAAGATAGGTCTGCGTTCTCATTTAGCGGCAGTATTCTGCAAACATATCAGGATGTCCTACTGTTCCGAGGAATAGGTTGCGCCCTCAATTGAATGCGCCTAGAATATCTATTTCATCATCATTTCACAAATACAAACTAATCGCCAATTTTCTCAGGTCTTTCAGGCAATCAGTTCTTTTTTCTCTCTTCTATCATATGCAACAGCGAGTACTACGGATTCAATTAGAATCGCAGAGAAAAGTATCGCATCGGAGTTGTACATATACTCAACCGCATTGAAATCGTCAATATTCTGATTTGTCAGGTCGATTTCCCGTGTTTCCCACACCCATGATGTGCCTTCCGCCGAGTATGGGAACCAGTAAAAAGAACCCAGGAAGATACCAAATTCCCTATGATAGTAAATCTCTGTGCCATTTTGGTCTTCTGCCACCCAGCAATAGAATCCATGCCTGTCTTGGCTACTCAAGATCATGAATTCTTGGCCGCCTAACTGAATTGTATCGCCCTCATTCCACATGCTCACATTAACCCAGACCGGATAGCCTCTAAACTCCTCATCTCCCAAGGCAAGACTCAAATTATCTAGAGATACGCCAACGGAGATGCTGTAGGTCTCAATTGTTTCATTCATTCTTTCGGATCCAATTTGATTGTAGAAGTGTACATATTCATAGGTCAAGTCTAGATGGATCTCTTCTGCGTGGGCTATGACCATAGTGATGAATGGGATGACGAGGGCAATTATCACTAGACTCGCCAGAACAGAATTACGACCTCTGACTGGAATCTCCAATCCCCAAGTGCTTTTGCAACTGAAATCCTATAAACTCTCTCAAGTGCTTTTCTCGCTATGCATTTCTACGAGTTACACGCCGGATACGAGAAACGCTATCTGAGAGGTCGCTTGAATTGGGACTGGTTGCAGCATCTTTCATAGACACTTGTGTGAGCTTCTTGCCAGTCAATCTGAGATAGGTCTGGGCTCTGACTTGGCGGATGTACTCGGCAAGAGTGTCTGGATGCCCAACTGCGCCTAGGAACAGATTGCGCTGTCTGGCAAACATGCCCAGAATTCGTTCTAATAGTTTCATCTCTATGTTTTTGTTGACGCCAATGGTTCTAAAGGTTTTTCATCTGTCTATTTGCCTACCTCGACCTGAGCCAAAGCGCTAAATACTATGCACCAAATCCCCCCTCATTCCTCCTGAAGGTGAAGGACAAAAATGCGCATTGCAGTTATTGATAGGGTCCGTTGCAGACCAAAGGACTGTACTCATGAGTGTCAGAGGTTCTGCCCTATGGTCAGGACAGGCACCGAAACAGTCGTCTTCTTCGATGGCCCTGACAAACCCCCCACTATTGTGGAGTCTCTCTGCTCCGGGGCAGCAATGTGTGTGAAGAAGTGTCCCTACCATGTGATCAGCGTAGTGAATCTTCCTGAGGAACTCGATACTGACGGCAGTCACCGCTATGGCGTTAATGGATTCGAACTCTTCCGGATGCCTATTCCAAAGGAGGGGCAGGTCCTAGGGCTGATTGGTGCCAACGGCATAGGCAAGACAACGGCTATTCAAATACTAGCCGGCGAATTGAAGCCCAATCTTGGTAATGTTGAGAGCCCTCCCGAATGGGATGAGATAATCAAACAATACCGGGGTTCAGAGTTGCAGCCATTCTTTGAGCGAATACAGGATGGCGAGATTGTACCAGTCCACAAGCCGCAGACCATAACTGACCTGCCCAAGGTCAAGGCTGTGGCTGACAAACCAATCAGTGATCTTCTGGAGGCTGCAGACTCGTCCGGTCGACTCAAGGACCTGAAGGAAGACATGAGCCTGACTGAGATATGGGACCGTCCAATCAAATTTCTCTCAGGTGGAGAACTGCAGCGAGTTGCTATGACAGCTGCAATTGTGCGGGAGGGCGATATCTACTTCTTTGACGAGCCAACTGCCTACCTTGACGTCCGCGAAAGACTAAGAGTGGGCCGAGCAATCCGCAACCTCTCCAACCAAGGAAAGACGGTGGTCGTTGTTGAGCACGACCTTTCAATTCTCGATTACGTTTCAGATCTGGTCTGCATTTTCTATGGCAAACCAGGTGCTTATGGAATTGTATCTCATCCCCATGGAACTAGAGTTGGCGTGAACATCTTTCTCGATGGTTATATCCCTGATGAGAACATGAGGTTTCGAGACACCGCAATCTCATTCAAAGGCATGACTGGAGAAGATGAGGAGTTTAGGAGCTCAGAGACCCTTATTGAGTATGGCGACCTGAAGAAGGAGTTCGAAGACTTCACACTTGAAGTGAAAGGTGGGCGTGTGAATAGAGGACAGATAATAGGCATCCTTGGACCTAACGGGATTGGAAAGACGACCTTTGTCCGGATGCTAGCCGGGGAGCTGGAGTCCAGTGAGGGAGAAGTTCCGAAAAAGACTGTTTCTGGCTTTGATCTAAAAGTAGCATACAAACCGCAGTACATTGAGGCAGACTATCCTGGAAATGTCAGGATGTATCTACGTGAGGCTGGTGGTTCCACAGTAGATAGCGCAGACTTCAGAACCTCAGTCTTGAGAAAACTCGAGCTCGAAGACTTGATGGACCATGCAGTGGCTAAGCTGTCTGGCGGCGAGCTTCAGCGGGCAACAATAGCACGAACTCTAGCCCAAGATGCAGATATCTACTTGTTCGATGAACCCTCAGCATTCCTAGACATTGAGCAAAGATTAGCCAGTTCAAGAGCTATCCGCAGGACCATTCAGACTCAGATGAAGACTGCATTTGTTGTTGAGCACTCAATTCTCATGGCGGACTATCTGAGCGATAGTATGGTGGTATTTGGCGGAGTGCCTGGGAGGAAGGGAATTGCATCATCCGTCACTACACTTCGTCGTGGAATGAATGCATTCTTGAAACAGATGGCTGTCACCTTTAGACGAGACCCTCAGACCGGTAGGCCGCGAGTCAACAAGGCTGGAAGCGTCAAGGATGAGGAGCAGAAACGATCGGGAGATTACTACTACGAGTAATCATTCTTTTACAGCAACTGTGCAGCCCTCACCAATTGGCAAGAGAGTGCTAAAGACCCCTGCTTCGAGAATCATCTGGTTAAATTCATGAATTGCTCTGAAGGAGTCAGTCCAATCCCTCTTCTCCCTAATAACCGGGAAGAGTGTGTCATCTATTAGAAAGAGTCCTCCCTTCTTCAAGACTCTCACACAATCTTCTAGCATTACAGGATAGAGCCTCTTGGAAGCGTCTTGAAATACCACATCAAAGGACTCTGACTCAAGAGTCCTAATCATCTCGTTCGCATCTCCGATCTTAATATCTATGACATCATGAACATTGTAATGTTTGAACGCCCTCTTTGCTGCTGGAACTATGTTCTCATCGATCTCCAATGCAGTGATTCGTCCTCCATGGTCCTTTACTGCAAGTGCCATTGATGTTGTTGAATACCCAATGCTCATTCCAATCTCAAGGATTCTCATTGGTTTAGTCAGTTTTAGAAGAAGTTTGAAGAGATGAGCCATTTCATCTTCGATCACTGGTTCAAACTCATCAATTCCCAGAAACTCGATATATTCACTTACAGTAGGGCTGTATGCTTCCTCATACAGTTCCCCAATGTACGATAGTGCATCACTTAGGTCAAAATATGCTTCGGGCATACTCTGGTTTACGCCTCAGTAGCAATATGTTTGTCTAAAGGGACATTCAGCTGTAACTAATAGGAATCTCATTTCACTTCTAAATTGCTGCGGACTGGGGGTTAGCGACAAATCACTAGTGCCAGCTAAGTTAGCTTCTCTTGCAGTCATTCCTCGGAAGATTCAAGATGTCGTCTCATTTGAGTTCTGCTTGAGGTAGAGGCATGGTCAAATGCACTAGTTGTGGAAAGTGGAGCTGCCACTCAGGAGACCTAGACAAGCTCCCAACACAAGGATTCTGTCCAATGATAGAGCGGAAGGACGCATTGGTAGATGCTCGAAGGCTCTATGAAGACCCAACCAAAAGAAGAATCTCGCAAGAAGCTGCAATAGTGGAGGCCACTGGGTATTGCAAATGGTCACGCGTTGAGGAAACCATGGAATTTGCAAACCGGATTGGCGTCAATAAACTCGGAATTGCATACTGCATCGGCCTAAAGCGTGAAGCTGCAATCTTAGCCAGAATCTACGAGAGGAATGGATTTGAAGTAGCATCGGTATGTTGCAAGACTGGTAGTATTCCTAAGGAGGAAATTGGCCTCAAGGACGAGGATAAGATTAGACCCGGCACCTATGAGGCCCTCTGCAATCCAATAGGACAGGCAGAGGTGCTGAACGCTGAGGAAACAGGCCTGAATATGATAGTGGGCCTTTGTGTAGGTCATGACTCCCTATTCATAAAGCACTCCAAAGCGCTTGTTACCTGCCTTGTCGCCAAAGACCGGGTCTTAGCTCATAATCCAGTTGGAGCATTATATACTTCTGAGTCATACTACAGAAAGAAAGTGTTTGAGAGGAACACGTAGATTTCCGCAGGATGCAGCCTCCTGAGTATATAGCTCTCTTAATCACATGCTATTAGGTGTCAGTTTATTCCTCCCAGAGTCCTTCCTGCTTTTTCTTAGGAAACACAAACAATACAATGACTCCCAGCAGCAATAGGACTGGAATTGGAATCACGTACGAATAGAGCGGAAATGTCCATCCTCCAAGACTCAGGAAATGTGGCAATGAAACAAGGAGTGGAATCAGCTCTGAGAGAATCCCCAGTGAAATTACCTGCAGGCGAGTACGAGTCTTGCCTTCTTCATAGTAGTAGATTAACTGTGAGAGGAAGACGAGTCTGAAGAACCAAAATGGAGCGGTAGCCAGAACCAGACTAGGATTTACAAAGCGGAATCCTGTGAAATAGAAGGACTCAACATACTCCCAGAAGAGCCCTGCGATGATTAGATCTGGCGACCCGAGCCCTACGGCTACAGCATAGCCATACGGCAAGAGGATTGTTGCAGCGGCGAATAATATGCAGATTATTAGATTACGACGTGTGAATATCAATAAATCAACCCGCTCTTATCACTAAGATGTCTCGTCCATGAAATGCTGATAAGAATTGCAATCTCAGCACTTCTGATTTTCTACTGTCTGTGACCACGCATCCAGTAATCCTTGCCTGCAATTGCTTTCTCTTCATCCATTTCCGCAAGAATTCGTACAGCCTCATTGCCACATGCAATTACGTCCTCCTCTCCTGCGACTGCAAACTTATCCTTGACGCGATTGGCATAGACTGCGCACACCGCTCCTGACCTAAAGCCAAAGATGTTTGCCAGAGTGAAGATAGTAGCGGCCTCCATCTCGAAATTCACAACATTTGCCTTCTGGAGGTCATTAATCAGAGTTTCACTAAAGCTCTGCGTATATCCATTGAATCCTGGTCTAGATTGACCAAGATAGAACGAGTCTGTTGAGGCTGATATTCCCAAGTGATAATTGAATCCCAGAGTATCTGCCGCTTCCACGAGAGCCATGACGACTTCATATGATGCACCTGCCGGATATTCTGGTCTCACATATTGCTTGCTGGTGCCCTCTAGTCTAACGGCACCAGTGGAAATAATCAAATCGCCTATCTCTATGTCTTCTTTGAGCGTCGCACACGATCCAATACGTAGGAAGTTCTTGACACCGACGTTGGCAAGTTCTTCAACTGCGATTGCTGTACCTGGGCCGCCAATACCAGTTGAACAGGCAGAGATTGGTGTACCCTTGAACAACCCTGTGTGTGTCACATATTGCCTGTGTGCAGCAACTTCTTGAAATGAGTCCCAATTTGAGCTGATCTTTGTCACACGCTGGGGATCTCCAGGAAGCAGAACTGTTTCTGCAACCTCTCCGGGTTTTACTTCAATGTGGTATTGCTGTCGCTCAGTGGTTTCAGGTCTACGTGCAGAAACAGTATCTTTTGGCATCGCTATCCCTTCTGATTCATCATTACTAGGCTATTTGAGTTTCGGGGTGGGATTTGCACTACCAACAAACTATTATACGTTCATAGAATATTTACGCCATGTTCGGGACAGGTCTCCGAAAAATCTATTACAAATGCAGAAGGCGCCCAGTCCTGCCAGAGGGTTGTCCATGCCCTCATGAGAATCTGAAAACGGAGCGAGAAGAGATTGGTTGAAACCACCATTAGTGTAATTAAAGCCGATATCGGTTCTTTGGCTGGTCATGTTGTTGTCCCCGACTTCTTGTTTGAGCTCGCACGAAAGGAGCTGAAGAAGGGTGTTGAGCAGAAAATCATCAACGACTTCCACGTGACAAATGCCGGAGATGACCTTGAGTTGATCATGACACACTTCAAGGGAGAGAATAACGAAGAGGTACACCGTCTGGCCTTTGAGACCTTTGTAAAAGGTACCGAACTGGCTCGTGAGAAGAAGATCTATGCGGCGGGTCAAGACATCCTCAAAGACACTTTCAGCGGTAATGTCAAGGGCATGGGTCCTGGCTCCGCTGAGATGACAATAGAGGAACGAAAGTCTGAGCCATTCGCAATATTCATGGCTGACAAGACTGAGCCTGGTGCGTTCAATCTGCCTCTGTTTAAGATATTCGCTGATCCGTTCAACACTGCTGGACTAATCATCGACCCGAACCTTCACGACGGGTTCACCTTCGTTGTGCAGGATATCATGAAGGAAGTCCCGTGTTTTGTTGATATGAAATGTCCTGAAGAGATGTACGACTTGCTGGCACTTCTGGGCAGCACTGGGACATTCACCATAAAGAAAGTCTATCGAGCGGATGGCATGGTCTGTGCCTCAGTTTCTACAGACAAGCTTCACGCTGTTGCAGGGAAGTACGTTGGAAAGGATGATCCTGTTGCCATTATCAGAGCACATTCAGGTCTGCCTGCCATGGGAGAGGTGCTAGAGGCATTCACAATTCCACATCTAGTTGCTGGATGGATGCGTGGTTCACACGCTGGACCTCTTCTCCCAGTTGCGCTAAAGGATTCGCGATGTACAAGGTTCGATGGTCCGCCTCGTGTAGTCGGACTTGGCTTCCAGATCTCAAATGGGATGCTCATCGGTCCAGTCGATTTCTTCGAGGATGTTGCGTTTGACATCACTCGCCAGCGTGGAATGGAGATTGCAGACTATCTTCGTCGGCATGGTCCATTTGAATTCCACAGACTGTCATCAGATCGGATGGAGTACAGCACTCTGCCAAAAGTGCTTGACAAGTGCGCCACTCGTTTTACAGAAGAAGAGATAATCCCAACTGGCAAATCCAAGGACACTTCTGGCTCTGCAGAGTAGATGCGGGACTTCAATCCCGCGTTCTCTCTGTTTCCCGATAACTAGCCAGTTCTCTTTATGATATGGTAACCAAACTCGGTCTTGACTGGCTCTGTGGTCATAGCCCCCACATTGAGCGCAAAGGCTGCCCTTTCAAACTCCTTCACCATCTCGCCTCTTCCAAAACAACCAAGATCGCCCCCGCGCTTCTTTGAAGAACAATCACTGTACTCTCTGCAGAGAGCAGCAAAGTCTTCTCCCTCTCTGATTCTGCTGATTATCTCCAGAGCTTGGCTATGCTTCTTGACCAAAATGTGACTGGCACATACCTTGCCTCCCCCGCCGCCTTTTTTCTTCTTGGCTTTGCTCTTTTTGCCCATTGTGTGACACCATGTCAAGTCAAGCAGAACACCGCAATAAGCACTGCGATACTGGAGTGCTATAGCATAGAGTTTTAGACCAATCCTCGCCTTATGCAATCCAGATTTGAGGAGAGATATGATGAAGGCCACAGTATTCAATGAACATGGGTCCCCAGATGTGCTCCAGTATACAACGGACTTCCCAATGCCTACTGTTGGTCCTGGCCAGGTGATGATTGAGGTCAAGGCTGTTGCTCTGAATCACCTTGACCTATTCACTCGCGCAGGGATTCCCGGTCTGAGTCTACAAATGCCACACATTTTGGGAAGTGACATTTCTGGAGTCATAGCGGAGAAGGGGTCTGATGTTTCAGATGAGTTCAAGATTGGTGCACGAGTGGTTATCGACCCTGGTGTCTCCTGCGGAGTCTGTGAGTCCTGTGCATTGGGCGAAGAATCACTGTGTCCAACATACGGAATCCTTGGTGAACACCACCCAGGGGGCTATAGAGAGTTCATGGCAATTGATGCTCACAAAGTCATTCCCATTCCTACAGGCACTAAACTCAGCTTTGAGGAGGCTGCTGCAGTTCCTCTCACTTTCATGACTGCATGGAGGATGCTCAAGACCAGGGCTCGCTTGAAAGCGGATGAGGATGTATTGATTATTGGGATCGGTGGCGGCGTAGCTGTGGCTGCTTTACAGATTGCCAAGGCAACAGGCGCCCGTGTTTTTGTGACCAGCTCTTCCAATGATAAACTGGAGAAAGCACGTCAACTAGGTGCTGACTTTCTGATCAGCCACGCAGAAACGCCTGACTATCACAGAGAAATATGGAGGCTCACAGAGAAGCGAGGTGTTGATGTCGTTGTCGACTCAGTTGGCGAAGCAACCTGGGCACGGAGCCTACGCAGCCTCCGCAAAGGTGGACGACTAGTGACTTGCGGAGCTACTTCTGGCCCTAACGCAGTGACAAATATCAATCTGGTGTTTTGGAGGCAACTAGAGATACTGGGGTCCACTATGGCCAGCCGATCAGAACTGGAAGCTGTTCTTCAACTAGTGTGGGATGGACAGCTCAAACCTGTTGTGGACCGGATTCTCCCTCTTTCTTCAGCAAAGGAGGCCCATGAGATTCTAGAACGTGGAGATCAATTCGGAAAGATTGTTCTCACTCCGTAGGACGATTCTTCCAGTTTCAATAGAGAGCGAGTAATACCGTGGTGTCAATCTGGAAATGACACGCTTTCATTAACGTGTTTGCCCCTCAATTGATTGGTCAAGAATGAAAGTAGTAACGATTTGCCTCCCTGAGTCCTATGTTGATGGTCTGGACAAGCTCATTGGGCAGAGCAAATACCCTAACCGCTCTGAAGTAATCAGAATTGCCATTCGAGACCTTCTGGTGGATGAGTTATGGGGCAATCGCACTCCATCCAAATCCGTTCCACTCATTGCTCAGCTACAGGAATTTACCCCTACACCAAAAACATCACCTATTGAGCCATCAGCCTAATTGTACAGTCAAATTACCTTTTTCTGCAATTACAGTTATTCGATGTTTGTCGACTTATTTGGACCATATGTTGAATGCTTCGTGAATCTAAGATGTCGACCTTTGAAAGGAGACCGTGTGCAAGATGGATAGAATCAAGAAACTACTTGGTCGTGATGAAGAGAAAGAGGAAGCAAAAACTGAGGACACCCCTGCCGCTGAAGAAACTGCTCCAGAAGCAGAACCTGTGGAGGTTACAGAGGAAGCAGCTGAGTCTGAGCCCGAGATTGAAGTTGAGCCGGATGAACCTTTTCCAGTAGACGGAGCCGCTACAATTCCCTATCATTCTGAGATCGTAGACCGTCTGAAGTATATGTTTCAAGATGCTACCATCGCCGCAAATATCGAGGGTCCTGATGAGTTTACAATTGAATTCATGGCTATGGGTGAACGATTCAATTTCATCAAGGAGGCTCGAGGTGAGGTCAAATTCGGAACAGGGACTGCTCCTGATGAAGATGTCTTCATACGCATCTCGAATGATGCAGTAACGGATCTATTGAGTGCGCCTAATTTCGAAGAGTTTAGGCAAATCTACATGAAATATTACAGAAATCCTGAGGCTGGCAAATTCGTAAAAATCGAACTTCGCAAGGACCTTGTATGGATGAATCGTCAGGGATATGCTAGAGTTCCGCTCCTGAAGCTGCTGGTAGGACAAGTCCGCTAGATACTGCAATGAGCAAAACAACTTATTAACCGAAACACCACGAAATCTCTGCCTGCATCGCTATTGAAGCGGAGACCGGCAGGATAGTACAAAATGCCAGCGATAGAGCTACCAGTTATTGCGATAAATTTCAAGACCTACCCACAAGCCACCGGAGAAAAAGCAGTATTACTTGCGCAGATTTGTGAGAAGGTATCAAAGGAGTATGGAGTTTCCGTTGTCGTTTGCCCCCAGATTCCCGACCTATATAGAGTCAGCCTGACAGTTGATATTCCAGTGTTTTCACAGCATATGGATCCAGGAGACCCTGGTCGGTTCACAGGGCATGCTATTGGAGAAACCCTAGTTGATGCCGGATGCGCCGGGACTTTGCTTAATCATTCTGAGAAAAGAATGCAGCTTGCGGACATTGAGGATGCCGCTAGGCGCGCCGAGCGTCTCAATCTCTACACCATTGTCTGCACTAACAATCCATTGGTTAGCGTTGCAGCAGCTTCACTAAACCCGAATGCCATTGCTGTGGAGCCTCCAGAGCTAATTGGATCCGGAATATCAGTATCCCAGGCTCAGCCCGGAGTCATTTCGGGTACTGTTGAACGAATTCGTGCGGTAAACAAGGAAGTCACTATTCTCTGTGGAGCTGGAATTGGCACCGGCGACGATGTAAAGGCTGCAATCAAGCTTGGTTCTCAAGGCGTTCTTCTTGCCTCAGCTGTTGCCAAATCAGACAAGCCTGAAGATGTGCTGAAGGATCTGATTGGACCGATTAGAGATTAGTCCATTCCGGTTCATTTTTCACGGGATTCCTACCCGAGGACTTGGCGATTGTAGGTGAAGGTGTCAATCGAATGCGCACACTGTCTGCTCAATAGAGCAATAAATCAAGTCATGTTGGCGACAGATGACACGGAGACACAGATGAATGTGACTGCAGCAATGCTTGATTTTCTGAGCAAGAGCTTCAATATGGATGCAGTGCCCAGCCACATCGGCACAGACCGTGACCTCTTGGTACAAAAGATGACAGGAAAAGACCCATACGAGGAGCTCAAACGCATTTCAAATGCCATTGCACTTGACATCCTTCCAGAGCTGCAGCAGCTATTGGATGAATCTCCTGATTCCGGAAGTCGGTTCAGAAGAGCTACACTCATAGCGGCGGCAGCTAATGCAATCGAGTTTGATGTTTCAGGTCGGGAATTTGACTTGGAAGAGCTTCGCGGAATCATCGAAAACGTGGAATCGGATCTTGCGATTGATGAGGTCGATGAGTTCATGAAACTATGCCGGGACAAAAAGGAAGTCCTCTACCTGCTGGATAATGCAGGAGAAATTGTTTTGGATATGATTCTGATTTCTGAACTCAGGAAGCTTGGACTGAAGGTGGTTGCAGTAGTAAAAGGAGGCCCTGTTCTGAACGATGCTACAATGACTGATGCCAACGAAGTCGGTCTAGACAGTTGTGCAGACGAGGTCATCCATACAGGTGCAGCTGCAATCGGAGTGAATATTGAGCGGAACTCGAAAGAGTTCCTAGATGTCTTCAACAAGGCTGAACTGATAGTCGCTAAGGGAATGGGCAATTTCGAGTCATTGACTGAATTGGAGCCTCAATGTCCAATTGTGCATATTCTTAGAACAAAGTGTCCACCCGTGGCCCAACACATAGGTATTGGTCTGAATCAGAATGTCATTCTTGTGAGAAGGCCCTGAAGAGTTCAGTCTTACAATTAGCTCTTCGTAAGTATCTTTGTCACTGGATCTGACTTTGTATACTCAATCTTAAGGTCAGAGAACTGCAGACTAAGCTGGTGTTTCAATCGATTCATCCCTGGCTCCTCTGTGACAAATGCCCCTGCTTCATAGACCTGCATTCCTTCCTCAGCTGCCAAAAGCCTCACTTCGGGTGACAGCTCTCCAGTGACTACTGTTGTGGTATCCTGTTTCTTTGCGGCTAGAATCTCGGGTACATCCAAGAGACTGCCAGGGAATACTAGCGTCTGACCCACTTCTTCATCCAAGTCGCCCGTAAACTTCACAGTTTCAATCCCGAGTTTCTCAGCCAGATAATTAGCGAACCGCGAATGATTCATAGCATTCTTAGGCTGACAGACTCTGCCTGCGGGAACAAGGTCCTCACTATCTCCCATGATCAAGAACTCATGCTTCCTGTTCAGTTCCAAGGCTTCAACTAGGGCATCGGCTATTCCGTCACGTGCGCAGATCCATGCACCACCAATCATATAGCTCGAGATGTAGTTCTTCGTCAAAAGCCTGACTCTGATTAAATCAAGGCCTGAGAGCCTATCAATTGCAAAAGGAAACAACGGACGGTGCGTCACAAGCAAGTTTGCCTTGTCTTGCGTAGCCTTAGCCACTACTCTTCCGGAGGGATATGTAGCAATAATGATTCGATTGACAGTCGTTTTCTCCTGCTCTTTCTCGGTCTGAGGCCCTATCTCGACTCTAGAATGAAGACCTCGAAAAGCAAGGGGTGGGGGGGCAATCATCTCAAGATGCTTTATGATTGTCAATAGAGTAGTCACTCAAATCACCTGAATGCGTGCTAATTCAAGGAAACCCTTGTCTTATTCTTTGTCATGAATTGAAGGGAGGTGCAGACTCTACTCATCCAGTTCCTCGAGTTCATCATCATCCAGAATATCGTCATCATACGAGTAGAGGTCCTCAAGTTCTTTATCAATCACCTCGAGTTCTGGCTCCTCTTCTTTCTCTTCGAGGGCTTCCAATTCTGGCTCCTCCTTGAGAACCGCTAGTACTGGTTCATCCTCGATCTCTTCGAGTTCTGATTCATCCTCGATGACTTCTAATTCAGGTTCCTCTTCGATGACTTCCAGTTCAGGCTCCTTCCTCCTTCTTGGCGCTTTCTTCTTGGGCTTTGGCTTGGCCTTCTCCTTCTTCTCAATAACTACATGTGCTGAGGGCTTTTTCTTGAATGCCCAGAATTCTGATCGCGCCTTGCGATGTTTGCGCATTTTTCTGAAGTCGATCTGCTGCGGATTCTGGCTCTTTCTTATTCTTATCAGATCCCGTTTCGCAGCCTTTTCCTTGTTGACCATCAGATTCTCACCGTTGCTTCTTCAGCGTGCCCGCTGCGGCAGTTGTTATAACTGTGTCGGAGGAGCACATCATACAGAGGAAGGCTTTTTGTCCCGGTATTGAATGTTGTCTACTCGGAAGAGGTGGACATTGAGATGAATCCCGCTCGCAAAAAGAAAACTCTCAGCATTCGTGTAACGCTTGACGAAGAGACCCTGAAAAGAATAGACGCCATGGCTGGAGAGCGAGGGCGACAGAGGTTCATCAAGGATGCTATTCTGTGGAGACTTGACCAGGAGATTCCTCCAGTTGTCTTCCAGCTGATGAAAGATGTGGAACAGCTTCAGGATAGGGTTGAACATCTGGAAGGTCTTCGTTCTACTAGTGTCTATATCGGAGGAATGAATGAAACTGTCAGGACTCAGATATGTCGAGATGATTTGGATCGAAATATAATCGCCTACTTCCTTCAACATGAGGGTGCATCTACACCTGAGCTTGCAAAGAAATTCCTCAAAGACGCAGAAAAACGCAAAACAATCCATGTGCGAATCCGGAAATTGAATGATCGATCCAAAGAAGTGTTTGGATCTCGGATTCTCAGATATGAAAAGGGGGAGGTAAAGGGGAAGCGTGATGCATGGTGGCTTGTTGAGCCTGATCTTGTTCGAAACTGATCTGGGTGCTGTGTAGCAAATCTAAAAAGAGGAACCAATGAGGAGTCTTGGGGCCGTAGTCTAGCCTGGATAAGGCACCAGCCTCCGGAGTTGGTTATCCCCGGTTCAAATCCGGGCGGTCCCGCCATTACTATTTCTTTGTTAAAATCGATTGGAGTTTAAATGTCCCGTCGAGGCACACTTGTCTGACGCGAGGTCGCAATCAATGAGCTTATTGAAGGGCGCACGTTCCCCCTCTGATAGAGTGGTTGAACGCTTCACTAGATATCTCAACGGTCCAATGGGCCGAACAGTTCTAGAAACTTTGGATGAGGGTGAGAGTTTCATCCTTCAGACTTCCCAGCGCACATTCAGAGTAACAAAGAGGAGGGGTCGTGCAGTCATAGAGATTGTTCATTTCAATGTTTGAATCCCAAGCCTCCAGCGAAGACTCTATAAGTTGAACAAGGCCCCTCGGTGAACGGGGCCGTAGTCTAGCCTGGATAAGGCACCAGCCTGCGGAGTTGGTAATCCCCGGTTCGAATCCGGGCGGTCCCGCCATTAATTTTTCAAAAGATTCATCATCGGCGTGAAGCTTAAATGAGCGTGAAATTCGACAAATACACTAGTCTTGTTCTGAAAAGACAGTGATTGCAGTTGAGTTGCGTGTAATGCAGTTCACCCCCCAGAGAATCGAACGAATCCATAGAGCCATGAAGAGCGAAGATGTAGAAGCTCTTGTAGTGACACGAAGGCAAGATGTTCGATATCTAACCGGCTATGAGAGTCCCACCAACACTCTGCCTACCGGATGCGTCATTAGAATGAATGAGCAGCCTCAGTTGGTGATGTCTAGCCTGCAACATGAGGCACTAGGCCAAAATTCCATAATGGCTCAAGTTCATCCCATAGATGACAAGCCCTTTGATGAGTGGGGTCTCTATCGAAGTGGTAAGTTCTGGGACTCGGTAGTCAAGATTCTCGAGGATTCCGGAGTCGAGAACGGTATGATAGGTCTGCAGCAAGAACGTCTCTCAGTAAAGGAGTTCGAATATCTCAAGACAAGGATTCCGGGTGCTGGCTTCAAGGATTTATCATCCCTTCTCTGGAGGCTTAGACAGGTCAAAGATGATGCAGAGATTGAAGCAATTCGCAAGGCGGTCGAGGTAGCTGAGATTGGAATTCGTACAGCCCTCGAGATCATCGCACCGGGTAAGACAGAGGCTGACGCATCAATTGAGATTGAGGCTGCAATGAGGGCTGCTGGCGGTCAACTACGAGGCATCAGAGCTGCAGTGTTATCTGGAAACCGCGGAAGGTTTCCTTTCGCACAACCAACTGCCAACCGGATTGGGAAGGATGAACCAGTGGTTATTGATGTTACAGTTAGCGAATCAGGATACTTTGCTGAAGTTGCCAGAACATTGCATACTGGACTGCCAAATCAATCTCAACAAAAAGCGTACGATGCAGTTTTGCGAGCCTGCAGAGCTGCCGAGGACAAAATGACAGCTGGAGCTGGAGTTTCAGATGTCTATGGACGAGTAGCCAAGAAAGTGGGGAGAAAGACTCCCATTGGTAGCTTTCTGCAGCCTCTGGGGAACTCAATAGGTCTAGATCTTCAGGAGCCGCCTCTCATGGTTTCATTAAGTAAGGCATCGCTAAGGGAGGGAATGGTTCTCTCCCTGCATCCCACATATTATCACGAAGGAGTGGGAGCTGCGAAAATTGGCGATATGTATCTTATCACCTCTGATGGCTATGAGAATCTATCAACCATTTCAAGAGAAACTATGTAGTTATGGTGTGACTTGCCATCTCTTCAGCTTCTTGAAGACTTGTGAGATTGTTTCTGCTCTTTCGGACTGCTTTTCCACTTCTTCCCGAGAGAGTTCCCGTATCTGAGATGCTGGTACACCTGAATTCAGGCTTCTTGGAGGAATCACTATGTTTGCAGGAACAATACTCCCCGGTGCAAGTCTAATTCCCTCTCCTAGCGTTGCCCCATCGAAAATGACGCAGCCATCTCCCACATTTGCGCTATCTCCGATATATACGCCATGGATTACAGAGGCGCTGCCAATAATACTGAGATTTCCGATAATTGCCGGGTTATCTTCAGTATGTGCATGAATAACAACACTGTCTTGAATACAAGTATTCGCTCCGATTCGCACTGAAGCTTGATCGCCTCTTATCACGGCTCCTGGCCATATACTGGCACCAGGACCAATCTCAACATCGCCAACTATTGTGGCTTGTTCACTGACATATGCATCAGTGTCAATTTTCGGGTTTTTATCAGCAAATGGAAGAATAGGCAGCGTTTCCACCTCTCCAAACTGTACTCTTGATGGCTGTTGATTAGACGAATATAAAACATCACATGACATTAGAGAATAGATTCATTGAGGGATGATTTGCTGAATTACTGCTTCAAAATGCCAACCTGGCCTCTTGCCAATCAATCGATTGGTCTTCTTCTTAAGGCGGCCACTCGGGTCATCAAATTCTACAGGCTCTCCATCAAGAAACACCAATATGCAAGGTAGACCAAGGATGTCATGCTTCGCACTGAACTCTGGAAACTCTTGGACATTTATCTGGATAAATGAAACGTCAGGATTGTCGCTATATCTTTCTGCAAGGCTATCTAATGTTGGCAACAGAGCGTTGCACGGTTTACACCATGGTGCCCAGCAGTCCACGAAGGTGAGCCGTGACTCAGTTATAGCATAATAAATGTCCTCTATATTGACATCGCGAAGCAACAATATCTCTCCAAGCGATGCCATCAGCTGATAATTTCCCTATGAATCTTACTGGAAATCATCTAATCGAAAACAGAACAAGCCCGGTAGACTTCGTTTTGGTCCAACCGGGAATGTAGATCTTTATGCTTCAGCAAGCAGCTCTTCCGCAATCTGCGTGTATACTTCAGGCGGCATGACCCCCACAAGCCTATCGACTTTCCTGCCTCCGCCATCATCAAACACGACACGCTTGCCCTCACTGTAGACGAACACGCTTGGAACGCCTGTGACACGATTAGTCATGCTGAACTCTCTGTTCTGATCCACGTCCAGCTTGACAACCTTGAATCCTTTGCCCGAATACTTCTCATCTAGCTCTTCAAGAATTGGTGATAGTGTCCTGCAGGGACCGCACCAGATTGCGTGGCAGTCTATAAACACGACCTTGTTATCACCCACAACCTTGTCAAGTTCGTCTTGAGTTATCTCTTCAACCATGTAACTGTCATCTCCCACAAACGGAGCGATTGTGCGTTCGGTGTGAACAACCGGTTAAAAATCTTGTTGTGTGTCCAAAATCTCTTCCCCTGCCAAACTTTGATAAGTTCAGCTAAGGAGGTCGCAGGAACGGTGGTCATTGTGCCTGTACTTCACTGTCCAAAATGTGGCTCAAAGCTCTATATCAAGAAAGGCGGCCACATATGGACTGTGAGATGTTCTACATGTCAGGTGGAAATTCTGGAGGATGGTCAGAGAAAGGATCTCTTTGATGCTTATGATGCCTATTCTAAAGCCCTGAAGGATGGGACAATCCAACCAGCCTCTAGAACCAAGTCGAGAACGCGGTCTAGAGCCTCTTCTACAACAGACACGTCTTCAGGTTTGACTAGGCCCAGACGCACAAGAGGAATGCGGGTTCAATCTGAAGAGGAAGTTACACGATTAGTGGAAGAGGGCGGAGGTCAACTGGATGTGATGGCAGATTCTATCCAATCAGTTCTTGGTGCCGGTCAAGATTATCTAGTGAAGTACCAGTTCATGCCGTCCACTGAAGCCGAGTATGGCCGAAACCTTGAAGCCGCAAAGATACCAACAAGATTGAGAGAGCTACTGGCCAAGAAGGGAATAACGCAGCTGTACAGATTTCAGGATGAAGCCTACGAAGCCATCTTTGCCGGAGAGGATGTTGTCATTGCAGCGCCAACAGCCCAGGGCAAGACAGAGGCATTCATTCTGCCTATTATTCGGAAACTGCTGATAACGATTAAGGACTCTTTCATGGACAGAGGGGTCAGAGCGCTGCTAATCTATCCCACCAAGGCTTTAGCTCGTGACCAGTATGACAAGATAGTCGAGATGTGCAAGGCATCCGGAGTTACCGTGGGTATCTTTGACGGTGATGTGTCCCAGAGCAAAAGATCCAAGCTCTACTCAGCTCCCCCTGATATCCTTCTCACAAATCCTGATGTTCTTCACTATCATCTTGGATGGGCTGGCTCACATTTGGTCCCATTACTGCACACAGTAAAATATGTGGTCTTGGACGAGATTCACCTATACACAGGATCTATGGGAGCCAATGTCTACTACATCCTTAAGCGCCTTGAGCTTGAAGCTGGTGAGTTCCAGAAGATTGGAGCCTCTGCTACAATCTCAAACCCTGGGGAGTTCGCTGACCAGCTATTCGATAGCGAAGTCCGACTAATCGAGTCTGTGAGCGCAAAGCGCGGCCCAATTCACTTCACAATGTTCTACCCAGGCAATCGCAGCAAATACAGTATGATTGTGGACATCGTGAGAAGGCTGCAAGAAGGCGGCTTCAAGACTCTTGTATTCGGGAACACTCACTCGGAGGCAGAAGTCCTAAACATGCTTATCAGAGATGTTGGAGTGCGTTCCATGGTCCATAGAGCAGGCCTCACGAAGAAGTACCGCAGCCAAGTGGAATCTCAGTTCAAGTCAGGTGACCTACATTGCTTGGTTTCAACACCAACACTCGAGCTAGGGATAGACATTGGAGACCTAGATAGTGTCGTGAGTATGATAGTGTCAATAACACGTCTGACTCAAAGGATTGGGCGCGCCGGCAGAAAGGGACAAGAGAGTGTAGCAGTCCTTGCCCTTAGGGAGAATGATCCGATCTCATCCTTCTACCGGCATGAACCTGAGAAATACTTCACAGATATTGATGCTGCCTATATGGAGCCTGAGAATGAAGTGGTTGGCTTTTACCAACTCATCGCTGCTGCTATGAGCGGCAAGCTGAATCTCTCGATGTTCCCCAGCCAGAGGAAAATCTTTGACACTTTGGCAGCGGAAGGTCTCGTGAGAATTGAGGATGGCGGCAATGTTCGAATTGCTGATTTTGAGTCCGCGCAGAAGAAATGGAGAGGCTATAGCATTCGAGGCATCGGTGATACCGTCCAGATTAAGTCCGATAAGAAGGCTCTGGGTGAGAGGTCAATGCCGATGGCTGCCCAGGAATTACATCCCGGCGCAATATATCTGCACGGCGGTCGCAACTACATGTCAGTGGATTTCAAGCATACTCCAGGATTTGGAAGAGCCACTGTTGTCCCCTTTGCAGACCGAAGCGTCCACACAAAGCCGCTCTACTCAACAATGCCCAAGATTCTGGAACTTGTAGAAGCCAAGAAAATTCTTGGAATGAGCGTCATCTACTGCAAACTCGAGATGACTCAAACGGTCTATGGATATGTGAGAAAGGAAACCCGGTCCGGAAAGGTTGTTGGAAGATCCGATCTTGCCACTCCACTCATCTACAACTACACAACCAGAGGATTTGCGTTCGGGGCGCCTGAACCTGTGAAGATGGTCAATGAGTATCTCGAGGGTAAACTCCCCGGTGCGAAAGGAATAAGGATGGGTCCTGCCGAACTCTATGGCGGATCTTTCCATGCGCTAGAACATGTGGTGATTGAGTCTAGCGACATGCTCACAGGAGGAAGCACAAGAGAGATTGGCGGCGTATCCATGGGGGACTCTGGTATCATATTCGTCTATGATGGAAGTCCAGGAGGAAATGGCGCATCAAAGCTCCTATTCAGTCGGCTAAATGAAGCATTCGAACGTACCAAGACAATACTTGAGAAATGTGACTGCAAGACAATTGATGGATGTCCTCTCTGCACCTACTCCTATCAGTGTGGAAATAACAACCGACCCCTCTTTAAGCTCGGCGCCTTGGAGAGTGTGAACCTCATTCTTGGAAATGCCAAGACAGAAGTCGACACAGAGGGTTATGCGGGATATGAACCACTAGTATAGAAAGCGAGGTGAATGAAATGCCTGAGTTCCTAATTGCCAGAGGCCATGACGGACCTGCTAGAGCTGGCAACTATGTCATGGGTGAGATTGCGATTAGCACACCTGCGCTCATTGGACCTGCCCACTCAGAGGCTCTTACACTAAGATATCGAACCTACGGCCGATCTGAACCTGTGAAAGACTCCCCTATGATTGTGTCAATTCCGGGTGTCAAGGACATTGAGATGGACAAACTACACGAATATGAATCAGTATTGCTTCCCTCGATGATAGCGGCGGAGGTCCTCGACTCAGATGCAGGAAAGTTGCTCATGCATCAACAGGAGTCTTTTCTTGAGAATCAACACATTACACCTTCATGTGCCATTGTACGTGTGCCAACATCGCTCGATATGGAGTTCTATCTGCAGAGCCTGCAGCAATTAGGTCATCTAGGGGTAAGAGCCGCAGCTTTCCGCTTCACAGGAAACTTGGGTCCAAATGCCCTCAAAATGCTCATTCTGCGCAGTCAGCTTCCTCGAAATTGGTTCACACTGGCAATTGGCCGAATTGAGCCCTGCTCAGTACCCTTGATGCATTACTTGGGATTTGATGTCATTGACACTAGTCGCGCTTTTGAAGCAGCGGCGCAAGGGATTCGACTGTGGCGCATGGATTCAGAGCGGGTGGGTGATGCTGATCGTGCAAGACACTGCGCGTGTGCTGCTTGCACTCATCATTCAGATATAACGAGCCTAGACATCTCTTCGTTATTTGAAACTCTCACAAAGCACAATCTCTCCATATTTCAGATGCTGCTCTCCGAGAGCGTCCATGCAATGCGGTCAGGGCAATTGCGGTCGTTGGTTGAATCATTTACACATTCTTCCCCATCAATGGCCTCTATTCTCAGAAGAGTCGATGCAGAGTTGTATCCCTTCCTAGAGGAGTTCACTCCCACTGTAGGAAAATCTCCAATGCCTCTCATAGGACCTGAATCATATAATGCGCCAGCAATCAGGCGCTTTCGCGAGAAGGTGGCTTCTCGTTTCAAGCCTCCTGCTCATAAGAGGCTAGTCTTGCTCTTGCCCTGTTCTGCGAGAAAGCCGTACTCAGACTCAAAATCACACAAGCGATTTGCCAGAACAATCGAAGCCGCAATCGGGCCTGCTAGGTTTCGAGTAGCCGAAACGATTCTGACATCACCCTTGGGAGTCATTCCTCGAGAGCTGGAACGAATCCATCCAGTGGCACACTATGACATCCCTGTGACCGGCGACTGGGATGCAGAGGAAACCGAGATTGCTGTGCAGGCTCTCATAACTCATATGAAGAAGTTCGATGAGTCAACGGTTATCATCGCGCACGTTTCTGGTGGCTATCTCGACATCGTGAAAAATGCCGAAGAAGGCCTCAAACAGACTCTAATCTATACTTCTTCTGATGCAAGAGCCACAAGTGGAACTTCACTCGACCTGCTTGATGAAACTCTGAGAGATATGAGTGAAATCGTTTTAAATGGTGAACATCGGCGAACGGATTTGGAAGACACGCTTCGGGCCACTGCGGATTTTCAGTTTGGTTTGGGTGCAGGTGAGCTACTCATTCCAGAGGGTGCAGGTCTGAGGGGGAAGCTGTATAGAACTGTCATCTGTCAAATTGACAAGGAACAGGTATGCGCATACAATGCCTCTTCCGGAATGTTGTCCTTGACTCTTGCAGGCGCCCGAAAGATCGTAGATTCGCGACAAGGCTGGGTTCGTTTTGAGGGCAAGGAGCTCAAAGGTGGATCGATTTTCTCAGTTGGAGTGAGAGAGGCCGACCCTGATATTCGCCCCGGCGATGAAGTCATTGTAATCGACAAGAGTGACAATGTGGTGGCAGTCGGGCGAAGTGAGATGTCTGGAAAAGAGATGTGCGCGTTTGAAAAGGGAAGGGCTGTGACAGTTCGTCATAAGTTGGGAGTGACAGAAAGATGAGTAGTCTACCTGTAGGTCTCCAGGACATTATCAGAAAGGCCGCCTTGAGAGCTCGTGGCCGTTCTCTCTCGAGAATCAGAAAGAAATCCTTGGCAGAACCTGCCGCTAAATGGGTTTCCCGAAGCCGCATAGGCCGTGACGTGGGGCACGCCTTATCCGTTGTCTTGGCCACTCAAGGTTGTTCTCATGCTCGTGGTGACAGTGGTGGCTGCACCATGTGTAGCTACCTCCTGGATGGCGCCAGTAAGACGGTTTCTACTGAAGATTTAGTCCTGCAATTTCAGGATGCCATGGCATCGCTTGAGGGGCTTAGGGGCCCGATCTCAGTCAAGGTGTACACAAGTGGAAGCTTCTTGGATCCGGATGAAGTTCCACTTGAGGCGAGATCTAAGATTCTGAGGGCAATCGTGGAAGACGAGCGCATTCGTCAGATTGTTCTCGAGTCGCGGCCGGAATATGTGACTGACGAAGCCGCAGGCCTTGTTCGGAGAATTCTTGATGATAGAGAGATAGAGCTGGGCATTGGACTTGAGAGCGTGGATGATGGTGTAAGGTATCTCTGCATCAATAAGGGCTTCTCACTGAGCGAGTTTGGAACTGCTCTAAATACAGCAGCAGTCCACGACATTGGCACGCGAGCATATGTACTCATCAAGCCACCTTTTCTTACCGAACGTGATGCTTTGCTGGATTCAACTAGAACCATCATTGATGCAGCGAAAATGGGAGCGACAACTGTCTCAGTGAATCCTGTAAATGTCCAGAAGCATACTCTCGTGGAACGGATGTGGTACAGAGGTGCATATAGACCTCCGTGGTTATGGACCGTCGCAGAGGTTCTCAGACAATCACGAGTTCAGGTGTCTTCCGAAATAAACATCGTCTGTGATCCTGTTGCTGCTGGAAAGCCCAGAGGCACCCATAATTGCGGCAGGTGTGACGAGGCACTTGTGAAATCTATTCGCCAATTCTCATTGGACCAGAGCCCTGCACATTTTGAAGGACTTGACTGTGGGTGTAGGCATCAGTGGATGCACACTCTAGAACATGAGGACTTCGCACATTTTGTGCACTCCTCCACGACTCGTATACCTTAGAAAACCCTTAAGAGAAACATAGTTGCGGTTCGTTCCATTCTGAAGTGACGAGGTCGTATCGATGTCTGAATATGTGACTAAAGTTTCAGTCTGGTTCAATAGTGAAGGAGCATCCCCGAGCATTGTAATGCAGAAGATGCTTGAGTTGGGATTCATTCCTGTTCGCGGAGCTTACGATTTTGTTTATGAGCACGAGCAGAGTGACATGAGCGAGTCCGACCTCAGTGAGTCGATTCTCGAAATTGCAGATGCACTACACAAGGCACTATCTGGGTCTCGTGTCCTTTATACGCTCGACACGCTTCCAAAGGATGAAAGCGAATACATCCCGCTATCTGACATAGACGCGGAGCTAGACGCAACCCGGAAGGAGCTAGAAGAGATTGAAAAAGAGGTAGAGTGACCTACTAGGCAGGGGGCTCATGACCCCCGGCCTAGCGAGAGGGTTGGTGATTTCTAGTCTGATGTCACCTGTGGCTCACGGCGCTCATATTCACCAGCGTCTTCGCCAGCCTGTACTGAAACGTTGATTTTCTTCTTGTCACCAGGATTCATTCTAGTCCATGTCCAGACCAGATTCGTGCCATCGACTACAGGCTTCTCAATAGGTGCTTCTTCCGTTGGGTCAGCTGACACGTATTCGAAACCAGCAGGGATCCAGTCAGTCACCTCAACGTTCTCCACAGTCACCTCGCCCTTGTTCTCTATTACAAGAACCACTATGTATTGACCCGGATCTGAACCTTTGTTGATGCCTTTCTTAGTCGAGATGCTTCTCTTCCTATAGAGAATACCAATTTTATGGCCATCCTCTGCACTTGCAGCCTCTCCAGCAAGACCCTCAGGATATGTGTGAGCTTCACAATGGATTGGTGAGGGATATTCCTTCTCAGGCCTGTTTTTCCATGCCATAATCGCATAGTTGATCTTGACTGATTCGCCAGGCTCCACCTCCCCCACTGAGTCCTTGAGATTGAGAATCTTGAAGTTCATCTTATGTGGAACTTCAGGATTCTGATCATCAGGGTCTATAGATACCACGAATTCGCCGCTATACTCTTCGCCTCTCACCCAGACTGTAACATGTTCTGGCTTCGGAGGCATCACATCATCAGGCAAGCTGTCCTCAACAATGAATGAGTTGAGTCGAGCGGTTCCGATATTCCTCACATCGATAGTTACCTCCACTGGAGTCTTGTCGAAACTACTGACTTCGGGAGGATCGAACTCCTTAGTATAGTCAATGCGTACAACAGGCAGTTCCTGTGGAGTTTTCTCAACTGTTCCAAGGACCCGTCTTGTGATGACTCTCATCGGAGTGTAGACCACTTCTTGGGTGCATTTGGGCGGCGACTTGCTGCCAATCTCAAATTTCGAGCTCCAGTCCTGATTTGGGGACATCTCCAGTCTAGGAGACTCATCAATCTTCTTCTGCTTCTCTCCCCCATCCTCAGGTGTGAGATAGACCTCCGCCTTATCTAGGCGAACCATCAGGTCGCTCTCATTGGAGCATTCCAAAATGCACTCCCATTGGTTTGGCTCTGTTTCGGCTGTTTCGATACCTGTTAGAAACTCAGTCAGTGCCGTCATATCAGGGGTAAGGCCAGACCTTTGCTGATCTTCACCTCTGTATGTGACTATTATCTCGCCAGCGCTCTTAATCTCGGTGTCTTCAGCATTCCCAGTAGCTGAAATGACAAGTGTCGATTCCTCCCTAGGATATACGACGAAATCCTTCCATATGATTGTCCGTGTTCCTTCATCGAACTCTGTGACCCCTGAGCTTGTAGAATCAACATTCACCATTGTGAGCTCGGGTGGAATGGTCTTGTTGAGAACGATATTGTCAAGCTGCCCATCTGTTTCATTCTTCACTTTGATTGTGATTTTGACGGGATTCTCCTTTCCGTATATATACGCCCAGTGAGGTTTGTCAGTAGATACTGTGCCACAGGTATCAAACCTCTCTGTGAGAGTAAGAATTGGCTTCTTGATCTCGACTGTGTAGTCAGTCTCCCATTTGGCACCAGCATCGACCTCGCCTGCTGGTATCGATTCTTCAGAGAAGCTCGTACCTCCGCCGCTTCCTTCAAGAAGCACACGGACATTCCAGATTCGTGATCTATCTGAAACATTGTTGACAGATAGGACCCCTCTGGCGTCGGCGTTCTGAAGACGACTACGCTCGCCGATTGTCGCCTTTTCGGTTTCCTCTAAGTCGATTACGACAGTTTTGTGTTCACTCAATTGGAACTCACCCATTTTGTCTCTAATCACCCTCCCGGGTGACTATTCTGGCTCAGCTGACATGGAACTGACTGAATGCCTGAATTCATTACCAGCAGCCCACTGCACTTCTAGTGTCTGTCCTGCATCCATCAGGAGAGGAGTAGTCTTTTGCCCGAACTGTTCGATATACTTGGCGAACTTCTTGGGTTGGTCCTCCGAGGTCCATCTGACAGGGATACCGATTTGGGGGATTGCATCAATACAAAGACTGACTGCATCTTTTACAGCAAATGCATGTTCGCCTCCGACTGGTACAATCATTACATTAGTTTCCAGCTGTCCGAAAGGGCCACGTACCAGACTATCCCCAAGATATGACACTTTCATATTTGCCATCTCAATATGAAGACCCAAATTCTCAATTGTTTCGCCTGTTTCCATACTCCGTTTCTGAAGCGGAAACGGTGTCACTTTCAGACCCGGAATCTCATAAGGGACCTCGGGCTTGAGAGTGTGCAGGAGCCAGGCCTTTGCACCCTTTTCACGGGCTCTCTCTATTGTGGCTTCGTTACCGAGAATCCACGCCTTTGAGTTCAGAGCGATCTCTGCAGCGTTTCCTAGTGCGTCATCCTCTTGGTTTGTCGCAATGATGACTCGGCAGTCAAAAGCATCCGGGACAACTGACTCTCCGTCCCATGTTCCTGGATTCAGGAGCACAGTTGTTTCCTGTGTTTCCAATGCGAATGAAGTCTTTCCAAAGTATGCTATCTTGAGCACTGGACCACTTCCCGTAGTTCCGCTTGGTCGCCAACTTGCCAGAATCCTTGCGGTCAAAAAAATCGTAGGCTCAGTTCCTTTTAAGACAATCTCCGAGGAACGGCGCAAATCCTTATTTTCATTGAGAATGATGCATCCACAAGCATGTAGCGCTTGCTATGGAGATTAGTAATAATGCAAGTAGTACAATATGGAGTCAGTATGCCGGGTATATTGGCTACTGGCTTTCTGATTGGAATCATTCTGATCATACTTGGAAATAGGGAAAATCAGAATCTTGAGAGAAGAAATCATTTGATTGGGCTAGGAATAATGGTCATTGGAATAATGATTCCTATAACCCCTCTGTCTTGGTACCTCTATTGGGTAGGCATTGTTGGTTTACTAATACTTGGTGGAGAACCACAAATAGTAACCCTCTTTGCTTTAGTCATTGGCATCATTATAGTTTACCAAGGTACACGTATTTACAGAAGAAAACAATAGGTCCTCTGCTTGGAGAAATAATTGCATTCTGTGATCCGATTCTTCATCTCATTTTCTTTGAAACCACTCATCCAAACCGAGTGCTATGTTTTTATGATTCAGCCATGAGAAACAACTGAGGTTGAACTAGTTTCACTAATCGACTGATTGAGAGAGGGTATCATGCTAGAGAAGATTCTCACGGACAGGTTCAGAGAGATTCTAAAACTAGTCTTCACAGACATAGACAATCAACAAGATAGACGTGATGCAGAGGAGTTCTCAAAGGATGAAGTTCGCATTAAGGAACAGCTTCTAGATGTCGTTGATCCCTATCCATCTGACACAATCCTCGAAGAAGACTTTCTCATTGCGGCCGTGGATGGCTCTGGCACGGAGAATCTGATGCTCTTGGATGATATCAGAGTGCATCTCTTGAGTACAGCAACAAGTGTGCTAGACACCAACACACGGTCTGAGAAACTCTTTGCTCCTATTGGAACAAGGGCCTTGGAGGAGCGTCTTGGAGGTCAACCCCATCTAGACGTACATTGGCACTCAGGAGTTAGGAATGACGCTCAAAAGAAGATGGCAGAAACATTGGAATCGATCTATCCTCTCAAAGACGTGGTTGACATCATCCTGCCTTTCTTTAGAGACGATACAAAGGATGCTATCTCCTCAATATCTGACTTCACTGGAACTGATTACGAGAAACACCTCCCAGAACTGAGAGAAATGGAGACCCTGATATCAAGGGCACAGATGCTCACAAATCCTGTGGTTCATGATGAATTACGCAAGGTATCAGAGTATGCAGCTGCAAGAGACGTGTTAACCAGTGACATTCGTCCAAAGTATCTGTTTCTCGATGGTGCACTTTCAATCTTTATGCACTTTGTGAAGAAATACCCCTCAATGCCAAGTGGATTCATGCTTCGCGAGCTAGCATCTTTGGCAAGAAAGGAGGGCGTTGTTCTATGTGCCGTGAGTAAGAACCACACAATTCCCTTTGCACATCAGATTGCAAAGATGGCGCAGGACATCTTTGGGGATGGTGCCAAATGGTTCTGTCAATTACCATGCGGAGATGATCCCGGAGGAGGCCTTCATATTACCGAGGACCGAACCTATATTCCTCCACGATTAGCCGTTCCCTATCTCTTCAGCTTCTCCCAGGATAATCGACCTTCACGAATTGACTTTGATAGAGTCTGGTGGCTCGAGAACGTGTTTGTAAGAGGCGATCCAGTGGCTACGAGACAGAATGAGAAAGCCCTCTTTCGTGATATTGAATTCATGTCACGCGATGCACGATGGTATGGATACCCTGTACCTCTGGCGCTTGCTCACGAGGCTTGCAAGCTCAGCTATGAGGACTTGAGGCTTGCTCGAGAGATATGCAAAGATGTTCGGCACGAAATTGGTCTGGAAACAAGAAAGACTGAGCCATTAAGAGTAGACTATAACCTATGAGAGTGAGGTTGTGAATAATGTTAGATAGAGCTGATCTCGGAGAACTATTCGGAAAGGTAGGCATGGGCAATCAGAACATGCTAGGTATCATGGGAAGCAACCGCGACATAAGCGTTGGCGAGATATTCATGATATACTCACAGAGAGATGGCCATGAACGTGTCTTCTTTTTCAGAGTACTCGGACTGGAAAACTATCTCAGGCAAGTCGATGACATGGCTAGAGTCGCTGGCACATTGATGGTAGAAGGCGATTCATACCTGTCTGGAATTGAGAGAAACATGCTCCTCTCGGTGGATGGAAGGATGCTGGGCTACGCTGAGGAAACCGGGGACGGCTGGCGGTTCATGTCCCCTAGACGACTTCCAGACCATCTAGCAAACGTCTATCGACCAATACCAGGCACATCAGACAGGCCCGTCAGAGAAATGCTGAGTTCACAGACAGACGGAAGCGTCCGTGTTGGAGACCTTCAGATTGGTGAGGCAACTCTTGATGTTCCCGTCATGATTCCCGCAAAATTCCTGCCCATGCATGTTGGCATTTTTGGCTCGACAGGTGCTGGTAAGAGCAACCTGATGATGGTTCTGATCAAATCAATAATCGACTCTAACTTGGATTATCTCCGCGAACCTGACAGTGGGCATCCCAGAGTATCCGCATTCTGTATAGACCCACATGATGAGTTCGCGAAAGGTGTAGACAAGTATGGAATCCAGAATGTGATTGAGGAGATCGACCCAACAACTAGAAAAGATGTCATCAGCGACTTCTACTATCTTACAACTCACCTGAAAGCCACTCCCCGAGAGATTAAACGATACGCAAAGGAGATCCGTGTACTTTGGGAGGAGATTCGTCCTCGAGATCTATACTCGATCATGGAGTTCACTCCTCAGATGTCCTCTTTCATCGATGCTCAATTCAATCGGCACCGTGAGAACTGGGTGAGTGAGATACTTGGGATGGATGAGGATCCTGAGGGAACACCCAGAGGGACGCTTAATGCAGTTCAGCGAAGACTCCGCTTCCTAGAGAGGTCTCCAATCTTCATTGAGAGCGGAAGTTCCATCCTTGGCGACATCTTTGAAGCCATGGAGACCGGACGGATCTTGGTGGTAAACACCAGTCTCATGAGAGATATGGAGCAATTCTTACTTACGACAATAGTGACCAGAACTCTATCAGACATGAGGCGCGCACTCAAGAGTAGTGGAAACATTGGGGACTTTTTGCGACAGGGCGAAATGCGGCTGCCAAAACCATTCTTTGCAAAAGCGAAAACCCAAGCGAAATCGTTCTACGGCAAAGAAGGAGTTGGCGATGAATCACCTGTAAGGGACCCTCGTGACCTTCCTGTGATTCTCATCACAGTTGAAGAAGCACCAACTATTCTCAATCCTGAACTCATGCGCGGACAATCAGTATTCAAGGACATATCGCGACAAGGACGTAAGTTTAACATGGGTCTCCTCGTGGTGAGTCAACAGGTCAGCGTACTTGATAATGTAATTCTGAGTCAGATGAACACAGAAATCAATCTCCGCTTGGGAAATGAGCGTGAGATAAGGGCCTGTATTGAGAATGCAAGTGTCAACATATCCGGATTTGAGAATGAGTTCAGGGTCATGTCCCGTGGTGAAGGAATCCTAACTGCATCGTACAGAGAAATGCCATTGCCAGTTAAGATACCTCTATTTGATACAGTCTTCGAACGGGATAAGGGAAGGTACAAAGGAAAGGGTTCTCCGAAAAAGGAGCGTACACTTTGAGGAACGAATAATGACAGTTCGCATCGCACACATCTCTGACACTCACCTTGGTGCAAGACCACGTCATGGTGTCAAGCACAACGTCTGGGGTGAGGAGATGCGAAGCCGTCTTCTGGAGAATGACTTCTACGAACGGTTTGCTGAGTTATTCGATAGGATATCTGAGATGTCCCCTCCTGTAGAACTAGTGATTCATTCAGGAGACCTCTATAACTCACCATGGGAGCACAATCCCTCCCAGCCTCCTGTTGTGGCTCAGGAAACGGCCATGAGAGTTCTCAAAGAATTCATTGACAAGACTGGAATCCCTGTGTTGATTCTAGAAGGGAATCATGGTCTCTATCGATCACTAGACGTTTCTTTGCTTGACACATTGAAGATGGCGGTACCAGGATTGAATGTAGCGACTCAGGTTGATCTAAAGCGAGCCTTTGCTGAAGGCAAGCCACTTGTCTTTTCATATGATAACTTGGACGTCTTTTGCATTCCATTCATTGACCATGCAGTTCTCGCATCTCAGGGTCTTCTTAGTGACTTCACTAGTTGGATATCCTCGTATCAGACTCCAAGCTCTTCAAAGATATCTGTAGGTGTTGCCCACGGTATGGATATCGACAAGTCATTATACACGGCCATTTTTGAGATGGGCTATGACTACATCGCATTGGGCCATGACCATCACCAACACAAACATGCAAGGAAAGCTTGGTATGCAGGGTCCCCAGAACGATGGAGATTTGATGAAGCTCGTCATGAGAAAGGACTCTTGATTGTGGATTTGGAGCTAGGCGAAGATCCGAAAGTCACACCAATCGTTTTGGAATATGAAAGACCTGTATTCAACGATAAGATCGACATAGATCCTGATGACACTGAATCAACAGTGATTGAGAAGGTAACGGACTGGCTAGAAGCCAAGGGAGTGAAAGAGCCATGGGCGCCATCTACTGCAAGCCGAATACGGCTAAGGTTAGAGGGCAAGGCGCCTCGTGTTAGTGGCTTTGAGCTAACTATGGCTTTGGAGGCCTTGAGAGCCAAGCTCCTTGCAGTTGAATCAGAGTATAATATTGCACAGTTTGTATGGGAGATACGACAGGCGGAAACCGACCACAGTCCCTCAGCATATCCTGAGATTGACTCCGAATTCCTGATTGAAGATCCTGAGGAAGACTTCCGCGCTTATTTAAAGACGCTTGAAGTTGATGAGAAGTACAGAGAAGAAACCCTCACCAAGATCGCAGTAGAGGCGCTAAGACTCTCTGTTCGCCGCAGTGATGAGAGTCTAACACTAGAGAATCTGTCGGAGGGAGAGGATTGAAGATCCTTCGATTGGAGCTTCAGAACTTCAAACCATTCCGGAAGCTCACACTCCCAGAAACTGATGATGAGTTACCTGGTGGGCTCATTATTGTGCAAGGCCCAAATTCAACAGGTAAATCCTCACTATTCGAGGCTATTCTTTGGGCTTTGTGGGGACCAGTTGCAGTTGAGCCAACCAATGACGAGCTAATCAATTTCGCTTCATCATTCTGTGAGGTACGACTTGAGTTCGAAGTCGCGGGCACCCGCTATGAAATCAATCGGTCCTATGACCCTGCGAAAGGGATGTCGGTGGTTCTATCAGAAGAAAAGAAGGGTAAATGGAAGAGAATAGCGGATAAGAGTATGACTGTAGGTAGAATGATGGATGAAATCCTCAATCTGGAACCCCAACAGGCATTACAGACACTGCTAGTTCGGCAGGGCGAAGTCGCATTGATTGCTAATGCAACACCGTCAGTGCTCAGAGACCTGCTTGTCAAGGTCTACAACATTGAGCTGCTTGGTGAGATGACAAAACAGCTTGAGAATCTGGAACGGAATCTTGGCATACAAATAGATGTGAAAAAAGAAGAATATCGAGATCCAGAACATATCCGTGAGCAGATAGATTCCACTAAGGAACGTATCGACATAGACGAGAAAGAGCTCAAGATAGTACAGGAGGAGAGCAAAAAGGCCGAGAAGGACCTTGAGAAACTGCCAAATCCCAAGGACCTCAAGAGAGCGAGTGACATTCTACAAGAGCTCAGACTGAAAGAGCAAGAGCATGATAGGAGTATACGAAGCCGAGATAAGGAATTACGTTTGGCAGGAATTGTTGGTGCCGACTCAAGAATTATTGGTGCGCGTCTAGACTCACTCAAGAATGAAGGTGCCCGCCTAGAAGAAGAAAAAGAAAATATAGTCGAGAAGTCTTTTGGAATTGAGAGGAATATCGGAGCACATGAGGGACTGATAGGAGATCTTGAGGACAAGACCTCATCACTGGAAGGCGAAGAGGCCATCTGCCCGACATGCAACCAGCCGCTTTCGGACCATGATTGCGAGCGTGTCGTTACAGAATATAGGGAGATGGCTGCTGTTCATAAAGCAAAGGTTGGGGAGCTTGAGAAGGACCTGAAAGCTGTCCCAACTGAGATCAAGGAAATTGATGATAGACTGAGAGCAATTCATCGTGCACTTGATGCGGCAAAACGCCTGGTTGAGCAACAGGTGGAAGTTGAAGACCTAGGGAGAGAAGTTGAGGCCATAGCGAAGAAGCTTGGTGTGATTCTTGAGAAAATGGAGGTCGACAGTGTTGAGAAGCTGCTAAAGAAGCACAAGGTCAAGGACATAGTTGATCTTCAGACCTATATTCGAACACTAAGTAAGACCCTCATTTCGAACAAAACACACATAGGGTCCGCCATCAAACGAATCGAGAAAGACAGGAGCCAAGTCAAAGAATTAGAAGAGACAGCTGTCAAGATGAGGGAGCTAGGTGCTGAGATAGAATCCTTGGAGGATCTCAAGGAGCATACAAGATATGTACGGCGGAAACTAGTTAGCGGATTCATTTCAGACTATGTCTTTCAGAAGAGATTGATTGGAATCATCAGGAAAGCCACCAATCGGTATGTAGATGCATTCACCAATGGTCAGTACACCTCGGTTGACCTCGAACCAACTGCCGCAAAGGGACGTGGTGGTGCTGGCTTGCTTCTCAGAATCTGGGATGAGCGTGACAAGGCGAGGAAAAGGACAGCCCAGCTTAGCTTCGGTGATCGAACAGCTATAAGCCTTGGTCTACGACTCGGAATAAGCAGAACTATGAGCAGCATAAGGCCTTTCAAGGATAGTCCTGCCATTGCACCGCGTGTCAGAAGTGTGCTTCTAGATGAGCCTCTAGGAGGCTTGGACACTGAAAGAAGGATCTCTGTTGTCAGAAACTTGGTAGGTGATGAGAGTTTCGAACAGATCTTTCTCATCACACACACTGATGTAAGAGGCTGGGAGGGTGTTCCTGTCATAGAGGTCAGTAAGACTGGTAGTGCTAGTGACGCAATCCTCGCCCTCTC
>JBHLQS010000004.1:0-50070 GCA_048883405.1 Candidatus Thorarchaeota archaeon
CTTCTGAAATCCAATGCAAGGCTAGCAGAGATGACTTTTGGCATAGACAAGAAGAACTACCTGATAATCAGAAATGCGATGCCAGTCGCCGGTATCTCATATGATGTCTTCAACACAACATATGAAGCACATCTTGCAGGAATCAGATTCTTCCATAATAAGCTAAAGCCGACTTTAGTACCGTAAGAAAGCGATTCTGCTTTATGGACTTGGATTTGGCTATCGAGCCAACGCTACACACCTACTATGGGAGAATTGTTGACACCCACCTCACAATTAGTGGAGTGACAAACGCTTCAATAAGGGCAGAAAGCAGGAGAAAGAACACGATTAGCAGGTAGATTCTCCAAGTGCGTTCGTCAGTCAACAGCACTCTGGTCTTTGTGGGCACATCTTCCCAGTTCTTCTGTTCGATACTCGGTGAGAGGTTCTTCGCTATTCTGAGCGAAATAGCCGCGGTAACCAGAAATGTAGGTATCTCGATTATGGCGTGCGGCACGATGCTGGACAGGAATGGTAGCGCGGATCCAGCAAAGGTCGCATCGATAATGCTGATGCCTCCAATGATTAGAGCTGTGGACAGAACCTCTGCGATGGCAATCCCCATGAAGCTGAACTTGATGTAGGTTAACCGTATATCTTCACGCCGAACTTCCTCACGACCCATATATGCTCCCTTGTACAGCATCACCAGAATCACTGGCATTACTATCAATGCAATTAGAGTGAATTGGTCATCATAGATGAAATACTCTAAGGCAAAGATAGAGAGGAACAAAGGAAACCACCATGCACCAGCGCCTTTGCCACCACTTACTCGAGTTCCAATTATAATCGCATAGACCAGAGCCAGAGCTCCAAAGACAGCAATGGCACGGAGTCCCATTTGAGCAGCTAGGCTCCAGGGATTCTGAGCAGGAAGAGGAATCATCCAATTCAAAACAGGAGCCGGAGTAAATACACCTCTTGACATGTCAAAGAAAGTCCAGAGACAAGTCACAGCAATGCCCGCTGCTGTTAGTATAAGCCCAATTCTTGCTACACTTGACTCCTCTGTTGTCTTTTTGACGCCCACCAACCACAGTATAGCCGCCCAGAACATGGGCCCGAATACAAGCATGATCAGGGTACGAATTATGTTATGCTCGGCAATAATGATGAATGGAGTGCTATAGTCCACTTCAGCAAACCATGCTAGTACTCCTTCCAGTCCGTTTGGATCTCCAATCTCTGAGAAGAGACCTGACAATGTATTGATGAGCATACTTGGATCTATCATCATTGCCAGGGCAAAGACTGCCACCATTGCAGTAACTAGTCCTCCCACAAACATTCCCACTGCCTGATATACATCTCTGGATTGGAGGTTTAGAATTGAATGTGATTCCTCACCAATCTGTTCGCGCCACTTCTCTCGGTAATCCAAATAGTACATGATGAATAGCGCTGTGAAGACATAGGTCGGTAAATTGACAATATATTGCAGGGCCAGCCTGAAGAGGATATTCCCTGTCGGCGGACCTATTATCGGTCGAAGTCGATAGAATAGCTCACCATCTACAACTGCAGGAGTCGGAAGAACATTCAGCAGATAATCCATGTTTGGAAGTAGAAAATATGTTGCAACTGAAACAAAGACTCCCGCAACACATGCATAGATCTCTGCACTACCAATAGCTCTCGATCGAATCACATGCCCCAGAATGCCCAGAAGAAGCATAGCAGCAAATGGGATGGCTAGCATCAGTAGCGTCCAAGAAATCGGGAGGATGAGGCTATTGTTGGTAGATGGCGAAAGCAGCAGATTAACAACGTCCGGGTCAACTTGACCCGGATAGAAATGAAACTGATTCGGATTAAGAGGACTATTGAATGAGAAGTATAGCGTAGTTCCCATCACTCCTCCCAAGAAGGCACCAGTCACTATTGCTCCAATGCCAAGTCCACTTCCGATGCTTGATGCTCTCTTTGTTGGAGCGGCACTTACCTCATCAGGCTTTCGTCCTGCCAAGGTTTCAAAGGACTTCTTGTAAAGCACAACGGCAAAATCCTCTACTAGAGGCAGCACGATTATCGCAATCAATATTGGAGGCAGTGCGTAAAACAGACCATCTCTGAAGTATCTGAGGATATAATCAATAACCTGGCTTTCGGAAAGCCCCAACTGGCCAGGATTGGTACCAACCAATAGCGGTGCAGTGAACGCGCTGAAAACACTAGTTGCAATCAGGAATATGGAAAGAAGAATGTTGAGTCTAAAGAACCATCCCAGAACCCCCCTCATCATCTCTTTTCCAAGGTCTCTCTCACCGAGATGTAATCCCGCGCCCTTTGCAATTCTGTTTGATGCAGGATATCCAAACCTATAGATCCAGGTCAGAAAGATGAAAACCCCAGTGATATATGGATTGACGAGAAAGGATGGATCTGCAGTTATATGGAAGGCTGTATAGGAAACGACATCTCCTATGTAGGCTGCAATGGATGGCAGGAGAGTAGCAAGCCCTATGATGAGATAGTCTTTCCATGCATCGCGCCATGCCCTTCCAATAACCTCAGGATTAAGAGGCTGCGGCTTAACACTCTGAAAAGTGATATTGTTCAATCGATCTCTAAGACCCAAATAGCCGTCGCTCTCGGGCTCACTTCCAACTATTCTTCGAATGAGATTCTTGAATCTCATCTTAAGGGGATCCTGCAATGTAAGCTTCACAGCAAGGACTCCCATCCCGAAGAGAACGGCAAAGAATGCGACCATTATCCAAATCAGGTATTGTTGGAGTGTGTACACAAACTGGAAGATTAGGTCGATAATGAATATCCATGCAAGACCAGTTCCACCAACCTCGGTGGAGGTAGGAGCAAATGCTACTGGAAGGAACCAGATATAGAAGAGATTGAAAGTGATAGTCAGAGCATACATGAGTGCGATGAAGGCTTCGATAAACTTGTTCCGTTTCTTATTGAAGAGAATCAAATAGACGACTGTCACAACAAGAGGCGACATGAACTCGAAAACCAAGGTCAATGGCATCAGCTCGGCCATATCATAGCACCCAGTCTAGCTGTAGAATTGAAGAAATTGGGAGCTAACTCAAAAAGCTTCGTTGGACAGACTCCGACCCTTTCGCCTTATGACGAGACTTATATACTATAGTTAATTGTGCGAGCTCGCATCAACAAATGTGTTGAGGAATGCACAGTGGAAATCAGTACGGAACTAGAAGAGATGATGAATGACCAGCTCAACTTTGAGCTATATAGCGCCTACATCTATTTGGGAATGGCCGCGTATTTTGAAGATATCCACCTCAGCGGAATGGCGCATTGGATGGAGATACAATTCTTCGAAGAATTCAATCATGCAATGCGATTCTATCGTCATATCTTTGAACGTGGCGGAAGAGTTGACTTGAGGGAGATTAAGAAACCCCAGAAGGACTATGCATCCGTCCTTGAAGTCTGGGAAACCGCCTATGAGCATGAGAAGCTCGTCACCTCACGAATCTACAAGATAGGAGAATTGGCTGAGAAGGAAGGCGATCGTGCCGCACTGACCATGCTACATTGGTTCTATACAGAGCAGACTGAGGAAGAAGAGAAGACCATGACTGTTCGTGATAAGATGAAGTTCATTGGGAACAATATCCCCGGTCTTTACCAACTTGACCAAGAGCTTGGCGCCAGGCCACCTGCTGTGGCTCCGCCTGTCGCGTCGTTCGCACCTTAAATCATCAAACCAAGATATTACCCGGTTCGCTGCATAAGTGGTGAACCGGTGTGACTCCTTTTTTTCGTTAGTAGGATACTACTTATGTCACCTTTCCCTCGCAAATTCCGGTGAACCCACCATATGCTGCCAGAAGAGATGGTAGAGGCTGTCAATAGGATGGTCTCTGGGATTCGAGCAAAGGACTATGTGGCATCAATTTCGAGGTTCCATAGGATTCAAGCTAGCCCTGGGATTCTTGAAGCCATCCATTATCTAAGAGGGGAGATAGGGAAGGTTTCTAACGCGAAAGTTGAGATATTCGAATATCCTGCAGATGGCAAGCGACAGATAGAAACTTTTGTCGCGCCATTTGGATGGTTCCCGTCTTCTGGAACTCTAGAACTCCTGGAACCTGAGCGAAAGCTTCTGGCGGATTTCAAAGCAGAGCCAATCTCACTCATTGCCCATTCAGTCAGTGCGGAGATGGAGTCTGAAGTTGTCTATGTTGGCAAGGCATTGACACCTGACGACCTGAAAGAGAAAGACATCAAGGGCAAGATAGTGCTGACAGAGAATCTAGCGCGAATCGCATTCAAGCCTCTGTGTGTCATGGGAGGAGCTGCTGGCCTTCTCACTTATGTTCCACCCTCAGGTCAGGATGAAATTGCCAGCCTTCGAAGATATGACGCGTTTTGGCCAGGCACAGATGAAGGAAAAACTGGTGTGTTTGGATTCTCTCTACGGCAAAAGGATGGCCTTGAGATAAAGGATCTTATCGAGAAGGGGAAGACTGTCAAGGTGCGGGCGAGAGTTGATGCAGCCCTTAAGACAGGGAAGACTTCGGTCCTTTCAGCCTTGATAGAAGGGAAAGATGTAAACAAGGAATTCTGGCTTATCGCACATGTCTGTCATCCACATGAGGGAGCCAATGACAATGCATCCGGTAGCGGTGCGCTAATGGAAACGCTGAGGGTAATCTCAGAAATGATTCAAGAAGGAACCATTCCAAAGCCAGAATGCTCACTTCGATTCCTATGGGTTCCTGAGTGGTCGGGGACCATTGAGTTCATCCAGAACGAGAAGTCTATCTTGGGTAGATGTCTTGCCGTTCTCAATCTAGACATGGTTGGTGCAGATCCAGCAATGTCAGGCTCAGTGCTTCATTTATTTAGAACTCCTTTCTCGTTGCCAACAACATTCAACAATGTCGTCAGATACTGGCTTGAGAAAGAAGGTAAGCGAAAGATTGACAGATCGCTAGGAGGCACCATGACACCCCTTCCATTTGAGTATTCAATTTACGCTGCTGGTAGCGATCATTTCATGTTCACCGACAAGACTGTTGGAATCCCTGCGGTCATGTTGAACCAGAGCCCCGACAGATTCTATCACACGTCCACTGATACGATAGAGAAAATCGACCCAAATCAGATGGCGTATGTTTCAAGAATAGCAGTACTATCATCTCTCACCTACATACTTCCGAAACATGTCTGCAAGGAGATACTCCTCACTTGGGCAAGAGATGAGGCTGTAGAGCTGATGCGAAAGGTCTCACATAAGAGCGTCAGGGATCTATCTCGATGCCTAGGAGACCCCGAGGAAATATATCCCAGAGCCTTAAGATGGCTAGGTCGGGCACATGACCTCGGCCAAGCTACACTCGATGTTGCGGCTCAGGAATGGTATTTGATTTCGGAACAGAGATCATTCTTGGAAGCGCTAAGAACCAGTTTAAAAATGGTCTACACCACTGAAATGGTCGTAGCGAGAAAGGCCTACGAGGGTGCTTGTGTTGAGGTGGGTCTTGAAGCTCGAAAGGATGATCAACTAATTGTAGACACGGTATCACTGGGCGTCGCAATTCGCCGCAAGGTCAAATATCCAATCAATATTGGATATTTCTCCAATAAGATGATACACAAGATGCCCAAATACATGGAGCTAAGCAAATCACTGGATCGCTTGTATGAACGTATCGATGAGATAGTCAACTTATCTAAGGAATGGACCACTTTGGACGAGATATGGGACTCGCTCTGTTTCCAATTCGGAGACTTCGAAATCAAGAAACTGGTGGAGATTGTTGATGATTTGACCGAGGCAGGCCTTGTAGAATCTAAGGAAACTGAGTCTGCTTGAGTGCATAGACATGAGCCACAACAGAGAAGTAATATCCTTGTAAGAGTCAAGACCAGCTATAATATGGAATGTGCTGAAAATGCAGGACACAGCAGGCCTCTACGGGAAAGTTGTTTTTGCCGGTACGTTTGACCATCTGCATGAGGGACACAAGCATTTGCTTCGTACTGCGAGCAAGTTGGGAAAGAGAGTAGATATTGGCCTAACCTCTGACAGAATGCTTGATTCAAAGTCCAAGAGGCATCTAGTCCAGAGCTATTCACAAAGACATGGTGTTCTGGAGGCATTCCTAAGAGAAGAGAAGATCATAGATAGATGCTCCATCTTCCCCATTGATACCATGGAGGGGGGAGCAGATGAAATGGAGGATCTCGAAGCCCTAATTGTGTCCGACGAAATCAAGGTAGTTGAGAATGCGTTTGTGATTAACGATAAACGAATCAAGAGAGGTCTCAAGCGGTTTCACATAATTGTCATTCCCAGAGTGAGGACTCTCGATGGGAAACCGTTGTCCTCCTCGCGTATAAGAGATGGAGAGAAATTCCAGTCAGCGAATTTGGTCTATTAATCAGAGATCGGGATGAAATGCTGCGACTTCAGGTAATACTCTTGAAACTCAGGATTATCTGTCAATTCGATGTAGCTAATTCGCTCAGGTATTTTTTCAATCTCGGAACGGAGTTTGGAATCCTTTAGAATCATGTCTGCACCCGCAATGGCGCCTCCCTCGAATTGTTGGAATTGAGCGTTCTCAAAACGTGGGAAGAGGCCAATTTGGAAGGCATCTTCAAGATTGAGCGCGGTACCAAATGCGCCAGTTAGGAAGAACTGGCTGACCTGAGATGGCGAACACTTAGCCTTTCGTAACAGGAGTCGCATTGCACCAGCAATGGCAGCTTTTGACTGTTGGAGCATTCTAACATCTGATTGAGATAAGAAAATAGACTTCTTCGTTTCTGACCTAAACGCATTAGCTAATACTAGTGTAGGTCCGCTGGATTCAATTTCTAGCCACTCAACTGCCGCATCCCGGCGAATAGACCCCTTTGCGTTCATCAAGTCTGTATTACGAAGGCTAGCCAGGGCAGATATAGCACCTGAGCCGCAAATCCCCTTTGGATTCCCGCCTCCTATTACAGTGATTCTAGGTTCGTGAGTCTCACCCAATTTAACACTAGCAATGGCCCCTCTTTCTCCAGGGACTCCACACGCAAGTGACATGCCCTCAAACGCAGGGCCCGAAGCCGCTGACGCCATCCAAAGTCCCCTTGAACTTCGGACTGCAATCTCAGTGTTAGTTCCAACATCAATAGCAACAAGAGTCTCATCGAAATCTAGGGCACCAGATATTATAAGAAGCATCAAAGCATCAGGTCCAATGAAGGACTCAACAATTGGTGGGGAGTAACATAAGGCATCTTCGCCCAGTTGAAGCCCAACCTCCGAAGCAGGTACCAATATGGCATCCTTATCTGTAGCACGAAAGGGAGGAGAAAGAAGAGAATTGGTAGACAGACCATAGAACAAATGATGCATCACTGTATTGCCTACAACAACCACCAATCCTATCGAGCTGGGATCAATATTCGTTTGTGATGCCATAGCGAGGATTCCAGCTGAAACAGCAGTTCTTGCGGCATCTGTGATTAGTTCGGCGTTCGTTTTACTTCTACGATGGAAGTCAATCCTTGAGATTACATCCAAACCATATTGGATCTGGGGATTGGGCACCACTCTTGAATCCAGAACGATTCCATTGCTCATGTCAATAAGGTGGATTGTGATTTGAGACGTGCCGAGGTCCACAGAAGTGCCGTATCTGGGACTCATCGCAACCAAGAATGCCCACCAAAGCGCAGTGTGTTGACAGCCTATCTAACAATCATCACGGGACAAGGTGCATGATTGACAACTTTGTCGCTGATTGAGCCGACAAACAAGCGTTTGATACCACTTACTCCTCGAGAACCCATGATAATCAGTTCCACCTCACGTTCACAAGCGATATCAACTATTTTGTTCGCAGGATCACCGTGAGATATGAGTTCGGTGACCTCGCATCCCAATCCGACGGCGATTTTCTTGGCTTTCGCAAGGATGTCCTCTCCTACCTTTTGGAGAGCCAAGAATGGCTGGTCCGACACAGTATCGTGGTATGGAGTGGCTGAAACCAGCATCGGTACAACATGAAGAAGGACTACCTCTGCTCTCAGCTTTGATCCTATAGCACATGCATATCGAACTGCCTTATCCGAATAATCAGAGCCATCTACTGCAACGAGAACTGTCTTGATTTGAACTGGTTCATTGGTCTCGCTCATCAACACCCTCTCTTTTGCTCTATGGTGCTTGGCAACCTTATCTCTCTTTCCCCAGAAATCGCAAATCCCAATTACTCTGGAGAGGTGAATTGCTTTTCTCCCTTGACGAGTCGCTTCAATACTCCAATAAGATCACTGGTTTTCACTCGTATCTGATCCATGCTATCGCGATCTCGAACGGTGACAGTCTGGTCCTCCAACGACCGATAGTCAACGGTGACACAATAGGGAGTGCCAACCTCGTCCTGCCTTCGATAGCGTCTTCCGATTGAGCCGCTCTGGTCAAAGTACGTGATTAGACCGCTGTCCATTATCTCATCGTAAATAGCTCTAGCTGGCCCAAGTAGCTCTTCCTTGCCCATAAGCGGAAACACAGCAACCTGAATCGGCGCAATCTCAGGAGGGAATCTGAGCCATGTACGCTCATCGTCCTCAACATATGAATTGTCAATTATGCTGTATAGTGGACGCTCGACGCCGAAGGCAATCTCTAGGACTTCGGGAACGACTGGCTGCTTGCCCACTTTAATACTCAACTTCTCCTTGGAGTATTCTTGATGCCGACTCAGGTCATAATTACCTCTGTCATGAACTCCACAACACTCTACCCAGCCATAGCTTTGCGTATTGACCTCGACATCCCAAGCATCGGCTGCGTAGTGAGCTCTCTCCGTAGGAAGGTGCTGCCTGAGTCGAATATTCTCCTCACGAAAGCCCATTCCCTTGAAGATTCGGTATGCAAGGTAGACACACCACGCATAGGCGGGCTTCTGGAAATAGCCCTTCTTCAGGGCGGCTGAGATTTTAGTCATCGACACCTCTTCGCTGTCCTTCTCTTGAATCTGATATGGGAGAAGAGGGAGCTTGATGTCTTTGACCTCCTCAAATGGTGGCCATTCCATCTCATCTTTCTCAAGCAAGAATATCTGACCCTCGACCTGAGTGAACTCGCGGAGTCTTAGCATACCTTGTCGCGGTGAGATCTCATTGCGATATGCCTTCCCAATCTGAAAGACAGACGCTGGAAGCTTGTCTCTGAAAAACGTGAGGAACCGCTTGAATAGGAGGTACGTTGATGTTGCGGTTTCCGGCCTCATGTAGGCTTCAGTATCAATTCCGAGGCGAGTTCTGAGCATGAGGTTGTACTGAGTCACATCGCTGAGTTCTCCTTTGCAGGATGGACACTTGATGTCGTATTTCTTGATTGATTCTGTCAGCTCCTCAGGCGTCTGACCCTTGATGTTTGCATCTGGTGCCAGTTCCTGGATAAGCGTATCAGCTCGGAACACTTCTTGACACTTTGTGCACTGAACAACAGGGTCGATAAAACCCTCCAAATGACCTGAAGCTCTCCATACAATGGCAGGTGATACTGTTGGGCACTCTACCTCCCAGAAGTCTGCTCTCACAAAGGAAGAACGGATTCTATCCTCAAGTCTATTCTTCAAGAGCTTGCCTAAAGGCCCGAGATCGTAGAATCCAGAGCTGCCTCCGTAAATCTCCGGTGAGGGGCCCCAAAAGAAGCCTCTCTTTTTGCAGAGCCCAGTTACAATCTCGCCAAAGTCTCTCTCGGAACTCATAGGCACAACCAGCAACCACGCTTGAACATACCCGACTTAAACGTATGGTCATTCCTTGATTGGTTTGCCTCTTTCGAACAGAAGAAAGACTAATCAGATTCCTGACAATAAGTCAGGGCTCAAAGCTGCATCCGGTGCTCGAAATGGATGAGGTTGACTGGCGCATTCTCGATGAGTTAGGTGAGAACTGTAGAATCAGCTACAGAGAGCTAGCCAAGCGGGTCGGCTTGTCCACAACAGCTACCATGAATCGGGTCGTGGCCATGGAGGATGATGGCACCATCGCGCTATACGTAGTCCTTCCTTCAAGTGCCATGATCGGGGCAAATGGTTACACTGCCCTAATCCACACAGATGCTTCAGAGGATTCCGAGGAGTTCATGAAGGCGATTGTTGCACTTCCTGAGACTATTATTGTTGGTGAGCTGGCAACAACAAAAGGAAGGTCCTATGTGACAACAGGTCAATGGATAGGTGCTCAACGTCTCCAGGAGATTGGCAGATTCTTTCGTGAGCCAGAGGCAGTTGAGGAAGTAGAGCTGCACCCTATTAGAAGAACATTGGTATCTAAGGGATCAAAGATGGAATTGACAAAGCATCATCTTCTGGTGCTTAAGGCTCTAAACATAAATGCTAGAAAACCAATCAATGAGATATCAGAGGAGACTGGTCTGACTAGGAGGAGAGTCCGCAATATCCTCAAGAGCCTGATGGAGTCCGGAGCTTTCAGATTCATAATTAGAATGAATCTAACAACCAAGCGGATGACTGAAGTAGTTGTAAGGATTCATTATAACGACTACGAGTCAAGTCTTCATTGGTATGAGGAATTGAGGCAGTCGGGTGATCTGGGATCTCTCTTCGATATGTTCTATTCAATAACAGATCCTATTGCATTTGCATGGTTTTTTGTCGATGATGTCCGAGGAGTGAATAGACTGTCGAAGGAGATTGCAAAGGAATCGTTCGTGGTATCTTCAACCCCTTTAGTCCTTCATTCAATGAAGAAATCTCCTTGGCTCGCCCAGATTAAATTGGAGGAAATGATATCCGAGCTTGATCTGTGATAGCTCTTCAAACAAAGGCTACTCGTTCTCAATGTGTGAATTTGCGCAGTTTTCGCATGGTTTAGAGCTCAAATTAACTGTCTGATATTAACGCATACTGATATTCAATCATTGCAGACATACTGACGGCAGGTCGCGTTCGAACCTGCAATCAGAGTTGATGAATATGATTAAAAAGAACCTAAGGATGTCGATGAGAGGCGCACTACTACTGAGCTTCCTTTTTGTCTTGTTTATAGAACCATCATTGTGTTCTGCCACGGAAGTATGGTCTGATAACTTCGATGATGGAAACTTGGACGGGTGGGTTCATGATGCTGGCTCCACTGCGGTGGGCGGCGCTCTTCGTTTTAGCTATTCCACAGAGGCGTATCGACCGTCCAATATAACATCCGGTACATGGAGCTTTGATGTCCTAACCATAGGAGATTGGGGAAATGCGGCATTTTCAGCCCTTAATATTCATTTCATGACCACGGACCCGACTTCGCCTCCTGTGGCTTACTATTGCCTAAAAATAATTCAAGGAGGAGTAGCAGCAGGCCTGAAATACATCTATTCAATAGTGAAGGGAGATGGGGGTTCCTTTACCACTCTTGCCTCTGGCGACGGATATGAAGGTACAGACTTGAATGGAGTCCTGCAGCATATCAGAGTGACGAGGAGTCCAACTGGACATATGACTGTACATGTCAATGACACTCTAATTGTAGAGACAACGAACAACGATATCACCACATCAGGATATTTCAGGATAATCATGACATATGACTATGCGATTGACAACATTGTCGTAGATGATGCACCTCCGGGAGTTCCGATGGAGCTACTAGCCATGGGTGTGGGAATTGCTGTGATCTTAGTTGTAGCTGTAGTCATCGTCAAGCGGAGATGAAGATTGGAGATCGTGTCTTCACCCATTGGATTCCAACTTTCTCCTAATAGGAGGAGGAGCCAAGGAATCGCGGCTCCTCCCTACTTGCATAATAGTGATGTGACTTGAACATGGACGCGCTTAATCGTTACAATGAATCAAGCTTCTCCAATAAATTCCTTCAGCTAGCTACTGAGCTAAAGGAAACTTGTGAGAATAACAAATCACACGAAGCTAATGCAGTCTTATTCAGAACATCATGGGTGGAATTAATACTAACATACGACCATCACGAGCAGAATCCTTTGAGGGTAGAAGTTGAGCTAGTTGCCTTTGATCAAAATTCCAGACATGATCAGCAAGAGAAACTGCCGTTGACGATGATTTCCCATCTGCAGTACCTGCTTGACCTCATTAGGGTAGGATTTGAGGTCCATATCATCGACGAATGCTGCTGGTTAGCCTCAATGTCCTTTCCCAATGTTCCTGACCAAAATGTTGTGAAGGCGCTTATCCCACCGAAAATTGAAAGGTAAAATGTGGAACTTCATCTGATTTCTCCCATTGAGTATCCTTTTTATTGCAACCAGTCGTTTTCTCCCAAGAGGGAGAAACCTTGGTAGAGGACTCGAGAATACCTGGCTTCTATAAACTAACACGAGAAGAGAGAGCTAAGAACATCCAAAGCGTGACGGGAATCCCAGAGGAGGAGCTTAAGCCTCTCTTTGACCCAGGCACAGTTGACTTGGAAGTTCTTGACCATATGATTGAGAATGTTATAGGATCCATGACAATGCCTCTCGGCATCGCCACGAATTTCAAAATAAATGGAAAGGACTACCTAATTCCAATGGCTCTCGAGGAACCGTCTGTGGTCGCCGCTGCAAGTAACGCCGCACGAATGGCAAGACGGCACGGCGGCTTCGCTGCAGAGGACACAGGTCCGGTCATGATTGGTCAGATTCAGGCAGTCGAAGTTCCAGAGCCATTTGCGGCAAAAGACAAAATCCTTGAGGAAAAGGAGAATCTGATAGCCCTGGCAAATGAACAAGATCCTATTCTGGTACGGTTTGGGGGAGGCGCAAAAGACCTCAGAGTGAAAGTCATCGACACCAAGGTTGGACCTATGGTCATCACAGAGCTCATCGTTGATACGAGGGATGCTATGGGAGCGAACGCAGTTAATACGATGGCCGAAGCACTAGCACCACGCATTGAGATGATGAGTGGCGGGAAAGTCTTACTTCGCATTCTCTCAAACCTAGCAGATCTTAGAGTGGTCCGGTCGTCTGCTACCTTTGACAAGGAACTGCTTGGTGGAGAGGAAGTTGTTGACGGGATAATTGCAGCGTGGGCTTTTGCAGAAGCAGATCCCTACCGGTGCTCAACTCATAACAAGGGGATTATGAACGGAATCGATGCAGTTGTCATTGCAACAGGCAATGACTTCAGAGCGATTGAAGCTGGTGCACACAGCTATGCAGCTGTGGATGGTTATAGCTCTCTGACAAAGTACGAGAAATCAAAGGATGGCCACCTCAAGGGGAGCATCGAGATTCCTATGGCTGTGGGCCTTGTCGGTGGTGCAACGAAAGTGCACCCTGTGGCAAGAGCGTGTGTGAAGATATTGGGAGTCGAAACAGCTACTGAGCTTGGAAGAGTCATAGCAAGTGTAGGGCTAGCTCAGAACCTTGCGGCTCTGCGAGCGTTAGCTTCTGAGGGCATTCAGAAGGGTCACATGTCCCTGCATGCAAGAAACGTTGCTGCAACTGCGGGTGCAAGGGGAGATCTTGTTGACAAGATTGCCGAGCAACTCATCAAGGAGAAGATAATCAAGGTCGAAAGGGCAAAGGAAATTCTCGAAGAACTCCAATCTTCAAAGTGAGGGGAGAATTGCATCTGTAGAAAAACGCTCGATTTTTCGTGGCAACTATGTCAGAGTAACATATTTGTGCTTGACAGGAGGTACCGTACGCAACCAACTCGGGAGACTCAGTGAGTCCGCCGTACGTTTCGCTAAAGCTGAGGTCGAGAATGCAATGGAAGAAGAATGTGCACAGTGGGAACGCCTCGCAGGTGAGTTCGCAGATAGTGAGAATTTCTACCAAGCGGCCAACCAGTACAAACACGCTGCTGGATGCTATCTCGACAGAGTTATTGATATGACCCGCAAGGCAGCGGAGTATTATCATATGTATGCAGAGGAGAAGGTTTCTGCGGATGACAACAAAGCGGCGGCTACAGGATACTTTGAGGCAGCTACACAGTATAAGCAAGTGAGCGAATTTGATACCGCCTTAACGCTTTTTGAGAATGCGGCAGAATACGCCCTCAAGGAAGAACTAACCGAGACTGCTGCTCAAGCATACCTCTGGGCAGCGTTTGCATGTCATAAGCTTGGAAACAGCGAATATTTTCTGACATGTGCTGAAAACATGGGTAATCTGTATGACAAGGCTGCGGAAAAGGCGGTGAAGGAAGGTAAGCCCCAAAGCGCGGTCATAGATCTTTCATTGGCGGCCATGGGATTAGCAACTATTGAGAAGACTGCGGACGCAAAGGATAGAATAGAGAAAGCGCGTCGTGCAGTTGAGAAGACGAGAGGAGAATGGCTCGAAACTCTTGTTTCATTTGTCGAAGCACTAACGGCCAATGAACTTGATGACGCTGATGACCATCTCAAGGCCTTCAAAGGTCAAGAGACCATTCAGGAACTCATGGGCGCCTGCCTAGATATCCTCCAAGAGAATCAGAAGAAACAGCGAAGAGGAAAGTGAGCCATCTAGGCAACTCTTACCGTTGACGACTTCGCTATTTCCTCGCCAACTCTGCTATCAACAGCTTTTACGGTTACCACTTCATCTCCTATAGAGACCCCTCTGACAAATAACTGGAATCTCATTCTTTCCCGGGGGCCAATGAATTGAATTGTCTTCTCAGCGCTGCCCAATGACATCTCCAGGCCGTCCGACAACTCGACTGTGACCTTTATGTTGTCTGCTGGTCCATCACCTTCATTCACAAACTCCACGTCAAAGATGGACTCGTCACCCAATGCACAGGATAGGCGCTCAGGTGTGAGATTCATCTTCAAAGCGGATGGAGCCCGTGCGATGCGAAATTCGATTGTGTTGCTGAACTTATGGACCAATACGCTTTGTCCCTCAAGTGTCATATTGAAAGGTCCCACTGATCCTTCACCACTCAAAACAGGAAGAACTTCGAGAAGCCAAGAGTCTTCCTTAGTAAGCCGAGGCTCAATGTTTGGTTCCTTTGTGAATTTCAAACTCTTTGATAGCGTGTATCTGCTATCTACCACCTGAACCGGAACGGGGCATTTGTAACGCAGCTCGAACTCGATGGGAGTCTTGACATTGATCTCATTTTGAGTGGCTCCAGCCCATTCAATCACAACTTCTGTTTTTTGAGCTAACTTCACAGATTCTGCAACAAACCTGACTAGTTCTTCTTCTGCTGGCTTTGGCTTAGCCGCGCTTATTGCTTTCTTCAACGTATTGTCAGATGGCGAGGCGCCCTCAAAAAGAACCTGTGTTGATAGCTGAGCGAAACTAAACATGGCCTCCTTCACTTGTGACCCTGCAAATCGCTTCTCAGCCTTTCGCGTGAGATTGATTGCGGTGCTGAAGTTTCTTGCCGCCAGATAGCATATAATCGCTACTGCAAGTGCTCTCAGCGAACCCTTCTGCTTCTTCACCCTAAAGAGGTGGTCAGAAGCCTCAGACAGAAGTGCGCCTCCTTCATCGAATCTGCCATCTGAAAGCAGTGCATTGGCAGCCTCGATCTTCATATCTGCAGCTCTTGAGTGATCATTTGCAATAAGCCCACAATTGGCTGCTTCTCTGAAGTATTTCACAGCGAAATCGATTTCCCGTTCCTCAAGGAACAAACATGCAGCTTTCTCATACTCCGTGCTGGCATAATCCGGGTAGTCATCCTCCAGCTCTTTCAACGCCTTCTCTACATGTTTCTTGGCTCTCTTCAATGGATCTCTCCTGAGGAATCTAGACATCATTTATCGCCTCTGCGTTTCCGGTAGGTTAGTATAGAACCTGTTGGTCCCTGCTTTATCGATTTCGGCGGATGTGAATTTCGTTGACTGATATATTTCCATATTGGAACGACCCCGAGAAAGACCAGTTCGATGTTGAAATTGAAACCTGTATAAAATCTGATGACCATTACCAGATAACAATTAGTGATGAGGTTGTAAGGGCTGCGGGAGGCGGGCAGGCTGGTGAGAGAGGGGAGATTCTATTTGGCGAGAGCGTTTTGAAGTTCAATGATACTGCTAGAATGAAAGGCAAACTGGTGCTTATTGCTGATTCGCCCATTGGCCCCGGAACGAATGCAACTATCCACATTGACATGGATTGGCGTAGAGCAATGATGAGAAATCATACTGGTGAACATCTGTTTGTGGCGGCAATAAAGAAGAATCATCCAGAAATCGAGCTTGGTTATATTTGGATAGATGGAAACCGAGGCACCGTTGATCTTGAGGGGGGAGAACTTGGATTTGATGATCTGATTGAAGCCGAACTCGATGTGCAGCAACTGATTGAGAGAGCTATTCACGTGAAAAGCAAGCTAGTGAAAGCATCAGAAGTCAGCTCAGAAGTTAGAGCACGTGAGGGATTGACTGACAAGCACGAGATGATGAGAATAGTGAGTATAGGAGAACATGATAGCTCCGCTTGTTCCGGAATACATGCAACCAATACGCGTGATATTGGATTCTTCAAGGTCATTGATTTCAAGAAGAAAGACAACGCTGCTAGAGTGACATTTGCTACTGGATACAAAGCGAAGACAACCATAGCAGCGACATTCAACGAAGTGCTTCGCCGCAAACACCGTTATCCTTTTGAGATGGAGCAAATCGGTGATGTTCTTGATAAAGCGAAATCTGTAGCCGCAAATCAGAAGCTACTCAAGGAAAAGATTGTCAAGCTAATCTCAGAAGGAATCACATCTGAAGACATCGATGGCATCACCCTTATTCACGAATATGTCCCCGGATTGGGCTCAAGAGAGATTAAAAGCATCCTAAAGAAAATCACGCTTTCAGGTCCCGCAGTGTTTCTGCTCTTCATTCCAAGCGAAAAACCGACTCTGACACTTAGCACAAACGAAATGCCATTGGAGGCAAGAGAATACATAGCTCCCATTGTTGAAGAGATGGGTGGAAGAGGAGGAGGTAGTCACGATGTCTATACTGGTGGCTTCTCTGAAACAAGCGCACCTTTTGAGATGTATTCGGAAGTTTTGAACAGCCTTCGCAGTAGACTGTGTGCATAGAGCTAGATCAGAAAGGAATAGTCTCGGTGGAGCCTCCCCATAATATGATTGTTCGTGATGGAGGATAATTGGATTAGAGAATTAACTTAGCAAAGCAGAAGAATATGATGCAGGGTCCATACTCTCAGTCAGGGGCTTGGCTATTGTGATCTCTCAGGTCTTCAATTCCCAACTGCAGATTGAATCGACTTCAAGGAAGAGAGAGATCACTGTCTACAGCCCCCCTGGCTTATTCATTGAAACTGTCAAATATCCTATTCTAGCTGCTGGAATCTTGGCAACTTCAGAAGCCTCAGAGTGGTTGTCAATCTATGACTGTCCTGATTCATGGAGGGGGCTTGAAAGAGATGCGATTTTCAATATGAGGAGGAAACTCCTAAGGTTCATGCTTCCAGTTGATTCCGTTCAGAAAAAACCAAGAAGAGTGGTGGAAGTTCTTCAGACTCTGGCGCTCTCAGCTAGTCCGGTCACACTTAATGTGCAAGTCAATGAGATATCTCACCCTGAACTCCATTCAGTGGGAGGTCTATTGCCTTGTGGTCCAATAATCAATGCGAGCAGTATCGAAATTCTGTCTGAACCTGAAATCAGCAAGGTGGCTCAACGTGTTGCTGAGATGGACATTCCAGCAACTGAAGCAATATGGAACCTGTTAAATTTTGACTATTCTCTCGACCAAATTGCCCGTCTAATGTCAGTTGGCCTCTTGGGCTCCGCTGGTCATAGAAGAATGATGCCTCTACGAAGTGCCTATAAGGCAGCCACTGATTCAATCATCAGCCGTTGCATCATTGAACTAGCTGATTGTTCCCGAGCGAATGAATCGAAGATCTATATGTCGACATTGTTTGGTGATAGTTTCACAGTGCTATCCGTGCCTGGGGAACCAAGAGTCGACTATCTTAGAATTGAAAAGAGGCAGGATGGACTTACTTGCACAAGTAGTCTGGATGATCTTCGTTTTTCATCAGCCGATTCCAGGACGTCTGCCCATGCTGACAGTGCGCGGTTTTCAACTTACCATACAATGGCCACTGAAAGGCAGGGCTCACACCACATCATATTCCATTTCTCTCGCAGTGCCAGAAACATTTCTCTCGGCCCTTGGATCACAAGAGCCGGAGTGAAGGAAGCACTCCTATCCACTCCTGTGGTGATGGAAGACAAGGGTAATGCTCTGGCAGTGCTTGATTCTGTCCTCCGACCAGAACTAGGGAGATGGGCTTCGAACAATCCTTTGCTCGAGCTAATCGAATTAGAGGAAGCAGCTCATCCCCTAGTTCATAATGCAACATAGAAGTGGAGAGGAAAAAAAGGAGGGATAGGGGCTGAGCCCCTAAATTTGTTCTTTGGCTTCTTTTCGAGAGGCGCCCTTGTACATTAGGACCAGTCCTAGAAGAGCCATCAGGCTTCCACCAGCAAGACCAGCACCTACAAACATCTCTAGCATGAATGCTACTGCTAGAAGTGCGGCTCCTCCAAGAAGAAGTAAGAGACCAAAACCCAAACCTGCTGCACGAAATGCCATAGACCTGGGATATTTGCTCTCGATAACATATCCAGTTGAGGCTGCCACGGATGCCTTATACTTGCTGTTGCCGTATTTATACTCCAATTCCCAGACCGGCACATGTACAAGAAATGTTTCACCTACGGTGTTGGTATCATCGCGTTCCTCGATCTTGTCTACTTCGGACATGATAAGAGCAGTCTGCCTGTCATAAGCCATCTGCTTAGCGAGATTCTTTGCCTCGTCTTCGCCGATGTTGCTGTGGAGAACCTTTCCATCATACTCCTCAGCGTGTGCGTGGCTGAAGAACTCTTTAGCTCTGGTTGGGATGGGGTGCCTCTTGACATCTTCATCAAGATCCTTCACACCAGGAATGCTAATCTCATGTCTTCTTGTGAACTGCCCCGACTCTGGCTTCCAGAAGTAGTCAATTCGCTTGTAGGCACCTCGTCGCTGAGGCCACTCGTCATAGAAGTTCGCGTCTCTTCCAAGACCACGATAGGTCGAGTGGGAGTCAACTCTACTAATCCAGAAGGGATACCAGTACTGCTGATACTGAACGAATCGGGCTTTGGCTGGCAAATCAGCAGGAGCACCTAGCTGTTTAGAAACCCAGTCCAGTAATGTAGTCTGAGCCTCTCCTTGATCAAAATGGACGCGTATCATGTAGTGGTCAGTGAATTTTGCTCCCTCGGTTGTCTGTGCGGTACCGCAATACGGACAGATCAAAAGGACATCTCCAGGACCAGCTTCAAAATCGGCATCGCAAAATGCACATCTTGCCATCTTGATCACCCCTTTTTCTCCCGCTGGGTCATAATCAGCACTCGGAACCCAGCTATTGCCATAATCCATCCAACCACAGCAGCAAGTCCTCCTCCAAGTAGGAGGGCAGTTTCCGGTTCAGCAAGCATCGCTTGAGTGTATGCAAGCTCTCCACCGATTAACGCCAACACGATTCCGATAAGACCCACCAGAGTCCACATCGCGCGCTGTGCTTTTGTGATTGGAATCTCTCCCAGAACGACCTTTCCAGAATTTCCATCTAGCGCAGCCTTGTACAGGTCGCCTTCGAATTTGTAGCGTACCAGAGCAAAGGGTGCTTGAAGATAAGTGGTACCACGGACTTCAGTGTTTGTTCTGCAGTCAAATAGCTCAGTGAGACTACCCGCAGCCTGGGATCTATGACGATCTGCAACTCGACCATGAATGGTCTTTTCGAACTCCTCCTCACCTATCTCTGCATTCAGAAGGGTCAGCTCTGTTTCCTCATTATTCGCAAAGGATCTAAGATCCTTAATCTTCTCAAAATTGTATGGCTCCGTTTTCTTGAGATCCACCTTTTCCAGGTACTCTTCAAGTCCATAGAACCTGGCTCCTTTCCTTGCCAGTAATCGCTCATCTGTGTCAGTATGAATCTCATCCTGCACAGGGACATAGCCGGTTTCATAGTCCGTGTAGGTCTCAGTTCTCGTATTGCCCTCAGAGTCGCGAACGGTTCTTGTTTTCTGAACTGGAACCTGTACGGTCTTGTATCCTTTGTACCATGAGTCGGCTTTGGCCTTAGTCGTCCAGACAGGCACGAAAAGTAGCTTGTTCTCGACGACCTGAGCCTTCTGAACAAGGGACTTGTTCATGCCCTTGTTCTTGTCAAGGAATTCTCGGAAGCCACTTAGACGTTCATCAAGGTCTACACCGGACTCCATGAGATGGTCGCCAATGGCCTTCCCTTCGATCGTGGTCGTGCTCCCGCAGTAAGTGCAGGTTATCACGACATCATCAGGGCCGGTCTTGACGTTGCCGCTGCAGACTGGACACTTGAATACGTCCACTGCTTGTGCTTCAGAACTCATTGTACACTCTCCTCGGAGTTTTCTGGGGGGACATGCGTTCTGATGGCATTTAAGACTTCGTCAGGTATAGAGAAGAAATGCATTACTCAGGTCTAAACAATCTACCGCAGTTTTGGCATTTTGTTGAATCAGCAAAGCTGCCTTTCACTTCTTCTGCAAGATACGTATACCGTGCTTTGCAGTATGGACACGTTAGCACCATTTTCTCTGGACCATATTCGATTTTCCAATTGTTATCGATTGCTAGCTTCCTTACATATAATGTGAAATCCCGTTCGGCTGCTTGAAGGGCACTATCCTCCATCCGAACACCGCCCGTAGCGACGCACCATATTGTCGCCGAATTGGTCGCTGCCTCATAGTCCAAGACAATTGCCAATGTCAGTTCCCCAGGCTTTCTCTGGAAGAATGGATCATGGAGAAGGACTCCGAACACTATGGAGGCAGTTCGCTTTATTCGCTTGAATAAGCTGGCATAGGACTCCTCAAGAAACTCAAGAAGTATTTCGATGTTGAGATTCTTCAGCATGAAGTTTTGCATGCGAAAATATCCCCTCGTCTGGGAAACTGCTGAACTACTACATAAATTTGAGCAAATCATCAGATAGCCGCAGTCACTTGGAATTCCTTGGCGCAGATGATTTACCGTCTTATTTCATCCCTTAGCCTCGCCGCTGAAAACTCATGAACACGATCCTTTACTTCCTCTCTAGCTGCTTGATGCTTCTCAAGGAACTCCATCATCATAGGGGCAAGTATCTGCTTACATTCACCACAAAGCATCTCACCACCCCGACACTTCTGCTCAATTTCCGCTAGATCTTTGTCATCAGGCATGAACATGAATTCATAATATTTGAAGACGCTGCAAATGTCAGGGTTGGCCCCCAGTTTCCGTTGTTCCTCTACTGTAGCTCTCCCGCCAGTGAATGCATTCATGACCTTCTTCTTTGCCATCTTGAGGGTGTCCGTTGTGAATATCGTTGACATTGGGTCCGAGGCTGACATCTTCCCGCCTTCCTTGAGACCTGGAATGAACCTGTTCTGGATGGATGCCGGTTTGTAATAACCAAGCCTCTCAGCAACATCACGAGTGACTCGCCAATACGGGTCCTGATCTATTGCGCAAGGTATGACGCATGGCGTCTTCTTGCCATATACCCAAGAATGTATGAAGGCAGGAACAGCTTGCATTGCAGGAAACCAGATACCACCAATGTTCATGCTGTTGTCAAATCCAAAAACTGCCTTTGCTGAAGAGAATGTAACCTTCTTAGCCACTTGGACCGCAATCTCGTACATGAGTTCGATGTGTTCCATATCCTGGATGATGAACGTGTTCTCAGGCTCAAATCCGAGAGCGAGTAGGTCGAGTGTGTTTTCATATGTGAATTTCCTTACATCGTCAAGATTCAGCTCAGGTTCAAACAAGAACTTCTCGTCGTTTGTCATTTGGAAGTAGAGGCGTGTGTCGAAACGATCCTGCATCCATTTGGTGAACATCCATGTTGGAAGGTGCCCGATATGAGTGTGGCCACTTGGACCGCGTCCAGTGTAAAGTGTGAACTTGTTCTTCTTATTGTACTCGTCGAGAATCCAATTTAGGTCGCGATGAGAGAAAACGTAATCACGCTCGAGCATAACGTGCTTCTCTTTGGTAATTCTGTATATCCGTTGCTTGAGGTCAGGAGTGATACGTTCTGTTCCAAATTCCTTGATTAGGCGGTCGTAGTCAATCTTTCCTCTGACTTCCCATGGAGTGACTACCATTTCATCTTTTTCTTCGCGCATCGTAATTATCCCTGTGGATGTTCAATTTGACTTCGATTCAGTGAACGAGATGAACTTCCAATCACAAATAAGACTGATGGTGCAATGTGACAAGTACTGATAGCTATTCTAAAAAGGGACGCTTCTGAATGGTTGAATAGATGCATTGAACCTAAGAGGACGGGAAAATGCGGATTGAAGAATACGAATTCGAGGAGGAGAAGACACTTTCAAATCTAGCTGATTTACTCGTCGAGATTGCTGAACAAATTCGAGAGGGAAAAAAACTCGAGCTTCCGATGCCGACTTTAAGGGAGGGAGTTATTGAAGTGCCTCTTGGAGAGCCAATTGAAACCGGTATTGAGGTAACTATTAGGCGCCACTTCGTCCATGTTGATTTTGCCCTATCATGGAGTAGAAGGAAATCCGAGGAGTGATACGAATTGTCTGATGAGTTTCTAGATAGAAACGAAATTCTCAACCAGCTTGGAGCGATTCTCGATGTTCAGGAGAAGGTCAGTCTATATGTAGATGACCGCCTCTGCAGGGAGTGTGAAGTGGAAGAGGAGGAGAGATGGGAAGAAAGGAGAAAGAAAGCCTTCAAGCATGTTAGAGGACTAATCGACAAGTATGCCTTTTCAAGAAAAATACCAAGAGACGAGCTCGGAATACTGGCGCAATCTATAATCTCAAATCTACTCAATATTCAGCATACTTTCCTAAGAGTACTGGTAATGATTGACGTTATTCGAGATGAGGCTTTCAATGAAATCTTCATGGAGTCACTTACCACTATATCCTCCAAAGTTCATGAGATGATGAGTGCTCTCAAGAACATGGTTACTCAGATAATCGAAAATAAAGAGGAATCAAATGATACGCTTGATCTTATCCTCAAACTCGAGAGGCAAATTGATGAGGACAACATTGTAATTTGTCGTCAGATTTCAGTAGCTACGGGAGGAGATTCTGATTTCACAAGCTACATGATGAGAAAGATTGTAGCTGAATTAGAACACATTTCAGATTATGCGAAAGAGTGCGCAGAAGTGCTTTCGGAGTTTTGAGTTCTGTTGATGCAGGCAGGCGAACTATCAACATCAATATTGGTCTTGATAGCTGGCATACTTATCTTCGGCGTAGCTATAGCTAAGATTGCAGAGAAATATAGAGTCCCACATCCCATACCTTTGGTCTTTACTGGCCTAATTATGGGTCGTCTGTTGCTGCTACAGCCAGGGACTACACTTGTGGAGATTGCGGGATTCGACTTCATATCTCAATTAACTTTAGCTACAGTTCTTTTCTATGCCGGACTGACCCTCAATTTGAGAGAGTTGCGTCTCTCCATCGTGAATGTGATGCTGCTAGCTACTGCTGGCGTCCTCGCAACTTCACTCATTGGTGGAGTCGCTATCCAATTTTCCACTGCTGCCATTGGAATCCCTGTTGGTATTGCCGCCTTTTTGATAGGAGCAATTCTCTCACCTACAGACCCAGCAGCGCTCTTCTCGGTTTTGGAAACAGGAGGTGTTAGAGTAAAACGAAAGCTCTTCTCAATTCTAGAAGGAGAAGCGGTATTCAACGACGCGACCTCGGTAATCCTTGTCATCGTTGTGTTTGAGCCTATAGTCATCGCATCTCTAGTCAATGTGGTTGGAGGCACCAATTGGGCGCTCATATTCTGGGAATTCCTTGCAAGTATGGGACTGGGAGTGATATTGGGTTATTTTGTTGCACGTTTAGTTGGTTGGGCAATTCCCAGAGCAGGAGAAGATACCAATGTATCAATATTAACTGCAACAACCCCCTTTCTAGCATATGGACTTGGCCAGCTTTTCACAATCTTGGCAATCCATCCAGGAGCCCTTGCTGCCGTCTTCGCAGGCATTTTCATGGCAAACGCTCGAAGGATAGGGTTAGAACCGCTTCCTCAGAGATCAATGAGGGGAGTGATGAAGAATGTTTCATTCTTCTTTGAAATCATCGTCTTCATACTGCTTGGATACACCTTGAGCGTCCCCCTGATTGAGGGGAACGTAGCCTCGGAAACAATTGCGTTTCTCATACAGAGGCCTCAAGTCATAGAACTTGGCCTTATTACAGCGATATTGGTGATACTTGTAGCACGGCCAATCTCTGTCTTTCTGATGACTGCTGCTGATAGAACTATGGGATTTAAGGAACGATTCTTCCTAAGCTGGGCTGGAATAAAAGGAGTTGCTAGTGCCGCTCTTGCAGCAATAGCTGTTACTGAGATTATTCGTTATGCCAGTCTACTATCAGGACAAGTACATGACGAGTATTTGGCAACAATCAGCAATGTTGTGCCCACAATATATTCAATTGTCTTTATTGTGCTACTTGTGAGTCTCATTGTTCAGGGATTGTCAACCTCATTCTTAGCAAACATATTGGGTCTGACTGAAAAACAGGACCGAGCCATAGAGATTACTGTCCATCGTGACGCGACAAGACAAGCTCTTCTTCATCTAGTTGACCAGTATACCGAGGGTAAGGTAGATCCAGAAACATATGCTCGATTGAAAGCAGAATTGGAGGAGGAAATATTCAATCTGGACGACGAACTTAGACGAGTCGTAGAAGAGAAGAGAGCGAGATTACAAGAGCTCACTATCCGGGAGGAGATATTCAGAACGAAGTTGGAATTTTATGAGAAGCAATATGATTCGGGAAGAATCTCAGAAACTGCGTATCAGGAATTGAAGAGCGAACTTGATGCTGAAATTGAAGAAGTATTGAATAAAATCAGATTGCATGAACAAGGCATGGACATGCATAGTGATGAATCCTAAAGCCAATTGATCATCCAAAACATGAGGCATATATGGTGGAAGGAATGAAAAAACTGCTAGTCGGGAGAAGTGATCCACTTGAGCCTAAAAAATGACCGAGAGATTTCACTAGACTATGACGAATGCATTCTGAGTTTAGGCTCGAGTCCTGATGGTCTGGCACAACAAGAAGCTTTGAACAGACTGAGCACGTATGGTCTTAATGAACTAACCCTGAGAGAAGGGGAAACTCCTCTTCTCTTATTCTTAAGGCAATTCAACTCCCCTCTAGTATATGTGTTAATTCTTGCGGCATTTGTATCAATCCTAGCAGACCATTCATTAGATGCACTTGTCATCGCAATCATTCTGGTAATCAACGCCATCATAGGATTCGTGCAGGAATGGAAAGCTGAAAAGACAATTGAATCAGTTCGGCAACTAATAGAAGCACGCTCGATTGTTGTTAGGAATGGCGAAGAACTTGATATCCCATCTTCCGAAATTGTGCCTGGAGATATTCTACTCCTACGCGCAGGGGAAAAAGTCCCAGCTGATGGCCGGGTGCTATTTGAAAGGAATTTGCATGTCGACGAGAGTCTCCTGACGGGCGAGAGCATCCCAATAAAGAAGGATGTTGTCTGCCTTATGGAGAATCCGCACTACTATGAAAAGTCAAATCAAGTCTTTGCCGGATCATATATCACTGAGGGCCGAGCTAGGATTTTGGTTGAAAAGACTGGAGACACCACTATCTTAGGCGAGATTAATCGTGAACTGTCAGATGTTGAAAAAGAAGAATCAACCGTAGCAGTACGCCTGAAAAGGCTGAGCGTGTTCTTTCTTATTGCAGCACTCGCCTTTGTCGGTTTGAATTATATCTTAGGCGTTTATCGGGGAATTGAAACCACTGAGTTGCTTTTGTTCTCGCTCTCTGCGCTCGTGTCAGCCATTCCTGAAGGTCTGGTCGCAATTGTCACCGTAGTCTTGTCTGTCGGTGTGTATCGTTTATCGAAAAAGAATGTCATAGTAAGGAACCTCAGCGTCATTGAAACCCTTGGTGTAGTAAATGTAATCTGTTCCGACAAGACAGGAACACTCACGAAGAACCAGATGATGGTTCGAAGAATCTTGACGGCAAACAACCTGTTTGAAGCAAGTGGTAGCGGATTCAATCCGGAAACTGGTGGAATATTCATTCAAGGATGCGGTCCAGAGGGATGCCTAAGGTCTCCTGATGTGAAAATAGAAACTGATGAAACTAAACAAGTTCCAATACGAGGAGATGACCTGACAGAATACCCTGATCTTGAGATGCTGCTGATCTCAATGGCGCTATGCAACGATGCCGAAGTATACTCCGTATGTTTGACAGAGGATGACCCAATTCACAAGTGCACGGGAGAAGACAGAACCTGGAAAATAAAAGGCTCTCCAACAGAAGCAGCTCTTCTTGTAGCTCTAGAGAAAGCTCAACTTCACAAGTATGTCTTGGACGAGGCATGGCCGCGTGTTTCTGAGATTCCCTTCACAAGCAAACGGAAATACATGGCTACTTCTCATATGCCTCATCAACAATTAGAAACACCTGTTGGCACAAGTGGGAATGGCTTACTCATAGTGAAAGGCGCGCCAGAGACTGTTGAGTCGTTTCTGGAGAAGCCATCTGGGAATGAGTACTTCGTTGGCGAATTTGCTTCGCAGGGACTTCGGGTGCTAGCATTTGCGGTCAAGGAGATCCCCCTAGATTCGCCGCAGATTCGCGAGGAAGACTTGGTGGATATGAAATATCTAGGCATCTGTGGCATTAATGACCCTCCTAGGGAAGGGGTTCGAGATTACATACTGAAGTCCAAGAGGGCAGGCATCGATGTCCTCATGATAACAGGTGACAATGCTTTCACTGCAGAAGCAATTGGGAGAGAAGTAGGCATATTCGATGAAGACCTAGGACATACTACACTCACTGGCGATGAAATCGACAGAATGAATGAAGATGAACTTGAAGAGGCGCTATCGGATGGCGCAAAGGTCCTATCACGTACAAGTCCGATACATAAGCTCCGCGTCGTTAAAGCCCTTCAGAACCAGGAACTGCTTGTCAGTATGACTGGAGATGGAGTTAATGACAGCCCTGCGCTGCGCCAAGCTAATGTTGGAATTGCAATGGGAATCACGGGCACCGATATCGCCAAGGAAGCCGCAGATATAGTGTTGCAGGATGAAAGGTTTGAGGCCGTTGTTGATGGAATCGAGGAGGGCCGACATATTCTCAATTCGCTGCGAAGAGTAGTGCTATTTCTCACCGCAACAAATCTGGCTGAGAGCTTCGCCATATTGGGAATTCTATTACTGTTCCAGAATCCAGTATTGCTACTTCCATTGCAGATACTTTGGATCAACCTAGTGACAGATGGGATGCTCGATGTCGCACTTTCACTTGAGCCCAAGGAAGAAGGGCTTTTGAACCAAGGCCCAGGATCCCTGAGAAACCGGATTCTTTCGAGAGACACCCTTGGACGAGCATTTCTCTATGGCATCGTAATGGCTGGCTTCGTGGTATTCGTCTATTTCCAGCATATTGATCAATCTGAGGAAAAGATTCGAACTATGTTGTTTGTATCATTAATCATTCTGCAATGGTACAGTGTGCAGAATTGTCGGTCACCCACGAAATCAATAACAGAGATGGGATTGCTAACGAACAAAGTCATATTGGCAGTCTATGCCATCGACATATTGCTTGTCAGCATCCTTTTCCTAATTCCGCCGCTTTCTGCTGTGTTTGGGCTTGTACAGCTCGAGATATGGGAATGGATCGAGATCGCCATTTTTGGAGTAGTTTTGCTCTTGGTTGAGGAGGCTCGAAAACAAATCGCTAGAAGGCTAGTTTCCTAGAATTGGAACCTAGAACGACACCTTTCGATAGACATCAGGAAGATGAATTCCAGTCTTGCCCAAGAAGATGTCTCGCAGAAGGTCAAAATGCTCATCAAGATCCTTCAAGAGTTTCTCAAGAGCATGAGGCTCGATATTGGGCTCAACGCTCCACATGGTCAGATAGTTGGAGATTACGCCTACCTCAACTGCCCCTTCCTCGAGGTCTCGAAAGATTGTAATCTTGACAAGAAATTCAGCTTCAAACATATCGAGGATGTCTTGGATGCTCAATACAATGAGGTCGAGAAACCCCACAAGATCCTCAAGTTGCTTGTCGTTGCTATCATCTTGACGGAGAGACTCGGTGATAGTCTGAAGAGTTGATACCCTTTGTCGAAGAGTTTCAAACATCTTCATGAGCTTCGTGAACTCCTTGATGGAGGTCTCCAAAGCAGGAACGAGTTTGTCGAATAGATTGACCAGCAGCTTTCCTCGCGCATTGTCTCGGATGTTCTGGAGAGATTCCAATTTGCCGAGTGGACCATCAAGATGCTCAATCTGTACAAGAGTATTAGTGACTGCTTGAATCGACTTGACAGAGTTTCGCTGAATCTTGGACCAACGTTCTACGAAGGTATCTAGGCTATCACGGAGGTCCTCAAATGCCTCGAATTCATCAGCCAAGTTACTTCAAGTCTCCATGTTAGCCTTTGATTGAGGCTATATAACTGATTCTCTGTGTAACACCATGGTACTCCGCTCAAATTCTCAAGAAAACTGGCCGAGTAAATCAGCTCGGGTAACAATTCCGCTCAGTCGTCCCTGATTCTGAACCAAAACAGCTTGGTGAGCCTCAAACAGAGGAACCACATCCGTTACGAGAGTAGTTTCCGACATTACCGGCGGAGACTCGGGTGACATCACTGCTTGAACAGACATCCGAGTCAAATCATGGTGCAGGTCTTTTATGATATCGTACTCTGTAAGCAAGCCGACAATGCTGTTACCGCGAAGAACAGGTATCTGAGAATAGCTGTGCTTAAGCATGATTTCGACAGCCCTGGAGGCGGAGTCTCTTGCATCGATAGTCATTGGATCTGGAGTCATCAGGTCTGAACAGGTCAAATCGCGAAAACGACCTTGATAGCGACGGTTAGCTATCTGGCTTGTCAGGTGGTCAGTTATTCGAGCTACTATTGATAGCTTTGGATCTAGTGTCCCTCTTTCAATTCGGGCTATGTATGCTTGAGAAACCCCGACTGCCTTTGCCAGTTCCGCCTGAGTGAGTCTAGCTTCAAGTCGCAACTGAACAAGTCTACTAACTTCACTACTTATTGGAATGTTCGCGGAATTATCCGACAGCTAAATCAACTCCTTCTCTATTATAACCGTAGGTAATTGATATATCTTTTTTAATAACCCTTGGTACTTAGAATGTGTATTCATGCCAACCCTTTTATGCACTTCAAGCCGCGGGCGAGAACCAATAAGATATTGAGATGAGTTACGATGGTAATTGAAGTAACGCGTGGCGAAGGCATTCCGGTAGCCCAGCGCAAAGTCGAGATAGTTGAGCGCAAGGGCAAAGGTCATCCGGACACCCTTTGCGATAAAGCGGCGGAGGAACTCTCTGTCAGACTGAGTGAATATTACCTTGAAACATTCGGAAGAGTGCAGCATCATAACGTGGATAAGGTGCTTCTTGTAGGAGGCCAATCCAACGCTCGATTCGGGGGAGGTGACGTCATTGAACCGATATACCTTCTCCTCAGCGGTCGTGCTGTGGATGTGGTTGATAAAGACTATGAGCGACAGGTTCCGGTTGGGAAGTTTGCTGTTGAGCATACCAGAGAGTGGCTGAGTGGAGATCTTCCAAATTTGGACGTCAACTCAGACATCATCATTGATTACAAGATCAGAGCGGGAAGCACAGACCTTGTTGGCAACTTCGACATTGAGCAAGAAATGCCCCGTGCCAACGACACAAGCTTCGGTGTTGGTTATGCCCCTCTTTCTCCCACAGAACAGCTTGTGCTCGAAGCTGAGCAGCTATTGAATCACGCTTACACCAAGAAGAAGTGGCCACAGATTGGCGAAGACGTAAAAATCATGGCGACCAGATTGGGCGAGAAAATTCATCTGCAAGTTGCTGCAGCAATCATTTCTACTCAGACAAAAGACGCAGACGAATACGCCAATGTGATGGAAGGCATTCAGGGTCTAGTTGCGGACACTGCAACCAAGATCACCGATATCCCAGTCGAAGTCAGTGTCAATACAGCTGACAGTCCAGAGGAAGGTCTGTTTTATCTCACAGTAACTGGCACTTCTGCAGAGCATGGTGACGACGGTCAAGTTGGTCGCGGAAACAGAGCCAACGGGCTCATCACACCTTACAGACCAATGACACTCGAAGCAGCTGCTGGGAAGAACCCGGTATCACATGTCGGCAAGACCTACAATGTAGCCGCACGAGAAATAGTTGAAAAGGTCATTGAAGAGCACCCGGACCTGGCCCAAGTCTATTGCTACGTTGTCAGTCAGATTGGTGCACCAATTACTGAGCCACAAGCGATCAATGTGGAACTTTACGGCGATTGTGACCTTGACAAAGTCAGGGGCTCAGTTGAGAGCATCTCTGAAGAAGTCATCGCGAAACTTCCACGAGTCTGGGAAGGCTTCGTAAAGCGGCAATACCAGCTTTGGTAGAATTCTAGCAGAGGCCCATATATGGGCCTCATGCTTCACTCTTTTTTCAAGTTCTTCAATCGAACTTCAGCAAGAGTATTATCTTGGCATTAATATCACTGACTCGGTGCGCAGCACTTGGAAGATCTTACAACCACTACTTTGGAAACATGCAATGATGAAGGAACGACTTAGACGGCGGATCAGTAGTTTCGCCTCTGAAGCTTCCATCATTTCAAATCACAGATTCCAGCGTGCAGAGCTAGCAATACTTGAGAGAGGCGAAACGTTTCATTTTCCTCTCTCATGCTTGATGAATGTACCATTGTGATACTCTTCAAATGCAACCTGCAACTCTTCCTTTGTGTTCATGACAATTGGTCCTCGCCAAGCCACAGGCTCTTGTATTGGCCTCCCGGAAATCAGCAGAAAGCGAACATGTTCATCTTCTGCAGTGACGACAACCTCTTCACCATCGCCAAATAGGATGACATTCTTGAGCCCGCATAACTTGGTCAGGTCCACATCAAAGAACGCTTCGCCCTCAAAGACATAGGCAAACGCAGAATGATCTCTATCAATTCTATGCCTGAATACAGAATTTGGATTGATTTTCACATCAAGGTATTCCGGATCTGTGACAACATCTTGTACCGGCCCCTTGACACCATCCAACTCCCCTGCGATGATCTTTGCCTTGGCTGATTGACCCAGCTCAATCTCTGGAATTGCGTCGCTCCTAATGTCACGATATCGGGGATGCATCATCTTGTCAGCAGAAGGTAGGTTTGCCCAAAGCTGAAAACCAGCCATCATGCCCTCTTGCCTCTGGGGCATCTCTTCATGAATGATACCGCTACCAGCAGTCATCCATTGGACATCTCCAGTCCCAATAGTACCCTTATTCCCAAGACTATCTCCATGTCGGACCTCGCCCGCAATCATGTATGTTATGGTTTCGATTCCTCTGTGAGGATGCCACGGAAATCCTCTGACGTAGTCGTCAGGATTATTGGAGCCAAAATCGTCCAACAGCAAAAACGGATCAAAAAGAGGGACCTCATAGAATCCGAATGCGCGGTTTAAACGGACACCTGCGCCTTCCATTGTTGGTCTGCTTTTCCAAACTTTCTCGATGAATCGTTCTTGTGCCATTTGCTAGACACCTTTGTCTTAAGTTTCCTAACTATCGTTTAGTCAGGCTAAAAGGGTTGAGGAATAGGAACTCGGCTTTACCGAGATGCACCTTCTTCAGAGAGTTCCGCACGTGCAAAGTCTATGAACACAGTTCGGGGCGAATCAGAGAAGACTCTCGATGAGCCAGACGAAGGAATCAGAACTCCAAAGCCCAAAGCAAAAAGGATGAATGATGATGACATAGATGACCTCCCGATTTGGGTCTATTAAGACGCCGGTGGTCATACCATTGCAATCTATGGTAAGCCAAGTCGGCGCGCTATTAATGATTTAGCTGAAGAGATGCAATCAAGACAGCGATTCTATCAGCTTCTGAGAAGATTCATCCAAGCGGCTTTCAGCCTCTTCAAGGACTTGACAGGTTCCTCGATCAAGAATCTCCTCTACTGCTTCAACCATTAGGTCACTTATGCGAAGATACTCTCCCAACTCGCCTCGTTCTCGGACTACATTGAGGTCCTCAACACCGCTCTCTATCCGAACCGCAAGCTCATGGAACGGCTTTGCCTTATTCCATGGCATGCCCAGATTGTTGGTTCTTCTAAAGACGATGTCCAATAGAACACTGAGGACCAAATTGTTCGCATCATGTTCATTTGGAATCTTATGCCGTATAGAGCGGTCCCCGATTCCTATTTCTTTACTAATAGCATACCCTAGAGTCATTATGTTGACTGGTAGTTGCTTGAAATTAGGCTGGCCATAGGGGTGGTCATCCTCATAGATGCTACGTATCAATTCAAGCTGCTTCGGATACCGCTTCCTCACTATGTTTAGGAAATAGTCCTTCTGTCTACCTGGCTTAAGCGTCATCCCTCCAAATTGGATGAACTCGGCTCCAGCCCTCTTCGCTTCCTTAGTGAGATCCCTAATGTTCTCAATGCTATCGCCGATTCCTGGAATCAATGGCGTTGCCATGACTCCGCCAAATAAACCGGCTTTTCGAACTTCCTTCAGTGCGCTGAAACGCTCCGAAGTTGTAGATGCTCGGGGTTCAAACACTTTCTGAGATTCCTCATCATAGAGTGTGATTGTGAACATGACGTTTGCAAAAGCATTCTTGTGAATTTCCTTGAGAACATCAAGGTCTCTCAACACCAAGCTAGATTTGGTCAGTACGAATACAGGCATGCCAAAGTCATGAAGAGTGTGTAGGACAGATCGAGTCACCTCATGCTCCCTTTCAGCAGGCTGATATCCGTCACTGACGCCACCGCAAACCCCGATTACTTTCCTGCGAGGTACCTTCTGAGCAATTCGAATTGCATCGTCCTGATCGAGGAATGACCATAACGTTTCAGATTCTAGTTCGCTTTGAGAAGTATAGCCGTCCTTCTTGAGTTCCTTATGAAGTATCTCAGGAGCGTTTTCCTTAATGCGGATGTGCGTCATGAAGTTATCCACATGATAATGCTCTGACATCCCGTCGCAGTAAACACACCCATGTTCGCAGCCGCGATACGCGTTCATTGTGCGGTTCACATGAAACCACCCATCAGCCTTGAGAGGCTTGGAGAGAAGGGACTTTGCCTTGACACACTCGTACCGCATTTGCATTACTCTCAATCTCTAGGTTTCTGGCGCGTAACTCCTTCTCTTGATATTATGAAGTCGCCATTACCCTTCTCTTGGTTTACATATCTCGCCATCACAAACAACAAATCTGAGAGCCGGTTCAGGTATCGAATTACCTCTGGATTGACCTTCTGAATTTTCGAGAAGGTAATGACTCTACGTTCCGCTCTACGACACACAGTACGAGCTTGGTGAAGAAAAGCGGCGGCCGGCGAACCACCAGGAATGACAAAGTTGGACAGAGGAGGCAGCTCCTCAGTGAGTTCATCGGCGATTTTCTCGAGTTGAGTGACATCGTCTTCTGTAACTCTCTTCAAGCTCATGACGTCACTGGCTGGATCAACATTCTCAGGATTGGTGGCGAGTTCAGCGGCCACATAGAAGAGAATCTGCTGAATATGATGAGTGTACTTAGCTATAGGGTCAGATGTAATGTCCAAGTGACTTTTCGCAATCCCAAGGACGGTGATGAGTTCATCAACAGTCCCATAGGCTTCCACCCGTGGATTGTCCTTCCCCACCCTTTCCCCCGATAACAAGCCTGTTTCGCCTTTGTCGCCTCTTCCCGTGTAGATATGTTTGGACATAATCCATGACTCCTTCAGACAAGGGCGGGGATAGTTGAGTGAGCAGTTAATGTTGTTGGTGAGGCTTCAGGCAGCCCTAGATAAAGGCCACTTTAAGCAGACTTGTCCAAAATTCGTGGAAGGTGCGATGAAGACATTCCCTGAAGTGTTCCCCTAGCTATGGCGTCTACTGGTTATGTTCATGTGCATGAATCTCAGCATGGACACGCTGAGCCTCTTCTGCGTCCATCTTCAATAGCTCCTCTAGTTCCTCATCAATATGAACGCGGTCGCGCATCTTCTTGATTTGAAGGGCGACTACATAAGAGAGAGCAGCAAGTATTCCGGCTACGGCACTTGGCGATGTCCTGAAAGACAATGAGAGAGATATTCCAGTGAATTGCGACACTAGAGCGATAAAGAAGACGGATAGGAGAACTCCTCGGACTGAGCTGAGAAGCTCATTTGATGCGGCGGCCGGCGCTACCAGAATCGCGTAGACGAGAATAGCTCCTACAGCTTTTGTAGCCAATGCAATGGCGAGCGCCGAGGTTATCAGCATTAGATAATGGTAGGCTCGAGCATTCAAACCCTGCGCAGTAGAGCCTTCCATGTCAACACTCACGTAGATGAATTCCTTGTTGAACAGTATTGTGAGAATCAGCAACAGCAGCGCAGTCCCCGATAACATCACAATATCCAGATTGTCTAGGAGGAGAAGATCACCGACCAAATAACCCCAGATGCTTGGGACCTGAACAGGAGGAATATAGTACATTAGAAAGACCGCCAGGCTCATTGACAATGCAAAGGAAACGCCTACTGCTACCTCCATCTTCTCGCCGATGCCAGTTTCGCCAGCATATCCAGTGACTAAAGCCACAAAGACAGCAAAGACCAATGCGCCAAATATTGGATCAAACCAAGGCGCAATACCAGAAGCTTGCAGAAAGAGACCTAGGGCGGCGCCGCCTAATGCTGCATGTGCAACCCCAGCTGTCATGAATGAGAGCCCCCTGAAGACCAGGAAACTCCCGCTGGTTGATGCAACCACTGCGATCATTAAAGCCCCTACGATAGCTCTCTGAATGAAAGGACTCTCAAGTATCATCAGAATTGCATCAATCATGCCTATCTGCCCCTGTATCACGTGTCAAGCAATAGCGATGGCCAGAGTGTTCTACAATCTTTGCGGTGGGACCATAGAGTTTCTGAACAAGTTCTGGATCCATTACGTCACAAGGCGTACCAACACCAACGACAGTGTTCTTTAGCATGAGTACATCGCGTACTAGTGTGTGTATCGGGTTCAAATCATGAGTGACCATTATCACACTGACATCATTGTCTCGATGGTATTGACCTAGAGCCTCTACTATCAGCTCTTGACTATCTACGTCTGTGCCAGCCAAAGGCTCATCCAAAATCAGCACGTGTCCTTCGCCTGCCAAGGCACGCGCAACCAATACCCGTTGTCTTTGCCCTCCTGAGAGTCCAGGGAAAGGACGCTCCCAATAGCCATCCATCGCAACTTGAGTCAATGCTTCTCTCGCAATCCTCTCGTCATTCTTGGATGCTAACCTCGGCAGGGGTTTCTTCAATAGACGCCCCATAAGAACCACATCCTTTACCTTCATGGGAACGTTTAGTCCAATTCGATCACGCTGCGGGACATAACGGACCATCTTTCTGATCTTTGACTTTTCCTTCTCAGAGTCATGTCCCATGAGATTCACATGACCTTTCATCGGCTTCATAAGACCCAAAATGGTCTTCAGCAACGTGCTCTTCCCCGATCCATTTGGTCCAATGATTGCCATGAAGGTAGGAGATTCTACTTTGAAGCTAACATGATGCAGCGCAATCTCACCATCAGGATATCTCACTGCAAGATTTTCCGCCTCGATTAGGGGTACTGACATAATCAATCACGTTCCTGCAAGACTGACCTGAACTCGAATAACCTGTTTTAGAGCCCTCACCTTCTGAACAAATTGGCGAGCCTCATTTGCCTCGCCATTTACAACCATGATTTCAACGCATGCCCCGTCCATAGAATGAGCGTGCATTATAGCTGAGATAAGATCGTTATGGGTATGCTGAATCCTGCTTAATTGACCACCTTTCCCACCGGGTGCAATCATCGTAGTCACAACAAGAGTGACATCTCCAGAGTATCCTTCCAAGCTTCGATGCTCTTCCAACAATGACTGAAGAGCATGTCTGACGACTTCTGATCTATTGGAAAAGCCTCCTTCTTTCTGAAGGCGTTCAAGTTTGGCTAAATCCTCATCAGGCATTGAAATTGCTACTATCGGTATGGTCCTCACCTCAGAATGTCGTTATTAGTTATTTAACAATACTTAATAATCTACGGATATGTGTCATAACAGGAGAGAGACCCTCTGCTCAGTTGGACGCATATCCAGCAGGTGATTGCATGAAGAGAAAAGAAATCTCGTTTGCACTTCTTGGATTTCTCGTCGTCACATCTCTTGCCGGCTTGGCTCCAGAGACGACAGCTCAGTCACAACCTGTACTGAAAGTTGCAGTTTCAATTTCCCCTTTAGCTGGTCTTGCCAACGAAGTTGGAGGGTCGTACATCGATACTTCTGTGATGCTTCCAGAGGGTATTGATCCACATGCTGCATCCCTCTCACCTGAAGCTATCGCTGCTGCTGAAGAAGCAGACCTTTTAGTCCTCACCGGACATTTCTCCTGGGAGGAGGATCTTCTTTCTGTTGTTGACACGCCATTTCTCACTTTGCACGATGACTTAGCGTTGGAAAGCTATGAGGACTTCGGCGCCAGACTCTCTGAAATGCCAGGAAACAATGATAATGAAGGCAATCCGCACGCCTGGTGGCTTTTGCCAGGAAATGCAATTGCAGTAGCCAACGCAACTCGTTCTGCCTTCTCCAATCTCAACGCAAGCTTCTCAGCAATATGGCAGGACAACTTTGATAGTTTCACGGAAGACATTCAGGCACTCATGGACCTGGTAGCCTCTGCAGATGCTGATTATTCATTCACACAGATGCATTCGATTGTAGTGACCCCCGCAGAGGCATACATCGCAGAAGCCTTCGGAATTGAAGTTGAGGCAGTCCTACAAGTTGACGAGGTCCTCATCTCAGGAACTGAGTTGATTAAAGTCCAAGACGCCATTCGCGCGGGGAATGTCAGTTTCATTCTAGGATCTGATGTTGCGAAACTACAAGCAGGTGGAGAATACGCTCAACAACTGGCTGAAGATTATGATCTACCTTTGGTCTGGTGTAGAGCAGTCTTCTTCGAAGATCTCGAAGATTATATCGCGCTAATGACCTACAACTTGGGGGCATTGACATCTGGTCTGGAAGCTGAGAGAGCAGGAGCAGCAGGAGCAACTCTGAATCTTGCTCTGCTAATGCTATCGGGGGTATTCGGTTTCGTTGCACTCATCGAGGCTTTGATTCTTGTCCAGAGGGGAAGAGCAGAGTAAATGAACAATGGATTCAGTCCAGGGCATTTTGAGCTGATTCAACCCATCTCTCTGCCATCTCTATAGTGAATTCATAACCTGCGGGGACTCGCACATCACCCTCAGTCAGACCTTTTTTGATCTTCTCAAGCAAGTCAGCAGGATTCGCTCTCGAAAGCGCCTTGACTGTTTTTATGCCAGTCGCAAAGACTATTGCTTCAGCATCTTCTTCCGATATGCCTTCAAGCCATGCAAATCTGCTCATGGCAATCCATCTTCTGGCAACTGAAACGCTTACATCTGTCACTTCAGCTACCCGAATGGGATCAGCATTGATTAGGTCATCAACAGAATCGATTCCCTTTCCTCGAAGCAGTTTGCCATATTTCTCCCCTATGCCCTCAATGGTTTCAATGGGCAATTCGTTGAGACTGACTTTAGGCTCCACAACCTCAGGCGTATGCCTCTCAGCGTGCTTCTGATCTGGCTTTGGTCTAGGCTTGGGTTTTGGTTTGGGCTCTGGCTCTTCGGGCTTAGGCTCAGATTTCTCTTCGACCTTTTTCTTTCGGGGCTTTCTGCTATCAGGCGCAGTTGCCGGCGGACCATAGAGAAGATAGCTCATGAAAGCAATTAGGATCAACGACCCACCTAGTACATACATGCTGAGTGTCACATCATACCACCGCACTATAATGGCTATGGCCACTAGTATTAGTGATAGAGCGACTAATCCGTAGAACCGCTTGTCTTCAAGAAATTTGCTCATCTCTCAGCCTCCGATGGCTTCTGCTATCTACCCCACATCTCCCTAATAACAAGTTCTGAGAAGCTGTTGAGGCAATAGGAGGTCCGTTATACATTTCCGACGACGATGTATTTCCATAGGTTGGTTGACTGTCAGTCTATCTGCCTAATGAAAGATTCAATGGTTTCAACTACTTTCGCGACGACTTTGCCGCCCTTCTCTTTGGTCGCTTCTGTTGCATAGCCTACAACACCTGAATCACTCAGGTCTTTCATTGAGTATGAAGTGCCAACTCTAGGGGCTGTTGAAGCCATGTTGGGTTCTATAAAGCCCTCCACGATTGATCTTCCCGGTTCATCAACAAGCTTGTCCTCAACAACCCGTTGCCCGACATGCCATGCGACCGAAGTTTCCATATCACATGCATGGAACACTGGAGGAGTCGCTACTTCCTTTATCGTATCTGCTGCCATCGCCCACCAATCGATATGGTACACCTTTGCACTTGACATATCACGAAGTATATGCAGAGCCATGCTGATAGCTGTTCCATTGCCTCCATGTCCATTAATCAGGATAATCTTGGAGAAGCCATGCTGTGCTAATGAAGCACAGACATCAACGATAACATTCGCCAGGGTCGACTCCTGAAGCGTGATTGTGCCCTTGAATTCCATATGATGAGGAGAATACCCATAGGCAATGGGTGGAGTAACCGTCACCTTGATATCAGGCCACAGATGCTCAGCCACCATATCAGCGACACGTTGGGCAATGAAGTGGTCGTTGTCAAGGGGGAGTGCAGGACCATGCTGTTCCACAGAGCCAATTGGAACAATCACCGTATCACATTCTTTGAGACGCTCTTCGACCTCTGGCCAGGTCATCTTAGCTAGTTTGTACTGGGTTCCCATTTTGATCACTTTCAGGATACTGGAAAGAATATGACCTCCTTATCAAATCTTTAGATTCTGAACTATTGATTTGAATCGAGATTGGAGCCTTCCCACCATGCTTCTGGCTGCTCCTTATCCGCCCAGGAAGTAGGTATTCCAACAGGTGGGCTTAATCTAAAAGCCAGCCATCCACTGACCAGAAGAATTGGTAGCGGTATTGCCCATGGCCAAAACATGAAAACCATCGGGATTAGGAGGAGGGCAATAAGATTGGGTAGGTAGAAGAGAAGAGAGAACCACAGCTCCATTATTACACCTACCCATAGCGCTCGACGAGTCGTGGTCTTTCCTTCATATGCCCTCCAAATCATGTACACAAATCCTATCCGCATGAAGGAGAAAGGCAATGTGGCAAGAATCATCATCGCATCGGGTCTGAAGAAGATGCCATTTGTTTCGAAGTTCACAATCCATGACATTGACATTATGTTAGCATACCAATATCCCATATCAAAGAAGTAGACCACCATTCCCATAGGAGCAAGCAACATGACTAGGACTAATGCCAAAAGAATCGACATCTGAATGCTTTGCTTAGATGCGTTTGACATTTGAACTGCCCCTCTGGCTCAATCCGTTAGTATTGCAGGATGGCTTAAGCATATTCCTTAGGGCTCAGCCCCCAATTTTGCAGAAATAATCAGTCCCAAATGCGATTCAAGATGGGAGTAGCGTCTAGTGACATTGTTTAAATATGAAGAAGAGTACGACTCCGTAGACAGCCCTGCAACTTAGGTAGTAGGGATGAACAATCACTCAGGAGAATCAATTCAATGGTCAAGATTACTGACCCCATTGCGAAGCGGATTAGAAAGAAAGCTGCCAAGGACATCAAGGGCGGGTTCTTCGGACTAATAACTCACTACATTCCGGGGTGGCATGGCTACCAGGAGAAGGAGGAGAGACGCGCCGCGGACAAAGTCCTACGCGAGTTCATGGCTGACCAGCTTCGACTCGTCAAGCAGGATCTTGAGAAACTCCAGACTTTGGTCGTAGACTATAATCTAGAGAATACGTGGGAGACCTTTGATCGCATGCTGGCTCTCACAGACAAGGTTGAGTCATCCATCCGCTATGCTGATTATGGCTATGCCGCTTGGGGCTCAAAGGAGAAAATCAACGAGGGTGAGCTTGACAAGGTCTACGAGTTCGATGCCACTCTCATTAATGACATCGGTGACATCAACGATGTCGTTGAGGAATTCACTGGTGACATGAACCAAGGCAAGTTTGATGACGCCTGGCCTTACACTCACCGAATGTACACCATCATGCAGCGCCTCGAAGAAAAGTGGAAGCAGCGTGAGGGATACATGAAGGGGTACCAAGACTAATCTCATAACATCATTCCGGGGCTTTTGCTCCGGAATTCATCTTCTTTTCTTAGTCCCTATCACAAGAACTAACTGCATTTTCCGGCAAGGTAGCACATGCAAGGGGCATATATCACAATCACAATAGGCATCCAGTTTTTTATCTTCGCCGGCTACATGTTCTACTTCGTATTTCGAAAATGGGCATCCAATGAAGACAAGATAGCACTCATGTCTTGGACCGCCGTACTAGTTGGTTTACTCACATTGTGGCTTTTTGTTTCGGTCTTGTTGGTTGCTACATCAATGTCACTCGCAGATATTGTCTTGGCAGGCGGGTTAATTGCCGCGGATTTCCTCGGTCTCTGTCTGCTCGCTGACGACATACTTAGAAGAAGACAACTATCATGATTCTGGGTTTTGGTGGGCATTAAATATCCAATTCCTGTGCCAGATAATGGTGGAGATTAGTGCTTAGGAATAAGGCACGTCAGGTAGAAACAGAACCTCAGAAACAAGCTGTCTTTACCTCCTCAGAACTTGTTTTGAATTCGATAAATGAGATGGCGGCCATGCTAGACCAAGAAGTTCAACCAGATGAAAGGCTTGGTCTGATGAAACATCAGCAGATACTTGTGAATTCCCTCGAAACCCTGTGGTGGGATGTTCAAGCTGGACGAGTCAGTGTGGAGTCCATTGCTCTCTTGAGGGCCCTGAGAGATATTGCTCGGTTTGATCTGAGTGAGCAGCTGCAGGCAGAAGAACTCCAGCGCAGGAAGATAGCCAAAGAGCTGAGGGTCTTCGAGAACACAATCAAGCAGCTCATTTGTCCAACCAGGATTAGATAAGAACAAGGGAAGACTGATTACGCAGCCAGCTGAGGGTGAATCCGATTGCAATGAAGGTAAGGCTTCTTGGAACTGGTACCTCCCTTCCAGATCCAAATAGGGTACAATCAGGAGTGCTAGTTGAGGCTGATGGGACAGCATTGCTGCTGGACATTGGGTCTGGAGTCTTGCAACGCCTGACCCAAACAGATGTTGACCTCACCTCGATCAATCATGTCTTCATTAGTCATTTTCACATTGACCATTGCTCTGATTTTCTCCCACTCTGCCAGACTCTTTGGCTTCTTGGTTACGATAAGACCTTAGAACTCTATGCACCTCCAGGAATACGAGAGTGGTCCAGAGGGATGTATGATAGTGCTTTCCCGTATCTGAGAGAGAAACTTCTGGTTGAGCAGTCAGTGCTCAAGGAGAACGATGCCATACATCTTGGCTCAGTGGTAGTATCAATGGCACCAACTATACACGGTACACTCGAGAGCCGAGCTTTCAGAGTAGAGCATGAAGGAAGGTCAGTAGTCTATTCCTCAGACACTGCACCGTGCCCAGAAGTCATCGACTTGGCTGCTGGAGCGGATGTTCTGATTCACGAGTGCAATTGGCTTGATGGAGACCATCCAAAAGGGGTTCACACTAGCCCCAGCGAGCTTGCTGACATTGTTGAGCGAGCAGAACCAAGAAAAGTGGTTTTAACTCATGTATCTCCTGAGGTGGTTGCAAAAGAGAAGCAGGTAATGGCATCAGTTGGTCGTCGGACAAAAGCGGAGGTTATGCTTGCCAGGGACCTGATGACAATAGCTGTATGAAGCTCACTTGTTCCGTACATGCATCTTTTGAGGTTCGCAATGTGAAAAGTGCTCCATGACCCTACCATGTCAACGTTTAAAACATATGAAGACCCTAGACCAAACAGAACTCGACTATAGGAGAGATTCTGATTTGGCAGACGCTATAGAGTGGACAAATGCCAGCCCAGACCACCTCGTCTGGCGCTACCCTGATAACAGGATAAAATGGGGCTCACAGCTCATTGTTATGGAGAATCAAGCCGCCATCTTTTACAGAGACGGTAAGGCTCTGGACACGTTCCTTGCAGGCCGTCACAAGCTAACAACTAGCAGCATGCCTAGCTTGCTAGGATGGTTGCAGAAGAAGGTAAAGGGCGACGTATTTGAAGCAACTTGTGTCTTCATTTCACGCGCACAGTTCCAGGGCAAGTTCGGTGGAAGGGGACAGACAAGTGATTTGGCCCCCTTGATGTTTCATGGCAACTTCTGGTTCCGCGTGAAGGAGGCCAACATCTTCGTACAGGATGTTGTAGGCAACCAGAATGCATTCAGTACCAAGAAGATCAATGACTACCTGAGATCATTCATGAACGAGCGAATCATCGATGAGTTTGCTCATTATGATCTACAAGCCGTCTTCACTCAGCTTGACGAAACATCCCTGAAGGTCAAGACCAAGGTCAGGATGGCTTTTGAGAGGCTAGGCCTTGAACTTGTTGACTTGAAGTTCGAGGGAATAGACACCACTGAGAAGTATCGTGAGAGACTATTCTGGCTGAGAACTGGCGGTGCAACTGGTACACAAGTAATGGGTGCAGAAACACAGCGAGGTGTTGCCGAGTCACTAGGTAAGAGTCCTGGTGCAGCATTTGGAGCCGCATTCGGAATGATGGGCGGCGGACAACAGCAGCCTTCTGGCGGTGGAGCAGCTCCTGCAGGAGCGAAGTTCTGTCCCAACTGCGGTAGTCAGCTTAATGGAGCCAAGTTCTGTCCGAACTGTGGCACCAAGATAGGGTAGAATAGAAATGGAGTGGGTGCAATCCCACTCACTATCTCTTTTTTTGAAGGTTCTATGAGAGCAGTCACCATCTCAATGCGCTAGAGCAAATGACTTCTTTCTTATGAATTTCCTGAATTCACGAAGTTTATGTGCCTTAGGAGTATGAGGAGGTGGTATTCGTATTGGAGTTGGAGGAAGACGCACTTGAAACGACTGCTCTTAGTGATGGTTATTGGAATTGCTCTCATTTTCTCTAGTAGCTCAGCTACTGTTGTGGAAATTGCCCAAGAATGGCGTAATGCGTCTTTGTATACTCTCGCCCAAAGCCCTATTAATTTGAACTTCACTTCACCAGCCACAGGCGAATATTTGTCAGGGAACATTACAATCAAGGTGAATGCGACAGTAATTGCTGGTGCAAGTGTAATGCTAAGGTGGCACAGTGATTCCTGGATCAACATCACGGATCTATACAATTCAACATCCCGATTATACGAGTATCCAATGGATGTATCTTGTTTGCCAAGTGGAAATGCCACATTCGAAGCCAAACAGGTGACTGCACATGGAACGGCCCAAGCATCTGTTGAAGCTTATATCGACTGGGAACGACCTCCAATCCTCATTGTTGATGACTATTATAACGCCACTGTCACCGACTACTACACAGATGCTCTGGAGAATCTTGGCTTCTCTAATGGTTCAGACTACAATGTATGGAGAACACAGGTTTCTGAATCACCCGATGACATTGATTTGCTTGGCTATCAATTTGTGATTTGGTTTACTAGTGACCAGGGAAATCCACTCTCCTTGAACGAGCGAAATGACATTCAAACATATCTCACGCACACATCTGAAAGGAAGATGTTGCTGACAGGCACTGAAATTGCATGGAGCGCCTACAACATCGGGTCTTTCGAGGCCTGGCTCAGCAGCAATTTCGGAGTCAATGACTACATTGGAGATGGTAGCAATTCAGAAACCCTCGTGGGAAGCGTTGGAGGTCCCTATGCTGGGGTCAGCTATACCTACGGTGGCGGAGATGGTTCTAGGGCTGGAGGCGGCGCTGATTGGGTCAGAACTATGGAATTCAGTCTAGGAGTAATCGAGTATCAGAGCAGTGGATACGATGAATATGCAGCGACAGGTTCCCCATGGGCAAACAGCCTTTTCTTCGGATTTGCATTCGATGCCGTTTCGAACTCAACAGGCAGAATAGACCTCCTAAGCAGAACACTATCCTATTTTGGCCTCTATAATCCGCCCCTAGTCAATTTGAATAGCCCTAGCAGTGGAAGTCTTGAGAACTCACCACTAGAACTAGATTGGACTTCTAGCTCTATGATACCCGGAATGCTCTATAATCCCGCCTATAGCATCTATGTTGATGGACAGCTGATTGTTACAAGCTTGTCTTCGGAAACTTACTCGCTACCACTGACAAATGGGAACCACACAGTCCGCATTGTCTGCGAAGATAATTATGGACAGCGTGGGTACGCCAATGTATCAATTGAGTGTGATGCGATTCCACCACAAATAGAACCACAAAGTCATCCGGCTGGCTCAGTGCTTAAGAGCAATACATTGATTGACTTCACTATCACTGATGATCATCTTGAGGACGCAATTGTGAGCTGGGACTTTGGCAGTTGGAAACCATTCAGTCCGCCCTACGAAACACCGCTTCCTGCAGGCAATGGAAATCATACATGCAATGTGATTGCATTCGACGCGGCTGGAAACCTCAAAAGCAATGCGTTTCTTTTCACATGTGATGATCTCCTTCCAGATATCACACTAATAAGCCCAGCAAATGGTACAATTCTAGCAAGCGAGTCTTCAATCAGTTTCGCCGTCACTGACATATATCTTGATAGCGTGGAGTATCATTGGGATCAGACTAGCGAAATTGAAATCAGTTTTCCATTTGAAGTTTCATTACCTACTGGCGATGGCATCCACGATTTATACGTCAATGCAACTGATGTTGCCGGAAATTATAGAGTTGACCATTATCAATTCACTACAGATGACACAGCGCCATCCATTACTCTGTCTAGCACTGCTAATAACACAGTCCTGAAATCGGATTCACCCCTAAATCTGATTGTCACAGACATGCACTTCCAGAATGTAAGTTACCTCTGGGAGTTGGCCGATTCAGGAAACTATGACAATAGCGATTTTGTACTCTTTGCACCTCCCTTGGAGGGCGAGAATTGGCTATATGTTAATGCAACTGACAAGGCGGGCAATCGGGCTTCTGCTGCATTCGTATTCATAATTGATAACACAGCACCCCAGGTCACTCTTACATCTCCCTTGGCGGGAAGCACGCTCCCAATGGATACAGAGATAACAATTGAGGTCACCGACTTGTACCTCGTATCTGTATTCTTCAAATGGGACTCGGGAGATTGGACTGAGTGGAGTCCCCCATATGTGGCATACACTCCCGCTGGTGCGGGGAATCATGCTCTCTTTGTTAATGCTACAGATTATGCGGGAAACTGCATCTTGAAGGTCTTCGTCTTCACAACTTCATCCTCAGCAAGCCCGACTGCGTCAATACTGGATTTGCCTGCGAGTCTTGGGATTATGGGAATTGGCGTCTATCTTGGAATACTAATTGGTATATTCATATGGCCACGCTTGAGGGGCAGAAGACCGTCCGCTGGATAGGCATCGCACGAGATGCATATCCAAAACCAGAATGTGTACTCTGGCGATGTTAAAATCATCAGGTCAGATGGGAGATGAACGTGATTTCCTCAAACCCTATTGAACTGGGTGCCACTGGCATTATATGGAACCAATGATAGACCAAGTTGGACCTCAATTACGCAACTAGTGATTATGTGATGCTATCAAGAAGAGAGCAAGCCACCAAGGTGAGCAGAAGAACGGGCACATACTACACGCCGCCTGATCTAGCCTTTGAAATTGCGAGCCAAACTCTCATGGCTTTTCTCAACAGTCACATGGGTAATCCCCTTGAAATCAATCCCTCTCTAAACGATTTAAGCCTGAGTTCGAAGGAGAAGATGCTGAAGCACATTCAGGATATTGCAATACTGGATCCTGCAGTTGGCGAGGGTGCATTCCTCAAAGGTGCAGCTGAATGGCTATTGTCTGCACGAAGGTCTCTAGGCGATGACCGACCTGAACATAGAGTGAAGTCAGATATCGTGAAACACAATCTCTTCGGGGTGGATGTCCGCCAAGATGCAGTCACCACCTGTTCTGATGCATTGGCATCATGGACCGGTGTGAGGAATACAAAACAGCTCAAGAATGAGATTCATGGAAAGAATATCAAGCATGGCAATAGTCTAATTGGTTGGGCGCAGGTTCCAGAGAAATGCAACCGAGTGGATCTAAGTTGCTTTAATGAGGCCATGCTTGAGAAAATGAATACCGTTTCCAACAATATCATGGATCATCTATCGCCATTTCATTGGCCAGCCGAGTTTAAAGAAGTCATGTACAAAAGAGAGGGATTTGATATCATATTAGGTAATCCGCCATATGGTAATATTCTATCAAAATACGAAAGGCGCATTATCAGCAAGACATGGAAAGTCGATGTCAGCAGAAGTCGAGATGGAACGTGGAATGCAGCCGCGCTTTTCATAGCGAGAGCCCATGGCCTGCTCCAGCCAAAGGGGCATCTAGGCTTTTTGATACCTAACAGTGTACTAAGGACCAAGCAATTCAAGCGAGTAAGGAGATTCCTCGTTGATGAGATGCCTCTATGGATGATTGTAGATGAAGGGAGCCCTTTCGAAGGTGTCACTCTGGAAATGGTAACCATCTTCTGTAAAGCTGGACATGCAACTCGTGATGTAAAGGTCGAATCAAGAAGGCCTAGCATTGATTGGCAGGGTAGTGTACCACGGAAGATTCTGAGGTCAAGCAACGTCTTTCCAATCTACTACGATAGCATTTTGAAGCGAATACTTGATAGAGCAACCAAAGGATGGGCAAAGGCCCGAAGAGGGCGGGATTTATCAAAATCATATGTCAGCAAGAAGAAGTCAAAGAAGCACCAAGTCCCATATGCCACAAGTGGACGAAGCGTGAGGAGATTCCATTTCGATTCTAGATATCTGCTCTATGCAAGTGATAAGTACAAAGAAGACATCGGACTGAGAGAATCCTACAGAAGCAATTTCCTCGTAGCAACAAAGAACTACCCATACCCAAGATGCGTGATAAAGCCCTATGGAATGATTCATGGTGGAGGAGTGGTGGAGATTATTCCACTTCGCAATGATATTGTGGTTAAAGCCCTAGGCCTGATACTCAACTCGAACATCGTTAGATACCTTTGCATTAAGTATCTAACTAATTATTCGATGCTTACAACATGCCTCAATACAGGAATCATGGAAGAGATACCAATTATTGTGCCAAAGGACCAGACACTCTTCAGGCAGATTTTCGAGTCATTACAAGACTTGTATCAAGATACCAAATCACAGGAGACCCCTGAACATTCAATAGTTTCACTGGAGCAAATTGCCAACGCCCTTGTCTATGAGATGTACCTGACGGACTCGACCGAACTCGTAGATGCGGCATCAAGAGCGATATCTCATCTTTCGAAGCCAATCGCTTCAGCCAAACTGGTCATGGCTCTATCAAGTCCAGAAGTTGGAGAGTTACTTAGCACAGTAATGGAGAATGAAATGGTTAGGCAGATTGAAACAGCACCAAGAATGTAATCACAAAGACCAGCCCTGATGCCGATGCTTAAATAGATGGCAGGACTCTCATTGCCTCGATGACCGACCAAGAGAAGTCCGATAATGATGAAGTTTCGGAAGAGCTCGCTTCTGAGATAATTGATGCTGTCGAAGATGAATTGGACGAAGAGGATGCCTTGACACAAGCAGAGAAAAAAATCGAGAACAAGAAAGAAGAACAACGAAGAAGGAAAGCGAAGGAACTCAAGAAGCAGCTCAGGAGGAAAGAACTCGGTCTTCTTCAATACAGGTGGCCAGCGATTGTATTAGGCCTCACAGGCGTTCTATCCATTTGGACAGAGTTTCTGGTAGTCATGTATCATGATCCAGGCATCGGAATCGACACGTTCTGGAATGTCTTCCTATACGGAGCAGGTTTACTTCAGGCTTACAACATTTTCTTCATCTTCCCGCTCATTTCAGGCGGAATTCTGATTGTACTAGGTTACTTCGCGTATAGAAATCCGAAGGCAACATACTTGTCGGTATTCCCTGCAATGATGATGGCAATGTCCGGAATGAATGTCTATTACTGGATATCCTTCTATCTTGAGCTTTTTCCATCAGCATCACTTGGTCCAACATCTACACCTTTGACCATGATCCTTACAGGAGTACTATCACTTCTTTCGATTCTGCTTAGAGAAAGGATATAGTTGAAGTTTCAACAGGCTACTCGGAAAGAAACTCGTCGAGTCGGCCTTCCTCCTCCAATTGGCGGAGCCAGTCAATTCTCACCGCTTCCACACGGTGTTTCAGTATCTTTTGGATTGCATCAACAGTCTCGGCGGGGGCAATATCAGTTGTATCGATTTCGCTGACAAGGTCTTCCCCAAAAGACTCAACGGCATCCAATTGGCATACGCCGATTACTTCGGCTTCAACGTTTTCTGCTATTTTTGCCTCAGGCCAACCACGTGCAATGAGTCGATGTCTTAGAGTCTCTGGATGAGTTCTCAGTATAAAGACATGATCGACTGAGGAGTATGGCACCAAGTCGATGTAATGGCCAACAATTACAATTTGCCTTGTGATGTCTGCTACCTCAACCTGGATAGCATTGACTAGACAGTTCTCATCAATGATGCCTGAATCTCGAGCCTTGTCTTGGGCGGAGATGCACCCAGCTTTCTCTACTAGATCACCAAGCTCAACAACATGTACACTGAGTCTAGTTCCCAGCATCTTGGCAACCTTCGTCTTTCCTGTGCCCGGCGTGCCGCCGACAAGAATAGCAGACATATCAGGTTCACTCAATTCTCCTCAAGAAGGACTTGAGTTATGAACGAATTGGCGATGTCCAATTCGAGGCAAATTGTATGCCGAAGAACTGCGCTTATAAGCCGATAGGGGCTAGTAGAACTCAAGGAGCAAAGCTGCATTGCAATTGAATAGAACCGCCGATTCGGAGCAAAGGCGGAGAGGTATGTTTCTCATAGCAACGGTAGCGCTAATCCTGGCTTCCATTGTCATCTGGTGGGGAAATACTGTCGCGGCGATGCTTGTTCTATTTGCAGCAATGTTCATAGCTGTATATACGCTTTGCAGCATTCCATTGGAACAGCCATCCCCTAGAGCAAGCCGAAGAAGATGGGATGGAATGTCTTTTGACAGAATAGATCTGCTTGAACAGCGAATGCGTGAGTCTCTCGAAGAGATTGTAATGATGGAGGAAGAGGAGGAACCGGATGAGAGTTATGCCATCCCGGTAGATGAAGTGGATGAGGCCTCTGCAGTGCTTGAGCATGAAATTCCTGTTGAAGTAGTTGATGGGATAGGCAAAGCATATGGGATAAGACTGCGCGAGATTGGAATCACCAACCTTGAGGAACTTGCACTCTCTAGCCCAGAACGGGTTCAGGAAGCATGTGAAGTCACTCTAAATGAGGCTGCAGGATGGGTGGCTGACGCGATTGCTATAGTCATGGGAGCTGGCATGACAAGTGTGCTTGAGCTGGCGATGTCGGATGCTGAAGAAATCATCAAGAGAATCGAGCTTGCATTGGAGAGTGGAACCATCCGAGTGCCAGAGGGCCATGAATTCACAGTGTGGAGCGCTCGTCATTGGATAGATGCAGCCAATGAACACATTATGCTATCTCCTGAGGATATTCGGCGGTGGGCTGAAGACAATCGGTAAAAGATTGGAGTCAGACATCAAATTCTCTCATGGCATAAGCCATAAAAGAAGACTGAATTTCTGTGACCGAGTTAAGATAGAATGGGAGCTAGAAAGCTGTGACGGTAACTTATGTCGTTCGCGAGTTCAAGAGAGATGACATAGATGAAGTCATGAGAATAAATCAGACTTGCCTACCTGAAAACTACCCTAGTTCCTTTTTCCTAGGCCTTCA
>JBHLQS010000005.1:0-48308 GCA_048883405.1 Candidatus Thorarchaeota archaeon
AATGACCACCGCTGTGTCAACATTCTCTTGGAGACGCGCAAGACCAGCTGTTGCTTTATCAATGCGGGTCCGTTCCAGGCTGAATGGCATTGTGATGACTCCGACAACAATAGCATCATTCTTCTTGGCAATCTCAGCAACTACAGGTGCACTTCCAGTTCCTGTGCCACCACCCATCCCTGCAGCAATGAACACGAGGTCTGCATCACGTAGAAGCTCGGTAAGCTGATGTGTAGATTCCTCGGCAGCAGCCCGACCAACATGCGGATAGCCTCCGGCACCAAGACCACGTGTGATTCGCTCACCTATCAAGAGCTTTCGATGGGCTGTGGTCACAGCTAGGTGCTGGCGGTCTGTGTTGATGGCAACGCACTCAGCGCCTTGGATTCCGATTGTCATCAGCCGTTTCACTGTATTATTCCCTGCACCACCACAGCCAACCACTACAATCCGTGCCTGACCCATGTCACGTTGAGGAATACCACTCCTTTCAACACGACTGTGTTCTCTAGCTGAATCGATCAGTGATTTCATTGCCCTATGACCTCGCCAGCGCTAACACTACTCTTCATGCTACGCTCCCAAAGCTCACGCTTGAGTAAGTCCCTGATTGCGATTCTTATTGCCTCAGAACGATTGGGATAGAGTCCACGGTTCACCAGTCGTTGAATGTCTTCGATTATCCTCTCGGGGAGGTGCACAGCGATGAGACGCATTACTAGACCTCTGTTAAGAGAACCTAATCTCGAGATATGAATGTGGATATTACTCTGGTGTTAGTTTCTCAGAGCGTTGGATAACCCAAAAAAGGAAGTTTGGAGAAGAGGTCTAGCCTCCTCTCAGTTCTACTTCTTGCGGCCTGTACGTCTGGCCGCGATATTCCCTACCTTACGTCCGGGTGGAGCATGTCTGCTCACGGTCGTGGGTCTACCAGGGGACTGATGCGATCCACCACCGTGTGGATGGCTAGCTGCATTCATGGCAGCACCACGGGTCACTGGCCACTTTCGAGCTTTACCTCGAACATGATGCCAGACAGCACCAGCCTTGAGAAACGGTCTCTCTGTCCTGCCCCCACCGGCCACAATCCCAATTGTTGCTCTGCACCTTGGACTAAACGCCTTCTGTTTGCCGCTCGGCAGGCGTACCATGGCCTTGGACTTGTCAATCGATACGATTGTTGCAGTCAGTCCAGAGGAACGGACATATTTACCACCGTCTCCGGGGTTGCCCTCAATATTGTAGACGGGTGTACCTTCTGGAATGTGTTGAAGCATCATGGTATTGCCGTTTTGCAATGCTGCATCCTCGCCACACTCAACAATCTGACCCACCTGAACGCCCTCGGGAGCTATCATATAGTGAATCTTGGACTCGCCCTCATACTTGACTTGTGCCAAAGGAGCACCTCGACCAGCCTCATGCTGCAAATTTATGACTTTGCCAATGTAGGTCCTGTCTGGCGCCCACTTGGGGTGCCTAGCTGGTGCAATTTTCCTATGACTTGGACTCCTCCACTGAGTCGTGCCTCTTCCCTTTCGTTGCACGAGTACACGTTTACCCATATCATAACCCCCTTAGAATATCCCGAGGTTAGTTGCAACCTCTGCGGCACTGTATTCAGGTGCTAGACGCACGAATGCCTTCTTCTTTCCATCAGGCAGTATCAGCGTGTTGATGTTATCCACTACCACATCGTAGAGGGATTCCACAGCCCACCGGATAGTGTTTTTGTTGGCTCTCCGGTCAACATAGAAAGTGAGCTTGTTATGACTGTCCACAGCCTCTAGGCTTGCTTCTGTGACGACTGGTCGAATGATGACTTGATTCGGATCCATCTCTTCTCACCTCACAGAAACAGCGACTCCTTCTCAAGCCGCTCTATGGCGGATGTTGTCCATAGCACAAGTCGACCTGGATGTGTCCCTGGTGCCAACAGGTCTGCGTTCAATCCATGAACTTCAGCGATGTCTACACCTGGAAGATTCCGGGCAGCCTTGACAATCCCCTTGTCCTGTCCTACTACAATCAAGAATGACTTCGGGGTCTTCATCTTTCTGCCGCGCATCTTGCCCTTGCCAGCCCTCACACCACGACCATTGATAGCCCGCATCAGATCGTCCTCAAGCCCTAGTGCTATGACTACATCACGGACCTCCTTCGTAGTCTGCAATGCTTCGAGCTTGTCACTAACAATGAGGGGCACTGAGGGTATTGAGTCAGTCTTATGGCCCCTCTGGTCCACAATCTTCTTGCTGGCCGTGGCTGCAATAGCAGAACGAATGGCAAGACGGTTCTCCTTCTTATTGATCCTCTCAATGATAATTTTCCGAGCCTCGGGCGGATGGGCAACTCTGCCTCCAACGGTCCCAGGAGCGAAACCTGCCTTATTGGCAGCCGGAGTTCCACTGCCTTTTATTCGAGGCGTCCTTGATCTTCCGTGACCTGTCTGCCAGCTCTGCGCTGTGTTTCGTTTTCCAGCAAACTCATCAACACCATGAGGTTGACGCCTCTTTGACTGGACTGCAAGCACAGCTCGCTTGATGATGTCGGGGCGATAGGTAGTTTCGAACTGAACAGGTAGCTTGATAGTAGGACCAGCTTTTCCTTTCAACGAATATGTCTTCACGCTAGCCAATTTCTCTCAACCTCCAATCACTGTTTGGATGTGGTACTGATGTAGTTCACCTGAGTCACTTGACCGAGATGCGACCTCTTTGGTCGAATTGCTATTCTGAGTCGAACTGGTCTCTTGACGGGACCTGGAATTGAGCCCCAGAGGATGACATAGTCGCCCCGTATCACGCCATAGTTTACAAAACCACCTGAAGGGGTGATTTCCTCACCACGCTCGCCCATCTTCAGCACTTCATTGTTGAAACTGGTACGTGAATGGAATCCAGTCTGTCCAGGACGCGGAACACTATAACGAATGTTCGTAGGAGACCATGGACCTATACAACCAACACCACGCTTGGTCTTACGCGATTTGTGTTGAAGAATCCTGATTCCCCAACGACGCACTGGACCTTGGAACCCATGTCCCTTTGTGACAGCGATTGTGTCAACCAGAGCCCCTTCTCGAAGGATGTCAGCGACACGCACATCATTGCCCAACATGCCTTTTGCATACTCAAATGCTTCCTGGACGGTGGAAGCCCCCACCTTGTATTCTGAGATATCAGGTTTCTTCTTTGATACTCCAGCAAGCCGTGGTTGGGTATGAACTAGTACGCGAATCTCATCAAATGTATCAAGCTGTGATTCGAACTCCTTCATCTTTGCCTTATGTTTGTACTTCTTTGGCAGGGGCATTACTTTTCGCAGATCTTCAGAGAGATTCTCTGCCAAGACTTCCGCAGCAAGTTTCCGACCGTAGGCTGTAGCTTTGTATCCACGGATAGAGAAAGGCCTGATTGGAGGAGTGTCGACAATCGTGATAGGAATGACTCTCTCCTGCCCCTTAAACGGACTGTTCGGATTCTGAACAGTCATCACTGCATGGGACATTCCAGCTTTGAATCCAACGAACCCAAGCAGCCTTGCATCGGAACCATCATGCTCTGGCCAGTTTTTAATTCTGGGTAAGAATTTTGATGCCCTTCCTCTAGGAAGATAAGCAAGACTCCCTCTTCTAGGCGCATGTTTCTTTCTATGTGCCATTATGTGTTCACCCGTAGTTTTGCAGCCCAGTCATCTCAATTGCGAATTGTTCAGTAGTAGTTTGGTCCAACAACTGAGCTATTCGTACTACCGGCCGCGCCATCAAGGAGCCCGCTTTTTAAGCTTCCCCTCTGACTCAAATTCTCAAAATCGCGTCTGCTCAGTCCTGGATATAATCTCATCCTGGAGTGGCTTGCCAAGATTCACGAAATAGTCGCTATAGCCTGCGACTCTCACAATAAGATCACGAAACTTCTCAGGGTTCTGCTGAGCCTCAAGTAGAGTGTCCTTCTTGATCACATTGAACTGTATATGGTGACCTCCTAATTTGAAGTAAGCCCTAACTAGATGGGCCAGATTGGACCTGCCTTCTTTATCAGCTATGATGTCAGGCATAAGCTTCTGATTCAGGAGGGTTCCGCCCGTTCTTGAATGATCAATCTTTGCTACTGATTTGATCACCGCTGTTGGCCCATTGGTGTCAGCACCATGAGAGGGTGAAACACCATCAGAGAGTGGCTTGCCAGATTTGCGCCCGTTAGGAGTCGCTCCAGTGACTTGTCCGAAGTAAATATGAACAGTCGTTGGGAGAAGGTTCACGCGATACTCTCCGCCTCTAGTGTTAGGCCGACCGTCTAGTATATCGAAATATCCATCGAAGACTGACTTTGCAATGCTATCAGCATAGTCATCATCGTTGCCATATGCAGGGCTTCTGTTAACAAGCATCTGACGGATGGTTTCATGTCCCTCGAAGTCTTCCTTCATTGCTTCAAGCAGGTCCGTCATTGGTAATGCCTTCTTGTCATAGACGTGGTATTTCATAGCTGATAGGCAATCTGTCAACGTACCCATCCCAACACCTTGGATGTAGGTGGAGTTGTATCTTGAGCCTCCATCGTGATAGTCCTTCGCCTGTTTTATACAGTCATCCATCAGAAGGGACATGAATGGGGATGGCATATATTGCGCATAGAGCCGCTCAATGATGTTGTTGCCTTTGATCTTTAGGTCTACGAAGTACTTCAACTGTTTCTTGAATGCTTCAAACATCTCATCATAGGAACCGAAAGCCTCAGGCTTCCCGGTTTCGATTCCCACCAGTTTTCCCGATATCGGGTCAATCCCATTGTTCAATGTGATTTCCAGTATCTTTGGCCAATTCAGGTATCCTGTGAGGATGACACTCTCCTTTCCGAATGCGCCTATCGTGACGCATCCACTAGGTCCACCCATTCGTGCATCTTCAACAGATTTGCCCATTCGCAGAAACTCTTTGATTATCACGTCGGTGTTGAACATGGAGGGCTGGCCAAATCCTGTGCTCACCACCTCAACAGCTCTCAGCAGGAATTCCTCAGGACTCTTCTCACTGAGTTGGATGCACATGCTTGGCATGATAAGCTGCATCTCTTCACAGACCTCAAGCAAGAGATATGAGAGGTCGTTCACGGCATCGTTGCCATCTATCGTAAGGCCGCCTGTGTTGATGAGAGTGAAGTCCTGGTAGGTGCCACTCTGCTCCTCTGTGATGTCCACCTTAGGGGGTGCCGGCTGATTGTGAAATTTAATCCAGAAACACTGCAGTAGTTCCTTCGCAAAATCCTGGGTCATAAGTCCATTATCAAGATTGTTCTTGTAGAAAGGAAATAGGTTGATGTCAAGCCGCCCGGGATTGAATGAGTCCCATACATTCAGCTCGATGATTACGCCAAGATGCACAAACCAGTATGCCTGTAAAGCCTCCCAGAAGTCACGAGGAGCGTTCGCAGGAACATGGCTACATACTTCTGCTATCTTCTCGAGCTCGTTCTTTCTCTCGGGATTGCTCTCTGATTCTGCAAGCTCCTTGGCTTTGTCAGCATGCCGTTGCGCGAACTCAATCATGGCCTCTGCGGCTATGCGAATTGCCATGAGTTCTTGTTCCTTGGAATAGGCTTCTTTGTCATTGTAGAAGTCAATCTTGTCCAATTGCTCATCGATGTCCTGAATGAACTCATTGATTCCCCTTCGGTAGATTTTGTCATCAAGGATTGCATGACCAGGGGCACGTTGCTCCATGAACTCTGTATAAACACCCGCTTCGAATCCCTTCATCCACTCCTCAGACATCGCTGCAAACACATGTTCGCGCATAGTACGTCCACGCCAGTTTGGGATAATGTCCTCGCGGTAGACCTCCTTTGTGTCATCATTGACTATGAAACGAGACCTAACACGGTTATTGCAGACCTCCAAGTCAGATATTGTATGACAACAGAGCTCTGGATAAGTTGGAGTCGCTCTTGGACTTGGACCACGCTCCCCAACAATGAGCTCGTCTTCGCCTATGTAGATCTCTTTGTTGAGAAGGATATATCGAAAGGCCCTGGCGCGTGCCGCAGGATAAGAGAGATTATCAGCGCCACCACTCCGATAGAAGTCAGTGAGTAACTCAGCCCTTTCTGTAGAGATGTATGGGCTTGTCCTGATACTCTGTTCTCTCAGGCGCCTGACTCTCTCTGTGGTCACGCATTAACACCTCTTCGATCTATTGGACTGGCCTGTGTCAAGCATCTTGTTTCTATAAACCCCACGGGTATAGGCACTAGTCATGAAAACCAGGGCGGGCTATAATATTCCCTACAGAATTGTTAATCAGTGCAAGGCTCGCTAGAACTGCCTCCTCCAAACGCACCGTTTCAGTACCTTGCCCCAGGATGGTATTCACCCAGAAGTCGGAGTTCTTTTTGATTGCATCCTTTTCACTCGACAGGAGTTCAGCGACGCCATGCATTGGGCCGCCAAAGACTGCAAGGATGGATCTAGTGTTTGCCACGGTGGATGCAATCTCGTTCTCAAGTCGATGGTAAGGTGGTGCCTTTCTCGAGAAGATTATTCGAGTCATATGAGCCGCGTCGCTTAGTCTATCTGCAAGACTGGTAATTCGCTCTACATCGAACCCCCAATATCTCTCAATTTCAGACCGATTGATGGGTTTAACTCGTATTTTGGGCGTGGTTTCGATGATGCGAAGGAGTGTGGGCGACCTTTCACTCAGTGCTTCAGAATGGTCAATGAGCTCACCAACACCGATGTCTACTTTGCCAAGCCGAACTTGGACACCCCACCTGGTCATTCCTACTGACAATTCTGAGGGTTCTGAGTCTAGTGGATGACTTCGAGTTCTTAGCGGAGGCAGAAGCCCTACGAACTTCAACGATGGTGTCTTTGGAAAAATACGCCTACGAAGATATTGAGGAGTGTCCATGAACTCTAGTAGTCGCACCAATAGGTCCGAGTCTCGCTTCGTTTTTGAGCGCAGGTTTCCCGTTTCATACACAATCACGCGTTCTACGCGGAAGACTGCCATCGCTCTGGCAAGGATACCAGATTTCACTGTCTTCTGACGTAAGTCAGAACAGTCTACCAGCGATGTATCAGGAATTGCGACATGAAGACTCAATACTGCATCCCTCTAGAGGTCCAATGTGAATCTGAGCGTGGTGCGATCCGCTCCCTGTTCAATGCTCATATCTGCGTATGTCATGGCTTTCGCTTCAGTCCGTGTATCATGACGCTCAAGATTGATATCCTCACCCCATATTCGACCATTTAGACTGAAGCCCTCAGTATCTTTGGTGATCTCTTGAACCTCGAACTTTGAATAGAACTGAGAGTTGATGTCGATGAGTGCTATGAGATAACCAATCCATTCCACCAGAAGCTCTTCAATATCAATCCCATGCACCGTTACATCAATGGATTCGATAGGCTGAACTGTCGATGTGTCAAATATCACCTCTAATGCTCCAAGTGCCGCCTCCTCAAATGCCTCTTCCAGAGTGGGAGCCCAGCACTCCACTGTGATATCAGCTGTATGGTCGTGATACTTGAATCCTCGTTCGGCTGTCATTCTCCTCTAACGCTCATCACTACAAGAAGCTTAAAAGGCGTTTCCAACCGTTTGCAGCCGTCACACCCCCTTGGGAAGTGACAATAATGCCGAGGTAGCCAAGCCCGGATCACGGCGCTGGTCTTGAAAACCAGTTTCTTCGGAAGCATGAGTTCAAATCTCATCCTCGGCGCCATTTCTTCTATTTCTGTTTAGGGTAATCTCTATGAGGACTTGTTTCAAAATTCACGAGGTCTTTCCTTTATTTTAGATTGATATATGCTTAGCATTCAGATGCTTTGTGTAAGAAGAACTTCTTTTCAGCTTTATAGGGAGGATAAGAGAATAATTCGATATGGAATATCTGTACTATGAAAGGACTCGTAATCTGTAAATCAAGGTAATCTTGCGAAATCTCCACTGCCTTGGCTATTTCCTGAGTTGGGAGGTCTAATAGAAGGGTCACATGTGGACTCCACATACTATCTGGTTTTCGATCCAAATTTACTCCTTGGCCTTCTAATGTTTCCAAGCAGAGTTTTCGTAATGATTGAAGATTGCTTGAATATTGCGGATTAAGATAGAAAACATGGCTGGCAGGAAACGTAGTCAGACCGGTAAACTCCAGCGAAAAGGAGTTAGAATCAGAAATTGCAGATTCCAATGCATCATAATATTCTTGTTTTCTTAATTCTTCATGTTCAAGTAATGTGATGTGGGGTGGCACTCGCACATATGTTTGACCATGCAAATCTGGAGAATCATTCAGGATTCTCTGTAATTCTTTCAACTTGTTGGTTGATTCTTCATCAAAACAAGCAATTATCCCAGTCCAAAAATCCATAGTCCTCAACTTAGATAATCCAATTCAGTTCAAAGAACCTTAAGGTTTCCGAGAATCAAGGACCAGAGGTAAGGCATTCAAATCTCACCCTCGGCGCCATCCTTTCATAAAATAAGACTCCCAAGGTGCTATGTGTAGCTGAATACGACTCATTGCGTTGAACAAAGAGCTATATAATCAATTCATCCATGAAAGAATATTGCGTGGTGTCTTTATAATGGATAAGTTTCAGCGAACGAAAGCTGTACCTGAGCACCTAGGATATGCTGTGGTGCCAAAGCCGCTCCTGAAACGCTTCATCTTTTTGAGGTCGATGCGTTGCGTAGTCTGCATTGCCTTGGCATTCTTGCTGCTTCTGCCTCTTACAGTGTTACCCGGACTAGTGATTTTGGTGCTCCCAGCTGAGATTGCCTTGGTTGGAAGAATTCAGGATGAAGCCGAGCTTGTTCTTTGGGTGCGGAGCAATATGATCACTCAGGCAGGCAGTTGGGAAGATGCCGAGTTAGAAGCCGAGATGGTTCGTCTGAGGGCCCACGACAGACCACGTGTTATACAAGACTACTCTCGGTAGATAACACAGTAGTTTCCCAAGGCATGGGAATCTAGCTTAGTCTGAGTAAGGCAGCAGCAATCCTTGTCATTAATTGGTCAGAAATACCATCATGGCCAAGACAAAGTAGTAGATTTGATAGGAACTGACCATAAACCTCTCAATCAGACCGAAGTAGCTACTTGTGGCTGTAAATGACGAGATAATGACGAGAATCAGTGTAACTAATGCTGTAATCAACGAAAATGTCGCAAAAGCACTCCATTCGAATACCGATTCTAATCGAAACCACATTGCCACCATTCCTGCAGTCGCCAATATTCCTGAGATTGCAATCAGAATGAGGTGCATCTTTCCACGAGTAGTAACAATCTCACCACCAGCATCAAGAGGGAAGAATAGAGCAACAAGCACTCCAAGAAATCCACTGATTATGAATAGGATAGGCCCGATTATTGAGCCTAGTCCATTATTCACTCCCCAATGAAGACCAAGGTAGAAGACGAAAAGGAGAGTACTAGACGTAATGATGAACTTGTCAAACAGATTCTTGTTAGGAGCATCAACTGCCATGAGTGAACTGACATCATCTCGAATGTGGCTGTAATCGGGTTGGAGGAGTCCTCCGATAATCCACATCAGAGTATAGAGTATTGGACTCAGCATTCCGCAGATTGCTAGAATTTGAAATAGACTCATGACTACCATCCAACCCGCACTTTATGCTGTGCTCACACTAGGCGTCTAGATTCTCAATTATAGTGGCGACTCCCTGTCCGCCGCCAACACAGGCATTGGCAACTCCATATTTCGCCTTGTTTTCTTTGAGAATTCTCGCCAGAGTGCCGGTCAACCTGATCATGGTCGAACCTAGAGGATGTCCAATCGCAGTGGAACCACCCATTACATTCACCTTCTCCTCTGGAATGTTTAGCTTATCCATGCAGTTGAGTGCAACAATGCAGAAAGCCTCATTTATCTCCCAGTAGTCAATCTCCTCGACGCTTAATCCTGCATGCTTGAGCGCCATTTTGGTTGCAGGTACAGGGCCACGACCCATTACAGTTGGATCAACTCCAGCCCATCCCATGGAAACAATTCTTGCCATGGGCTCCACACCTCGTTTTTCAGCCTCCTTTGCCTCCATTATGACCGCGGCTGTAGCACCTGCATTGAGAGGCGAAGCATTGCCCGGTGTAATCACTCCCTCATCAGTCCCTTCTCGTTTGATATAGCCCTCTTTTCCACCATTCTTCTCAAGGAAGAAAGGGGTTGATACTCTTGGCAAGGTTGAGACCTTCTCAAGTGTTGATGGTCGTGCATTCAAATCTCTGTCAACCAGCATTGGCTCATCGACATTGCCAGGTACATGTCCCTCGATAGGAATAATCTCCCCTTTGAACCATCCACTCTCCTGATTCTTGACAGTCAAGTTATGACTTCTCACACCGAATTTGTCCATGTCATCCTTAGTGAAGGTGGGAACCTCCTCCTCGTATAACTTCTGAGCTGTCTGTAACATGTTAAACACAGTCGCGGGGTCCAAGCCGGGTCGGTAGAACTCTGAGGCCTCGTCGCCAAAAGACAAGTTAGGTTCGACTCCCTTCCCCCTCACTCGGGTCATATGCTCAAAGCCTGTTGACAGCACCGTTTTGCTGTAACCTGTCATGATTTCCATGATGCCAATATGCATTCCAGATCCTGCAGATCCACACTGACGGTCAATAAAGAGAGACGGCACATGGTGCGGAAATCCTGACATATAGGCGGGTATCTTCCCCCCATAGGTCCAGTTCTCAAGAACCCCGGCGGCAACACCGATGGTAATCTCATCGATGTCCTTCTTCTCAATTCCTTTGCTTGCCAATGAACCATCAAAGAACTTCATCAGCAACCGTGATAGGAGCTCATCTCCCCTAATCTCACCAAACGCGTCAGTTTCTGGCTTGTTGGGACGTGATCGTGAGAACGGGGTACGTGCATAATCGACCAGCCATACGTCTTTCATGTCGTCCTCAGAAGGGCTCCTGAGTTTTAACTCTTCTTTTAGATGGAATATGAAAGAGGATTTATCTCACAGAACACCCTCAAGCAGCTCATGCCCACGGTCCCGACATATGACATCGAAACCTACTATGAAATAGCCGGCGAGGGAGAGCCAATCGTGTTTGTTCACGGCGCAGCTGGTTCCCATGACAACTGGCACCCTCAGGTTAAGCACCTGTCCGACCGTTTCAAAGTTGTGACATACGACATAAGGGGACACGGAAAGTCAGGTGGGTCTGACAGAAAATATAGCTGTGATCTCTTCACAGATGATCTGAATGGGCTGATAACCGCACTCGAGCTAGAAAGACTCGTGGTCTGTGGACTCTCTCTTGGAGGGATGATAGCCCAGCAGTATGCTGTGAAGTATCATTCCAATCTTGCAGGACTTGTGCTGGCGGACACTGCTGTGGCCTCAGCTCTGACCCTCTCAGACAAGCTTCAGAAATGGATGTTCCCGGTGAGTCTGGTCAAATGGTATATTCGAAGAAAGACTCCGGAAGACTATGCGAGATGGTCATTCAAGTATTTCGACATGAAAGATGATGTGAGAGAGTATCTGATTCAGGAACAACTTCGGATGGATCAGACGGAGTTTCTCAAACTGATGGATGCCATCTATGGCTTTAAGCTGCTTGACCTCGCCAGCATCAAAGTGCCAACGCTTGTGGTACTAGGTGAGAATGAACGAAAGGCAGTCTTTCCGCATGCAGACAAAATGATAGAGTTGATTGAGAACTCAAAGAAGGTCATTGTTCCGGATGCTGGACATGCCTCCAATCTAGAGAATCCTGCCGAGTTCAACCGAGTACTTGATGAATTTTTGGAACACGTGTTCTAAATTCTCTTCTCAAGATAGGGTCCTGTATCGTTGAATCCAAGAGCACGATAGTATTCCTTGACTCCAATTCCGCTGTTCACAATGAGCCTGTTGACCTGGAAATCCTCGAATGTGATTCGCTCTGCCTCCTTGAGCATGCGGTTTCCAAGACCCAAATGCTGCCATGCATCCGGATTCCTCTCACCTATCTCTACGACAGGACCATACACTCTGAGCTCTCTAATAATGGCGCAGGGACTATGATTGATCTCAGGGCGGTGAGACTGGTCACTGGGCATGCGAAGTCTGAGGAATCCAAAGATGATATCCTGACTCTGCTCCTCGAAGGAAAGAAAGATCTCAAGGCCATCTGCAGCCTCATAATCACGACGTACCAGCTCAATGCCTTCAAAACTCACCTTTTGTCCTGTCCGCATCTGAAAGTGGCCAACCTCTCTGTATCGAATCGTTGGGTTTCTCAGCCCTTTCTCACTCATTCGATCATGCACCAGCTCACGCAAGTTTCCTTTGCTGAAACCGGCCTCTATCTGATGGAGTGGGATGTCTCTCTGCATCCTCTGGATGCGAACATACTCGGGCATCTTGCTGACTGCATCAGAAACGAGTTCCACCACTTGATCATCAGAATAGGGACTGTATATTCCCTGTTCCCACCACTCGAACAGCTTTGTATTCTTCACCACAAGCGTAGGATAGATCTTCAGCATGTCTGGTTGAAACCTAGAATCAGTGAATAATGCTTCAAAGTCTTCAAGGTCAGAGTCTGGAGTATTTCCAGGTAGACCAGGCATCATATGATAGCATACTTTCAGTCCGCTATCTCTGAGCAGCTTTGTGGCTTGGATGGTCTGTTCAACCAGATGTCCTCTCTGCACGCGTACCAAGACCTCATCCGAAAGCGTTTGAACACCGATTTCCACACGGGTAGCGCCCATTTCCAACATGCTATCGATGCTCTCAGGAGTCACCCAATCCGGTCGAGTTTCGAATGTGAGGCCTACGTTGCGAACCTCGGCTGTTTCGTTCGTCTTCTGTGACGCATTCAAACTCCCAGCAACTGTCCCGTTCATTGCATCGAAACAGCCCTTGACAAAGGACTCCCTGTAGCCAGGCTCCTTCGAGCACCAGTCGCCACCCATCACTATTAGTTCCACCTTCTGGACAGAATGGCCGATTGTATCTAGCTGATTTAGCCTGCTCTCCACCTGTCTGAATGAATCAAAGTCATTTTGCAGCCCTCTCATGGTGGCAGGTTCATGACCTGTATAGCTCTGCGGAACTCCGGCATCAGGCCCTCCAGGACAATATGCACACTGCCCGTGAGGACACTTATGAGGCTCTGTCATGACAGCGACGACAGCGACTCCGGAGACTGTACGAACAGGTCGTTTCTGCATCAGAGGCTGAAGTGTTTCTAGTTCTTCAGGAATTGCCGCTTGCAACACGTCTGCGTTTGATGGGACTCGAGACTCCTTATGCAGTCCACAGATCTTGCTCTTGATTCGATTTATCTCACGTCTATCAAGAGCTGTTTCTGAGCTAAGAAGGGATTCGATAATCTCTCTATACAATGCGTATTCATTTGGTAGAGGCATTCTAAGAAGTTGAAATCCAGCTTCCGGTTAAAGGATGCGGTCTGCCAAAACACGTTTCAGCCACCCTTCCACAAGGTAATCCTTAAAACAACAACAAGTTTTCCAGATATACAACCGGAGAGATAAACAGAATGCCTGGTTCACATGGTTCATTGACAAAGGCTGGAAAGGTCAGAGAATCAACTCCAAAGGTCAAAGGGCGTGAACGCCACACACCTATTCCTCGTGTCCGCAATAAGAGGAACTTCACAAAGCGATTTGTTAAAGGGAAGTTGGTCGGACAGGCCAAGACTAGGTAGCTTCAGCACTGTTTCTTTAAGCCCATCGAATCACGATGGTATTTTCCAAACTCAGTGATGTTTGAGAGCTGGTCACCATCAAAGACTGGTCCTTCAAGGCATACAAGATCACCTGTTGGATCAAGGGCACAAGTGCCACAGATTCCACATCCACACTTCATGAAGCGCTCTAGTGAGGCTTGAAAGGAAATTTGGTGTGTTTTTGCATGCTCATATAGCCCCAGCATCATGAGTTCAGGGCCACATGTGTAGAGTGTATCTGGAGTTATGGTAGCTAGAATCTCTTCGGCGGCCTGGGGTGCAAGTCCATTGTAGCCCATGGAACCGTCATCGGTGGACATTTCAAGTCGAAGATTGGCGGCACTGAGAGCATCAAACTCGTCCAGATAGACCAGCTCTCCTTGTGTACGGGCGGCAATAAGCAGTGTCACTTGCACATCCTTGCTCAGTAGCTCATATGTCAGTGGTCTTAGTGGAGCCATCCCGATCCCACCGCCAACAACAAGTGCACTTGTCGTGTCTGTACTGAAACTTGTGCCAAATGGTCCTCGAACCCCAATCATCTGTCCAGCTTTCCGCGAAACCAAAGCGTTGGTGGCTTCACCGATAGGTGCCACTGTCACTCCTGCATCGGGAGGATTCCAGTATGACACACTCATTGGGATCTCATCAACACCCGGAACCCAGACCATCATGAATTGGCCTGAATGGAATTGGGTGTCACTAAATGGATAGCGAAAATTGATTGTTCGAGTGGTATCGGTTTCCTCAATTACGTCAGTGACTCTGACAGATGCTGGCCGGCCCATTAGTCTATCAAGATTCAAGAGACCTACCTCCCAGCTAGACCCACTATTTCGGACACCTCTGAGAACCCCTCATCATGGAGGTAATTCTGAATGCCCTCCTTGATATGTCTAAACACATCAATTCCATCTATCAATGCAGTTCCAATTTGAATCGCACTAGCACCAGCAAGATGCATCTCCACAGCATCCTGCCATGTGGTCACTCCGCCTACACCTATGATGGGAATTGAGAGTGCATTGTGAAGATCATATACACACCTTACAGCAATTGGAAATATGGGAGGACCAGATAGACCACCGACTCTGTTGCCCAAAACGGGACGCTTTTGATGAATGTCAATCTTCATTGCTCGAACAGTGTTGATTGCCACGACTGCATCGGCCTCAGCCCGTTCTGCCGCCATTCCCACTGCGACAAAATCAGATGCGTTGGGAGTGATCTTGGTGAATATCGGGCAATCGACGACATCCTTTGCAGCCCTCACAAATTGGTATGTGAGATCAGGGTCATGAGCAATCTGTGCAATCTCAGCATGAGGGCAGGACAGATTCAGCTCAATCGCCTCTGGCTTCATCTCTACACCTTTGGATGCCACATCAGCTAGCTCTTGCGGCGAGTTCCCAAAGACGCTGAGGACAACCGGAACACCACTCTTCTTGAGTTCCGCCATCTCGTCTACAAAAGAGTCAATGCCAGGATTCGTGAGACCTACTGCATTGATCAATCCTCCATGAGAAGTAGCAAGGATTGGTCCAGGATGGCCCTTTCTTGGCACAGGACCAATAGATTTTGTCACAACAGCATCTGCCCCTGACTCATGAACGCGACGTAGAGTAGAACTGGTGACTCCCAGAATTCCTGACGCAAGCCAATATCCCTGAATCTTCAAGAGAGCACCTGGGAGGCAATTTGGCGAATAACTCGTAATAAGGTAGACGGCAGCTAACAAACATCGTCTAGCACTAAACTTATCCGCCTCACAAGCAGTGAATCAAGCTCGGGGTAGAACAGATTGGAAGCTCATCTAGTCCTCACCAGCTTTGGTCTCTTCTTGCTTGATGATGAAGGGAAGGTCATCTCAGAAAAGATCGTGTATCCTGATGTAGAGAAGATGGTTTCCGAACTCACAAGCCTCGGAGAAGGGCGACCCACAGAACTCCTGGAGAAGATGACGAAGGAATTTGCGAGTCTTGGCGTCGGCTCTGTTGTAGTTGAGAATGGGATGATGAGTCGCGCATTGTCTAGCTTGACTCAGATTCCTGTAAGTGTGAATGAAACATCAGCTGTGTTCAAAGCATTCCGAGATACTCAGGACTCATACCTTTTGAAATCTGACCTTGTGAAGGAGAAGGAAGATATAGCTTCATTTAGACGGGAGGCGGCCGTCCATATCGCTCGAGCAACAATCACCGCTGCTAGTGAGGAGAAGGACCTTCTTGTGAAACATGCAATAGATGCAAGCAATGAGGTTGATAGATCCATCAACATTCTAGCGATGAGGCTGAGAGAATGGTATTCGCTTCATCATCCTTCATTGACCGACTTAGTAGAAGACCACGAAGTGTTTGCAAATGTGGTGAGTATATGTGGAAGCCGTTCAGGCATCGATTCTGAATGCCTATCAGAGGCAGGATGCTCCAGCCAACAGATTGAGAGTATCATGAAAGCAGTGCCCAGAGACCTAGGAGCACCTTTCGAAACCGATGATTTGTCTATCGTGCAAAGCTTGGCAAACACCATTCAGACCCTCTATGCGAAGAGACGTGAGATTGAGGAATATGTTGGTCAGATGATGGATTCCGTTGCACCTAACATAACTGCACTCGTTGGTCCGATGGTAGGGGCTCGCCTAGTCAGCCTCGCAGGATCGTTGAAGGACCTGGCACGGAAACCATCCAGTACAGTCCAGATTTACGGGGCGGAAAAGGCATTGTTCAGAAGTCTGAAGACTGGAACAGACCCACCGAAGCATGGAATCATCTATCAAGTCCCAGAAATTCATAGTGCCCCCTATTGGCAGAGAGGAAAAATCGCTAGAGCGCTGGCAGGAAAAATAGCCATTGCCGCACGTATCGATGCTTATTCCAAGAGAAACATAGGAGCAGACCTCAAGAAGAAATTCCTGGAGAGGGTTAGTGAGATTCAGAGACAGAATGCAGAGGAACCACCGCCAAAACCTCCAAAGAAGACCACCAAAAAGCCAGCAAAGCGCGGGAGAGATCGTACTAGGCAGAAGAGGAAACGAGGTGCGAAGAGATGACGGAAATAAAGAGGCACAAGTTTCCAGGTGTCTTTCAAATCGTCGACAAGTTCAAGTCATCCCTTGCCACACAGAGCATTGTCCCCGGACAGAGTGTCTATGGCGAAAAGGTCCTGACCATTGAGGGAGAAGGCGACTTTCGTTTATGGAATCCTCGAAGGTCTAAACTGGCTGCAGCAATCCAAAAGGGGGTCATGGAGATGCCAATCCAACCAGGCTCCAGAGTCCTGTATCTTGGTGCAGCATCAGGGACCACCGTGAGTCACTGTTCAGACATTGTTGGCAATCAAGGAATCGTGTATGCTGTGGAGTTCTCAACACGTACCGCTCGAGGACTCCTCCAACTTGCTGAATCGCGTAATAATATCGTACCAATCATTGAGGATGCAAGACATCCAACGAAGTATGCCCCTTTGATAGCTGGTCCTATCGACGTAGTCTATCAAGACATTGCACAGCCGAATCAGGCTCGTATTCTCAGCGATAACATCAGGATCTTTTGCGGATTCGGTGCATGGGGGTTGATTGCTCTCAAAGCGAGAAGCATAGACTCGACTGCACCGATTGATGATATCTATAGCAGCGAGATAGCTGTATTGGACTCTCAGGGTCTTGAGGTGATTGAGAGTGTGAACCTTGAACCATTGGAGAAAGACCATAGGTTCTTGGTCTGCCGTGTCACGGAGGGGCAAACGTGACTCCACCCATAGACAAGATCGTTCAGCATGAGATTGATTCCATAAATGACCACATGCCTGCCAATAGATTCACTCTGAGTGAATTGGCCAAATCAGAAGACCCGCACTATATGACCAGAACTGGGGAGAAGTCTATCCTCAAGAGAGATGAGATAACTGAGCTCTTGAAGCTGGTACCCTCAAAATTCCACGATGAAATCAGACTTCCGATAGTGATTCTACGACGAATGGACTATGGTGCGGGGATCTACACTATCGCAGGAGGCAAAGCAGAACTCTTCATGATTCATCACCTGCTAGGATATGTTGACCTAGAATGGAGGGATTTTCAGAAATGGAAACCCATTGAGAGACTAATGCGACCCCAAGTGCAAGCAATAAGACGAAAATTGCCATCTACATCATGTGTTGGCTTTGTTACCTCTACGGAGAATGACAAGGGAGGACCTCAGTAATCTAGCATTTTTCACAATCAGCAATGGCTAAAAACCCTAAAAGGCAGATGAGACCTTAGGTCCGTGTAATGACAAGAGCCCGAACTCAGCTAATGCAGGAAGTCACATCTCATCTAGTGGAGGCTGGGTTCGATATATCATCGCCTTGTGATGTCAGACCAAGCTGTTTTGACATGGTTGCCCGAAGGGGTGACAAAATCATTTTAATCAAGACCCTCGCTAACATTGATGCATTCAAGAAGGACGATGCCATTGTATTGCAGCTTGTAGCTCAGTTCTTTGATGCCATTCCATTGATTGTGGGCAAGACTACCCGAAGAGGGGCTCTTGACGATGGCATAGTGTACAAGAGATATGGCGTTCCAACCATTGCACCTCATAGTTTCGAGAGGATGATTGTTGAAGAGCAACAGCCTCGACAGTTTATCCAACGTGGAGGACGATTCGCATCCATAGATGGGGAGAAACTAAAGGAAGTCAGGCTCTCGCTCAACATGACTCAAGAAGAACTGGCTGATTGCATTCAGGTTTCTGCCAGGGCGGTCCTGGCCTATGAGAAGAACGAGATGGCAGTTAGTATTGAGGCAGCAGAGAAACTTGAGAGAGAACTGAAGACAGACCTGATTATTCCTGTGGATCTGCTAAGCTCCGTGGCCGTCCCTGATGAACAGCCTCAGACAACAGCATCAATAGAAAACCTTGACCTAGTCAAACGAGTGAAGGACTTCTTCGAAAAGCTGGAAATGAGTGTATTGTGGACTGATAGAGCTCCATTCCATGTAATCGCAAAGGAGGAGGGCCCACCTCTAATGACGGGTGTGGGATCAATCAAGAGCAAGGCTCTGAAAAGGCGAGTGGAGATTCTCAAGAGCGTTTCCGAGGTCACAGAATCAGATGCGGTAATCATTGTGGAGGAAGGCAAAACCGAACAGGCCGTTTCAGATTTGCCCGTTATCAGGCAGTTGGAACTCGAAGATATTGATGAGCCTCATGAGCTGAAGAAGATAATCAACGAAAGGTCTGAATGACCGCTAAACATCTAGTGTCTGTTGCATTGTTTCTGCATCATCCTGAAGTCTTCTGACAGACTCCCAACTCTTTCTTACGATCGGCGGGAGTTTTTCTCCGTCTTCAATGAGTCTGCGGATGAAGTCTACGGAATTGGGATCTGAGGGATAGCCAGAGCCAAAGTCCCCATATTTCTTATGCAGACTGGCAACAATGCGCTCTCGTTCTTCTTTAGCAATAATCGACGCAGCAGACACGATTGGGAACTTAGAGTCTGCCTTATGTTCTGAGATAATCTTGCAGCCAAGGGATGTTAACCCACTCCGGTCTCCAATGACGTCCCCGAATCTGTCTGCTTTGACGTCTGCTGCATCAAGATAAGCAGTCTTTGGACGCAGTTTCGATAGGATTGAAACAAACTGCTGAACCTCAATCTCGTTGAGAGAAATGCCCCTGCCTCTAAGACCGTCTATCTCAGCTGCTGACATGACTCTTATCTCGGTCTTATCGACAATCCCAGCAATCAGTTCCGCCAAGATGCCCCTCCGTTTTGGAGAGAGGGTCTTAGAGTCTCTCACTCCACTGGCTGCAAGCCTAGGTAATTCATCTTCGCGAACCAAGACTCCAGCAACAACCAAAGGCCCTATCATTGGCCCCCGGCCTGCCTCGTCAATCCCTGCCACTCCTCTCAAGACTTCCCCCTTATTCTTCATGCTCTGGGACCAATCCATCTTGCTTATTGCACACTCAACAGCTCGCTGTAGAATTGAAAGTGGTGGGGCGAGTGGGATTTGAACCCACGATCGACGAGTGTCTTCTATGACGACGGTCAGCGTTTTGACCCCGCTATTCAGACGCGAAATGCATCTAGATCTGGAGCCCGTCGCCATGCCGGACTAGGCCACCGCCCCGAATCAAGGCGCAGGATGCTGGAACGAGTTAATAACCTTTCGTCAATCAGGCTCCATTAGGGCTTCTCATTCGTCACAATTGCTGACATAGCAACCACTTCTTAACTACAGATAGTCTTTTTCCACACAATTTGGTTACATAAATTGAGAAGCATTCTCGTAGGCAAGGATATCAGCCACGAGAGAATTGCGTTCGTCCTGTGTAACAAACAAGTCTTATTCATTGCTAGCGTAATAAAGACCACTCAGAAAGCTGTTATGTTGAGGCTATAAGATGCCAGTTTTCAGCAGACTATGAGAGCCTGATTGTACAACTTGCCTATCGGAAGTTAACGTTCGAAGAGGACGAACGACTTGGTAGGTGAGCAAATCAATGAAATCAAGTCATCCAGGCAGACCATTTTACCCTGAACCGTGGTAGTAAGCGGATCTTTTGATCTGGCTATTCAACCAAGAACCCGCTGTTCGTAACACGTTCTAGTACATGCATGGATAATCTAATATTCGACCCAAAATTCTGATTGGGAAGAGTGTGCAGCTGGTTGAGAGAGTGGACTAGGTTCACAAGATTGCCCGTTTACTGCAGTTCGGGAGATAGGGGAGACCTAGTAATATCAAAAGATGGGGCGATGATTAGATCAATCACCGGGGAAGTATTCCAAGCCGGTCCTAGTGATGAATACTTCACCGCAGCGACTTCAATCGTTGTTGGAATGGATGGAAGGAGCCAGGCTGAACCGCTTGACCAGAAGCTTGAGGTATACCTCAAACCGATACTTGTGACAAGGAAACCGTACTCACGAGGGATGGGACAGATGCCAGATCCATTTTGGCCTCCAGCTACAGGGGGATGGTATGGCAGGGTTTTGGGAGGAAAGGAAGATGCGATCTTCACAATTCAACCTGTGAAGGATAGCCAGAACTATTGGCTCACGATTTCTGATGCCCTTTCAGATACGATATATGAGAGTCACATGATTCAGAAGTATGAGGGCGGGGTCCTGGAGCTACAAGAGGATTGGGAACTGATCGAGTCAGTGAATAGATACTTCGGTCAGGAGGACCCTGAGCGAGCTAGAGAGAATGCGCTACGCATGCTGAAGGCACCATCGCCTCCCCTAGAGGAGATTGCTGAGCTGATAGATGGCGTTGTTATACCAGACCTGAAGATTGGAAGTGATATGCAAGAGTCGTTAGAGCCCTTGGTGCCTTTATCGTTCCCATCAGATGTTCGAGAAGAACTAATGGCATTTCTTGCATGGATTACAAAGAGAGAGATTCCCAAAGATGATCCGGTCGATTTCTTTGGAGGACTAAATGCGACTCCAACTCTACGAGCACTTGTCATGGGACATATTCAGTGTGTTATCGATGGAGTTGACCCTCCACAGTATGTTCGACTCATGAACTTGGCTGAGAAAAGGCAACTGGAACTCCCAGATCGCCCCTCACCGACACTAGCTGAGAAGACCCCTTGGTTGATATTCTGGGACAAGGTATACGCAATGTTTCCTAGTTGGTATGGTCGTGTAAGGAAATTCATTGCTGACCTCAATCAATCTGGAAGTGTAGCCAATTCCCTAACTGTGAGTAGATCAGCTGCAAAACGCAGTACAAAGGCATGGATAAACCGATTCGCCCTGTTAAGTTCAGGTGTACAACTACGAGCCCATATCAAGACGCGCGCAATTGGCCTTCATACTCTGGCATATTTTGGTTCAGCACATAGGTGGCCCCACAAGCACATGGCATGGATCACTAGACTAGGAGAATTGGGAGAAAGACCTCCTTATCTACAGATTATGCAGATGCCCCCACAATCTGCAGAACGAGTTCGAAGAGCGCTGCCCAGTGTGACTGATGTTTCCTGGTCTGCAAGAGTCATGAATCACCAACTCTTTGACATCAGTGAGGGATGGAAGACACCCACAGACAAGATTGTGGAGTCCATTGCAAGGAAAAGCACAATTCGAAAGCTCAGGTCACGTTATGGCAAATGGAAAGGTACACAGATTCATCAAATCAATCATGACGAGGCCAAGGTACTCGATGCCGCTGCAAGCACTTTCTACTTGGCCGATTTTGAGGACAAGAAACTAATGGACTATTTGGGTCTGACCAGGGCCAAGGTCAAATCAATCCTGACACAGTTCACGGAGAAAGAGATAGTAAATCTTGCATATCAACCAGATGAGCCGAGTCTTGTTTCATTGTTCACTGTTGTTCAGGGATCACCCGGAAGTGTATATGCCCTCGCAAATGCGTTCCTTGAATATACTCCAATTTCACTGGTGATGATTGATGATAAAGGGATGATGCTGATTGTCTTGTCCAGAATGTCAAATGAGGACGTTTACCATTTAACGTCCGAATTGCCTACAAGGGGTCAGGAAGAGGGTCTTGCGATTCGATGCCTTCAGCCCAGAGCACTATGGAATTATACTAGAACTCTGTATCAACGTCTATTGTCTGACGATGGGACTTGGAGTGATGATGTCACTGGTTTTCTATCACAGGTGAGGTCAATGAGGAAGACCTTGTCAGAGGATGGCGAATAGGTGTCTTGTGATTGGTGAGACTAATGAAACAGTCGAGTTCTGCAATAAACTTCTCAAATGCAGAGAACACATTCACCAAGAAACATAATGTAGTCAAACTGGCGGCTTTCTTACATTTCGTCAGGGGCGGGAATATCGTTATCGGCTTCATCCTAATCTATTATCGGTCTTTGAACACCGGTGGAATAGATCCTGTTATCGCGATCATGCCAATTCCACTGTTTTTAGGGGTTCTAGATATGGGCATGGCATTCCATCTCTTGAATCTAGGATGGGGCTCTTGGGAATACTGTACTGCGGTGAGTGGAATTTCAGCTTTCTCCGTTTTTTGGAACTTGCCTGCGCTTTTTGCGGCTATAGCAATTGGGGTGGAGATGTTAGTTTTCGTCTGTCTATTCTTAGCTATATCGCTATGTGAGTTTGTCATACTGGTCGCTCCATGGAACAGACGGTTCTTCAAGAAACAGTTGTAGGTCCAGCTTTGAGGATTCTAGTCACAGACTCGTAGTCTCATGCCATGTGTTACACAATGTTAGAAATACTCTCTCTATAATTGCCTGATGTTGAATGGGAAATCTGGATGGTATAGAAGGTATTCTATTGATCCTGGGCAGTATCTTGCTAAAGCTTGCCCCGAAAATCAAGAAGTCGTGGGCTAGAATTTGGCCAATCGATGGCGAGAAGGAGATACTATCAAAGCTGACTCCGTGGATCATTGAGCGAAAGCCCAAACTCAGAAGGGGGACTGTGCTACGGCGAAATTTCAACAGTAGCAGATGGTATGCATACGAATGCACTGATGACCTATTTGTCATCCTCATCACAGACGGAAAAGAATCAGACAAGATGATCACAGATAGAGTACGACGGGCAGGGCGCGCAGTAAGGAGCGCACTGGAAAACCAGTCAATCACAAAGGTGTTCAAGAACTACACTGAGATTGTGACACCATTCTTAGAGTCTAAGCTCGTGGTTGCTCTGGTAGGGACTAGGGGCGTAGGAAAAACGACTACCATGCACTTGCTGCTTGGACAAAGACCTCCCGAGGTCTATATTCCCACAATGGGTATGAACACTGAGAGACTCGATGGAATGGACATCTCAAACTGCACTGTTGATCTATGGGATCTCGGAGGAGATGACGAAGTCAACAAGGTTTGGGAGTCATGTCTAGTCAATGTTGATGTCATACTGCTGTTGACAGACTCAACCCTGAAGAACGTCTTGGAGTCTCAGAAGCTTGTGTCTGAGATCATGAACTGTGCAGAAACAGCTTCTCTGATAGTGATAGTCAATAAACAGGACCTGCCCAATGCCCTAGCGCCATCAGTGGTGGAGAAGGTTTTCAACATGGAGGTGCATCCACTGGCGGCTATTGACCTGACCGAACATGAAGAGGCTGAGAGAATTCTGAAACAGAGCCTTGTCAACCATATTGGATTCACGTAGCAGTAAGGAGCATGGAAAAGAAAATGTGCCAGCTTGTGAGCCCGTAAAAGAACCCTGCCAGAGGACAATGTTTAAAACCCAAAGCATCAGACCACGAAACTTGATGGCGGCCATAGGCGCCGGGGTCCATCCGATCCCGTTCCGATCTCGGAAATTAAGCCCGGTGTCGTTGCAGGAGATGTGCGCTGCGCGAGCGCGTGACAGGCCTGCAAGCTGCCACATTCTCCTTATTCCAACCATATTGTGGAGAGAGCGACCTACGCAATCATATGCCCAATAGGTAATGGTTAAAGGAGGACTCGAGTTTTTCGAGATGATACAAAATGCAGTTACCCGGTCTAAATGGCGACTACACAGGGCTCATCAACATTGTATTCCTCGTGTTCATTATCATGTTTAGTCTCTATGGAGCTAGAATACAGATGTGGCAGTGGCTTAAGCAAATAGAGGCTAGCCTTGCTGAGCTTGAACAAATGAAGAAAGAGTCGATGCAGAAAGCAATTGAAACGTTCAACAAGTTCGGTAGAAATGAGGATGAGGTCGAGAAGGAACTTGCTCGTTGGCTAGACTACTTCACGATAATGCCTGTGGATCTAGATCCGGCTGGGATACTGAAAAGGTTAGACCATCTTCTGGATGAACGTCGAGACCGGTTTCAAGAGTTCGTATCGGAGCTTGCGCCCGAAGGTGGCACAGCTGAGCATCAGTCATTGGAGAATACCCTTGAGGTGACCCAGGTTCTAGACCTGATTTTCCGCATCGTCCGACACTTCTACCTGATTGGGAAGAAGACTGGAAGCCAAATAATGATCATGCAGATTCACATGCAACTCCCGGACATCATGCGGCTGGCAAAGGCATACTTCGATGCCCTCGATGCGTTTTCGGAGGGAAAGCCTATCGGAGATGGTATTGGAGCATTGGTGGTCACTCGGTTCGCTCGCGAATATGGCGGGACCCCTGACAGCTATGTCCATGAAATAAGCAAAGAGGTGGGCTACTACCCTATAGAAGTGGAAGGCCGTACTGTATATGCACTCAGAGCCACGGGTCCAGGCGGCACTGTAGGCAAACCAGGCTTTGCGGTCAAGAAACTCGTGGACGATAACAAGGGCAAGATTGCTAGGATAATCACAATCGATGCAGCCCTGAAACTTGAGGGAGAGGACTTGGGACGTGTGTCAGAAGGCACTGGTGCAGCGATTGGAGACCCGGGTCCTGAGAAGTATGCTATGGAGCAGACTGCAACAGAGAATGGCATCGGCATCGAGGCCATTGTCGTTAAAGAAGATGAGGCTGCAGCCGTCGGTGTGTTGGACAAGAAGATTCTTGACTCTGTACCCGAGGTCATAGAAAGGATAAAGACGGCAATTCTGAAGAGAACAAAGCCTGGTGACAAGATCATCCTGGCTGGGATTGGAAACACCATTGGAATTGGACTCTGAGGTGACTGAAATATGGCATTAGTCAGTAGACTACTTGGAATCATCATTGCTGCATCAGGAATAGCAATCCTGTTCTTTGGATCTTCAGACCCTGTCTGGTCCTTTGGATACTACATACTAGGTCTTATACTGATGTCTGTAGGACTGACATTGGTCACTTCAAGAAGCGGGGCTGGAGAGAAGAAACCACCGCCACCAACTGTGACAGAGATAAGATGTGATAATCCGGAGTGTACATTCAAGGAGATTAGAGACTTCCAGAAGGGTGACTATATTCTGAAACCCGTGGAAACTCAGTGCCCGAAATGTCAAAGTACCATGACAATTCATGGAGTATATGTTGTCAGAGACGAGGAGCCAGAATAGTAGGAACGTCCTTACCTACGTTCTGTGAGCACAATAGGCCTATCTTCCGAAATGAAGACAGTATGCTCCGATACGCTCACAGGTCGCTTCCCTTTCTCGACCTGCATTGGATGGCCAATGATTGATTTGGATTTGAGCAGCTGTTTAAACTCATCTAGGAGGCGTACTTCAGAACCAGAGGATTTTACCCAGCGTGCTGTAAAAGGTAGTGGACCATACTTCTTTCTAAGATACACTCTGAGATTCTCAGTGGTTCCTTTCAATGGTGCATCAATTTTAGAATTGGTGAATATGTAGACGAAATCAGTGTCCAATACCTCACCGAATCCACTTGTAGCATAAGGTTCGATAGCATAGTATTCACCCTCCATTATCCTTCCACTGCTACGGGTCTTGGTGTTAGGAAGCGTCTTCCCTGCATGTAGATTGTAGCGTGCAATGCTATGACCTGTGAGGTTCTTGACTGGTCTTAGACCATATGCTTTGATGACTCTCTCTATTGACTTTCCAACCTCACTGAGTTCAATACCAGGCCGCATCAAATCCAAAACTTCGTTAAGCGCATCATCTGTTGCTGCGACAAATCCTTCAAGAGTGCCATCTATGTCCTTAGTCAATGCAGTGTCGACGATATGTCCGTCAAGATGCACACCTACGTCAATTTTTACCAACCCAAACGCAGGGATTGTTGTGTCATCATTTAGAGGCGAGGTGCGATGAGCAGCAATATGATCAATACAGATGTTACAGGGAAAAGCCGGACGCCCGCCATACTCAACTATCTTCCTCTCAGCTAATGTACAGAGCTTGATGACCTTAGTCTTTGGTACAGCCGCTTGACTTACCTCATCCAGCACACGAGCTGCTATTTTCCCTGCTTTTACATAGTCAGGATGAGGCCCAATCGTCATTGCATATCACGAGTTTGCTTGATATGTTGGTTCTTAAGACGTTTCATACACGCTTTCAGAAGAGTTAGTCACGCAGGGTCGCAACTATGGCCCCCTTTTCTCCAACGAATAGGCTATGCTCGAACTGAGACACCATGCCACCTTTGCCCTCAACGAGTACAGGATAACTTCTGATTGCACCTGCTCTCAGAAGAGTATGAAGTGCTGCAGTCACATTGACTTGGGATTTACTGAGCCATCTCGATGCCCAAGGAAGAGGACCGAATTTCTTGCGTGCGGCATTACGAACCTGGCTTGTCAGTCGATCCAGTTTTTTCTTGTTGGTCAGGACATTTGCAAAGATGTAGGAATCTGGTGACGATTTCACGGTTCCATTGCCGTCCGTTGCGAAGGGCTCTACCGCAAAGGTCTCACCCAGATTCATCTTCGCCCCCCTACGTGTTCCAACATTGGGGACATTCGTTCCTGCGTGGAGATTCCATTGCTTGAGCTGGTGACCTGAGAGCTGATGAATGGGGCGCAGACCGTGCCTCTTGATGGTTCGTTCGATTGCAGCGCCAACCTCTCCCACACGGACTCCTGGCTGAATCACTTCTATAGCGGCGTCCAGTGCAGAACTTGCAGCGGCAATGAAGTTCTCATAGGATCCATCCAAATCAATAGTGACCGCTGTATCTACGAGATGACCATTGACATGAGCGCCAATATCCAGTTTGACCAAGCCCTTGTTTGGAAATTTCTTACTATCATTATGGGGACTGGTGTAGTGCGCGGCTTCCTCATTTAGTGAAACATTGCACGGAAAGGCTATTCCTCCTCCGTACTCCAGTATCTTCTTCTCCACAAGAGTACAGATTCTAAGAACCTTGACTCCGGGCTTGACCTGGGGGCTCATTTCCTTTAGGACTCTTGCTGCAATCTGGCCGGCCTTTACGAAATCAGGATGAGGAGAGGTCATTGTCACCTACGAGAGCTGTAGATTCTAATCTTAAGGAGTTCTATTCATGAACTTCATCAAGGTATGTAACAGCAAAGGACACACGGAGAGCAGAAGTGACTAATTTAAGATGCACCTTGCTAACATAGGATGCAAAGAACTGTCATTAGGAGAGAGAAAATATGAAAGTCACATATCTTGGTCATGCATCCTTTAAGATTGAATGCGAAGAGAGAGTGGTCTTCATAGATCCGTGGTTGAACGGGCCAACATCACCATTGAGAGTGAACGATGTAGAGAGAGCAGACATTGTCATGGTCACACATGACCATGGGGATCATGGTTATACAGAAGCTATTGAGATTTGCAAGAAGACCAGGGCATACTTTGTTGCAATCAACGAGCTTGCACTGCAGGCACAACGTGCAGGGGTTGAGAACGTACACACGCTCAACATTGGTGGTAGCGTAGATATCGGTGACATCAGAATCACTCTGGTTCATGCGTTTCATTCATGCGGGATAGGTGCTCCAACTGGATTCATTGTTAATCTTCCATGTGGTATAGTCTATCATTCTGGTGATACAGGAGTATTCCTGGATATGGAATTGTTTGGAAAGATGTATGGAATAGATTTACTCTTCATTCCCGTAGGTTCGTACTACACGTGCGGACCAGAAGAAGCTGCATGGGCAACAAAGCTTGTCAGACCAAAGGCTGTCATCCCAATACATTACAACACATTTCCTGTAATTGAACAAGATCCAAAGGAATTCGAAGCACTTGTTTCTAAGATGGCATCTGATGTGAAAGTAGAAGTCATGAAGCCTGGGGAAACATTAGAGATAAGCTTCTGAATAATTGGATTTTTACACAGTCAAGGAGAAGCAGGTATAGCCCACATCTCTTGACCTAGAATTAAAGCGGCAATCAGAACCACCACGAGGAGTATGATTGTCAGTTCCCGTTTTCTTAGTTTCCAGACCAACTCGTCACGCACCGACCGTAAGATGGTGGTCGACACCTGTGTCCCATACCACTAACTCCCAGCATCACAGCATCAGAAATGCATCTGGCTCCACCGAGTTGTCTCGTGCTGGGCATATTGGCATCGACCGGCCTGTCAATGTACGAAGTCTGGGTGACCCACACTTCATCTGAAACTACGTTTCATCATATGAGTCCGTTATGACTCGTCCAAACGGTTTTCGACAGGCATTGTCCAGGCTGTTACCCATCCCTTGCGCAACACCTCATAGGCGAAGCCTCTGTGTGCCCTCGTGAATGGGTTATTTCTCCTGAACGTATAGAATTTGGAATCTGTGGTTATTAGCGTTGCCAATTGGCGCGATTCTCAGGCATACATGGAGAAGCAGGCCAACTTGGTGGTGCTAACGACAGCTTCAAATACGCATCAGTTCAGACCAACCATGTAAGGAGCCACACCCTGAAGGAATCGGGTGTGCTTTACGATCATCATATCATCATATCACAAGCCACGGCTTGACCTCCTGAAGAGAGGTGCCGTCGCGCGCGTCGTAAGACGTTTATCAATCACAAAATCATCAGAATCATCTAATCATCATTGCACAAGAAAGGCATGACAGAAAGCCGACTCGGTGGGTCCGTTCCTAGTTGAACATGAAGAGGTTGGAGATAGGTACCAGTACCATGATGGTGCGCGAAAGGAGGGCACCTCAGTAAGGGAGGTAAAAGTACGGGGCAGTATGACATAGGAGATACCATCATTGGGAACAGATTTCGATTCAAGTACTGCAAAATACGTCATAAGAGCAAAGATTGACATCGATGGTGTAGTGGACAAGCCAGATGTTGTGGGAGCAGTATTCGGACAGACTGAAGGCCTCTTGGGCGAGGACCTAGATCTGCGGGAGCTACAACGAACTGGAAGAATTGGTAGAATCCAGATTGCTATCAAGTCTCAAGGCGGACACAGCCGCGGCGAGATTGTCATCCCAGTCTCTCTCAACAAGACGGCAACCGCTATACTTGCAGCATCACTGGAGACCGTAGACAGAGTAGGTCCCTGCACCGCTAAGGTGACCCTAGAAAAGGTGGAAGACATCCGAGGCGCAAAGCGTCGGAAGGTTGTCAGCAGAGCAATTAGCATTCTGAAGGGATGGGAAGAAGATATTGCACCAGGAGCCACCGAAATTACAACTGCAGTGACAAAGGGAAGAAAGGGAGGCATTGCCAAATTTGGGCCGGACAGTCTCCCAGCTGGTCCTGAACTAGCCAAGAGCAAAGAAATAATCATTGTCGAGGGAAGAGCCGATATTCTCAATCTCATGAAATACGGGATTAACAACACAGTTGCCGTGGAAGGAACTCATATACCAAAGAGCATCGCAGATTTGACAAGGAAACGTGGTAAGAAGGTCATTGCATTCCTTGATGGTGACAGAGGAGGAGACCTGATTCTTCGAGAACTGATGCAAGTCGCCAGGATTGACTATATTGCAAGGGCTCCGGAGGGCAAAGAAGTGGAAGAACTCTCTCGGCAGGATGTTGAGAAAGCTCTTCAGACACGGATTCCAGCTGACCAGGCATTGGCGTTGGTAAGCGCTAAGAAACCTTCAGAGAGGAAGAAGCCATCGGCTAAGAGACCGAAAAGAGAACCAAGGACCAGAAGAGAAGACCGTCGACCCAGCGAAGGGTATGAAAGACCGAGGCGAGAAAGGGCTCCACGTAGACCTGTGATTGAAGTGGACGATGTATATCTGGATAAGATAGACGAGATTAAGGAAACCTTCAAGGCTATGGTCTTCGATGCCAAGAAGAAGATTGTTGCAGAGTGCAGCGTTGCAGACCTTGCAAAGACCATTGAGGGCATCGATGACGCTGATGCCATTGTGTTCGATGGTGTAGTGACCCAGCGTCTTGCGGATTTGGCTTCTTCAAAGAAGATCAAACTTCTTATTGGAGCTGCTGTTGCAGACCTCGATAAGCGACCACGCGGCATTCAGATAGCCACATTTGATGACCTGAAGGAATAGTAATACTCACTGTTATCATTTCCATCTGAAATGGTATCAGGAGAGACTTGAGGCTCAACGAAGACACGGTCATACTTGAGGATATTGAATCGACTGAGGAAGTTTCAACGCCGAATGACCCCTTTGAGAGGATTATAGGTCAGGAAAGAGCCGTGGTACTCGTGCGTTCTGCAGTGAAACAACGGAGACATGTATTGCTCTGTGGTGTGCCTGGCGTTGGGAAATCGATGCTTGCAAATGCTGCAGCCTCGCTCCTACCTCATCCCAAGGAACAAATATCCCTGCGACACAACCCTTCTCGTCCCAATCGCCCTGAGGTTGTTATTGAACGGATTGACAAGAATCAGGAGGACAGTTCTCCACCTACCGTGTTAGACTCAATCTACATCAGACCAGATAATGCGCCTTTTGAAGTAGCAGTAAAGATGGGGTATCGATGCTCAAGATGTGGAAGCCTTTCCCTGCCCAGCCAGAGCGTGTGTATGGAGTGCGATGCGATAAAACGTTGTGACTGGACTGTAGGAGAAACAGACAGTACATCCTTCTCGGGACTCTTTCGAACCTTGGAATTGATGGGGAATCCTGCGCTAACAACAGTTGTACAGCAGGAGATAATCGAAGGAACATCTGTGGTTGCCACATATGAAAGGAATCAAGATGACACCATTAGGGTCCAATATGTACACGATTCGACTAATCCCCAGACCTCTCAAGGAGACTTCCCAAATCATGTATTGGTTTCACATGCCTCCAAGCGTTTCGTGAGGGCTAGCGGAGCCAGTCCTGTGGAGCTGCTTGGTGATGTTGAACATGATCCATACGGAAGCGCTGAATCATTGGGAACGGCGCCATATCTCAGAGTGATTCCCGGGGCAATTCACGAGGCGCATGAGGGAATTCTATACTTGGATGAGATTGCTGCCTTAGGTCAGTATCAAAAGCATTTGCTCATGGCGATGCAAGATGGCACCTTTCCAATTGCTGGACGAAATCCTCACAGCTCTGGAGCTGCTGTCCGTGTGGACGATGTGCCATGTAGGTTTGTCCTGTTTGCAGCGTGCAATGTAGAAGACCTACAGAAGATATTAGCACCTCTAAGATCAAGAATACGAGGCTATGGCTATGAGATAATGCTTGACTCGTGGATTGCAAAGACACCAGAGACTACGAGAGATGTCGTGAGGTTCATTTCTCAGACAGTGAGAGAGGATGGGAGGATTCCTCATCTAAACAGAGAAGCGATTTTCTCGGTCTTGAGAGCGGCTGAATCTATGGCGCAGAAGCTGGATGGAGCAAGCGACGCTTTGACTCTTAGACTTCGCGAGCTTGGAGGGCTGATTCGGGTGGCTGGAGACTTGGCTGTCCAAGAATCCTCAGAATACGTGAAAGCGTTGCATATTGAGAGAGCCGAGTCATTGACAAAGGGCTTAGATGCGTACAATCCTCGTGGGGTTGGCCAGAAGGACAGTATCTCTCAAGGTAGCTACGGAGACTATTTCTTCTAAAACAGATGCTCCTTTGATGGTGTCACCTTGAAGGTATTGAAGCGCAATCTGAAAGAGGGAAAAATCGCCCTCAAGATAGAGACCCTTGATGATCTCTGGCATTTGTATAATCTAGTCAGTCCCGGTGATACCGTTGTTTCCAGAACGACTCGAAGGGTCAAAGTAGGGGACGATGATGCCAGAAAACAGGATAGTGTGCGCAAGCCAATGACACTAGTTTTGAAGATTGAAGATGTCATGTTTCATGCGTTCTCCAATCGCGTCAGGCTAAAGGGTATCATTCTGGAAGGGCCCAGAGATTTGGTCAACATAGGGTCACACCACACATTCAATGTGGAAGAAGGAAGCACTCTGACGATAATCAAGGAGCACTGGCCCCGCTTCATGCTAGAACGAATAAAGGAAGCAGTGGAGAGAGGCGAGAGTCCGGTAGCTTTGCTTGTGACAATAGAGGACGGAGTCGCCGAGCTATTCCTTGTTGCAGATTTTGGAATTAGAGAGGCTGTTCGCGTGCGAACAAGCATATCTAGAAAGCACGGAGACCAAAAGACGTATGATGCCACCATGCGGGATTTCTTCTCAAATGTAGGACTTGCCATCCGTTCCCAATTGGAGCAGAATAAGATAACAATCATCATAATTGCAGGACCAGGGTTTGTGAAAGACCACTTTGGCGAGTTCCTTCGTGGATTGAAGATAAAGGACCTGCCACCGGTTTCTGTTGAGAGCTTGAACTCGATAGGCTTTCCAGGTGCAAAGGAGATTCTGTTCAGAGGAGTAATTTCAAAAGCTATAGAGGGTCTGAAACTTGAGATTGAAACACAGCTCATTGAGGGTGTTATAGAGCATATTGCAAAGGACGATGGCCTTGGAGCCTATGGTGATAAAGAGGTGAAGACTGCAGTCGAGTATGGAGCAGTAGAACATCTCCTGATAACAGACAAGAGGCTAAGAGAAGGCGACCATGACCAGCGAAAGTGGATGGACAATATAATCCGCAATACCGAGAAGACACGTGGTCAATTCCATATCGTGTCCACAGACCATCCAGCGGGTGACCAGCTCCAGAATCTTGGAGGCATTGCTGCCATTTTGAGATTCAGGATTGACCAATCATAGAGGGTCGAAAAGCGTCTGAAGACGGTCCCATGATGGATATTCATGTGCAATACCTATCTCTAGAGTATCGCCATTCTTCAATGATGCCCTGAGATCCTGGGCAATCTCTGTAAGTATCCATCCAGCAATCTCGATTCTCTTTCTAGGCAAGTCGATATTCAACTGATCTGATGGAACATCGAATTGTGATTCTAGGACGTATCTGATCTGACCCAGCATTTCATCGTCGAGTTCTTTTCCGAAAGGTGCTCTAATCACGCCAAGTATCAAGAGGGGCTCATCGTCTGCACGTTCTTCAAACTCTCTTGCGGTTCTCTCAAGACGGCGTTCTAGACGATTACGCATCTGAATGGCATCCTTGAAATGGGCCGAACAGTAGTGGACTGAAATCGTTTCTAGCTCTTCTACAGACCATTTGATGAATTCATCAGCAACCTCCGCACTACCTGCAATAGATGCAGAGCCCATGTCTCTTAGTCTTAGTCCAAGGGAGCTAAGTGATTCGAAATTGGTTTCGCTGCTCTCCAGTTCATTGATATTTAGGAATGAAACTCCCATTGCTTCAGCTCTCTTAGCAGTCTTCTTCAGTGATTCAATCTCGCCAGGGATAGCTGGAACTTCAATTCCTACATCCATTCCAAGACTCACAGCTGTTTCGATGGCAGTCCAATTATCGGTCATTGGATGGAATCTAATCTCGTCTAAGCCGGCTTCGTGTAGGTCCTTGATCTGCTGCCTATCCGCATCTGATTGGGAGGTATAGAGATGGATATGGAAATCATCACCCTGAGAGTTCTTCAGGAGTGATATGTATCCTAGCGTTCTTTGTATTCGACAGAGTGGGTCGCCTCCGCTAAAACCTGCACCTTCCGCACCTATCGCCTCCAATTCCTCTAGAACATCATTGTCGTTGTGTACCGGCATTTCATCGGCGAACACAACATCATTTCCCGCTTTGTCTTGAGATAAGGGACAGTAGAAACAGGCACTGTCGCATAAGCCAGTGACAAACAGGACCATCTTAGAGCCCACAGCGCACATTTTGCAGCCAGCTGGCATCTGTCCTACAAGCAATGAGTTTCCATTGGTCTTGTGAATTGAACGCATCAACGTGGCACCTCTACTCCCCTCTTCGCCCTATTGTTCGTCTTATAGCTGGATCACTGTCCTTCAGACTCTTAGCTATGGGTTCAAAGCTCTCGTCCTCAGAGAGTGGCCTAGTGAGGTAAACTCCAGTTCTCCCCACATTATCACGTCTCTTTAGCACACGTACACGTTCCTGAGTAATTGCGATACTCACCCCAATTCTCTTGGCAACTTCATGCTCGTAGCCAATAACGCCGCGTTCCATATGGCCAGTTTTTGTAGGTTCTATCAAAACCAGTCGCTTGTCGACACCTGGCACACGAACTTTGTCGTGAATCTGGTCGATATCCACCTGTCCACCCCACCGATAGAACTCCTCTTCTCTAGGCATGAGCTTGAAGAGTGGGAATGTCACGACCAATTCGTTGCTTAGATGAATATGAGCCTTCATCACTGTTGAAGGGGTTGCCTGTACAATTTCTCTATGAACTCCTCTTCCAATAGTCAATTCGACCTTGTAGCTTGATACAAGATAAGGCAGAATGACATCAATGTCCGAAGATATGTTGATGTCTCCGCGTGCAATAGACCCATAGGCGAACGACCTCATACCTGCATCATCAAGCTTTTGCATAACCTCCAATGCCTTCTCACGCAGTGACCCTAGCAGACCCCAGTGATTGTCATCGTAGACAACCTCTCGAGTCTCATGCAGGATTTCAGGTCGTTTTGTCATTTCACTCAGCTCTTAGAGCAGCAAGCATTGAGCAAACCTTGCAGATTCTTGATGAACTTGGATCTCCACATGTGTCGCATCTTTGAAAATTCGACATGTCAGCACTCTGTTCAAATGCCTCAGCTATTGATTCGGATGACCGCAGAATCGCTAGAAGCGTACCTGGACGCTTGTGCTCCATGCGATTCAAGAACTCACGAATATCGTTTCGATAGGCCTCGACAGCATATGGACAGGGTACATCATGATATGGAAGTGAGTGATGATGAGTATAAGCAACAATGTCCCTTTCGGAGAGCTCTTTGATGGGCTTAACGCGAGGAACGAGGCCACCTATTGGACTTGCTCTGGACCTATTGGTACGAGCTATTCGACGGCTGTCACCCCGCATCATGTTCATAATGATAGTCTGCGCCTCGTCATCCAGATTATGTCCAGTAGCGACAACATCAGCCGCCACTTCTTTCGCTGCAGTGTTTATAGCTCGTCTTCTTAGAACACCGCAGTATGAACATGCACCCACTGAGTTATCATCACGACTGGTAACAATCTCATCCAATGAGTGACCAAAGATGCTTGAGAAGCCCCGTACTTCGAGTTTCAGGCCCAGATTGGCTGTCAGTTCCTTGGCAAATTCCAGTGCTTTGTCCCGATATCCTTGTATTCCTTCGTCAATGGTAATGGGTACTAGCTCAACATTAGGAAAGTCCTGTTCGATTCGGAACAATACATCCAATAGAACTGCGCTGTCCTTCCCCCCTGAGACCGCGACGGCTATTCTATCATCTTCACGTAGCATCTTCTCTCTGTTTATAGTGCGTCGTACTCTTTGTAGTGTGGTAGATGTCATACAAGCTTTGCAAAGCCGCTCGGCGGTGTACCTTCTCAGATATACTGCGGGCTTTCCACACTTCGCGCACTTGACAGACATAGATGGTACTCCTAGCAGACTTTGCCCGGAATCGCAGTTAAAGGCTCTCTTCTAGAGGCAGGCTACTGAAATTTCATCTATCGGTCTTCTCAGCTAGCAGTAATCCGTATGGACTGGCTCTTGATTGGATTGAATTCAGATCTTGGATTGCTCAGGCCTCTTGGTGCTCTTTTCCTTTGGTTCTTCCACCACATGTAGCTTAGTAGCTTGGATAGCGGCCTTTGAGACCCTGAAGTTTGCTGCGTGAGATACGTCATCAACTGTCTTATGCCATTCCGCTGGCGAAAGTGCACCGTGTATCTCTTTGAGGGCTTCGCCCAACCGCTCAACTCGAGCAAGGCACTCCACTCTGTCATTTGATAGCCGTTTCTCATCAAAGAAGAGCAAAGCATGGCCCTTTAGGGCTTCCCAGTCGATATCAGAATTGGATTGAAGAAGCAGCTTCAATCTTGCAAGGGGTTCAGTCCAAGAACCTGGAAGGAACATTGTGAGATAGTCAGTGAGGGCCTTACGGGCATTCTCACGAACATTATGCATTGTACCTATCTGTGCAGTGATCATTTAGCATCGGTGAATTGTCCAAATGGTCCCTTTTTAGGTCAGATAATAGGATGCTGGGGTTGGATTGACTTAGAATATTGCCTTCCCTAGGACTAGACTGAGGATGATGCTACCGAGGAGAATTGTGATAGAGAGGATTCGTGCTGGCCACATCACATACTTGATCTTCTTCTCATCTTCGGTGACAAGGCTCAACGCATTGCTCAGCAATTTGTCCCCATCAAATGCAGGTATTGGAAGAAGATTGAGCAATCCTATGGAAACTAGAATGATCCACATCCACAGGAGAATTTGCTGCGCATGGAATACTGTGAGGGGCGTGAGTATCACATCCCAGCCAGGTCTTGGTTCCCAATTGTCCGCACCAAAGATTCCAATATAACCAAGCGATGCATTGGCAGGGTTCTCGGCAAGCACTATCGTCGTGTCATTCGTCAACGGGTTCGTGGTATATATAGTAAGTAAAGACCCTGATGTGGAATTAGCCATGAATATACTGACATCGCCCCATGTGTCTATCTCTGTGTCATTTAGCCCGACAATGACATCGCCAATCTGTAGAGCCGCAGCCCCTGGTGACCCTGCCTGCGTTTCATAGATGTATGCTCCGTTTGGTGGTTGATAGGCGATTGATGCTATGGAATTGAAGTTGGCTATCAGTATGAAGACTATGAGTCCGGTGATTAGGTTGGCAAAGGACCCTGCGGCAAGCATCCTCATCCTTGACTTTGGTCCAGCCTTTTGCTCAAACGTTTCTTCGTCAGGCTCAACAAACCCTCCAAAGATGACATAGAAGAAGAGAAGGCCAGAGCTCTTTATCGGAATATCCTCACGAGATGATGCCAGTCCATGAGCGAACTCGTGGGTGATGAGTGTCACGGCAAGACCAATCAGCATGTAGACCAACGGAAGTCCAGTGATTGTGACTCCAGGAATGATTGGCACAACTCCACCAGCCTGAGCGGGCTGAATGAAGAACTTGATGAAATTATCAGCAAAGATGTAGAGACCAACAATCATTCCTCCGAACCCCACAACTACCCCGGCATTCCAGAAGGCTCGTGGGAACTTCTTTCCCCACTTTGTGAGGAAGGCATTCAACCGTTCTGTCTTAATGAGGAGGAAGAACGGTGTGCTAGCCTCAATGCCCCTTTCGTTGAGCTTCTCAAAGCCAATATACTGAGCGAGGATGAAGATGAAAATCCAGATTACTGCTGCAATTGCTAGAAAGGTGAGGGGGTCCATGGCTGTTCAAGTCTCGTGGGGTGGTTCTTTGGGTCAGGAAAGGTGGAGGTTATAATGGTTGTGTCCTAGGCCAATTGCAGCAACGCTGGACCAAAGTCGAATTCACTGGGTTCAACCACAATCCTCATAAAGTGATACACTCTGGCTACGCCGCCGGACAGGCCTAGGACCATCCTGGTATAGTTTCAAGGTAGGCGAACAGTTAGTTGCCATTCAAGTTAGTAATCTCCGACCCTGAAGAAGGAAAGGCCATCCAATATGAGCTGGATGATGCCAAGACCAACGCACTAGTTGGCAAGAGTGTGGGTGATGTTATAGAAGGCGATGTGCTCGGTCTCCCAGGATACAAGTTGAAGATAACTGGTGGGAGCGACGCATCTGGCTTTCCGATACGCCCAGATGTTCATGGCAGTGGGAAGAAGAGAATTTTGATCAAGGGGCCTCCCGGCTTCAAATCCAAGAGGAATGGAATGGCAAAGAGAAAGACCGTTCGAGGCAGAGAACTCAACTTGGACATATCTCAGGTCAACATGAGAATCGAGGAGAAAGGGAGTACCCCGCTCGAAGAACTTGTGATGAAGGCTGCATAACAGGTTTTGCTGTGAACCAACCACAGACTTTAAACCACCTTCGGATGTTTCAGAGCATATTGGACCAGGACACTTGGAAGTGACGATTAGGTGTATGAAGGACAATCTGAGATAAGCATTGGTACACTGGGTCATGTCGACCATGGAAAGACGACCCTTGTGGAATACCTCACTGGAGAGTGGACAGATCGTCATTCAGATGAGGTAAGAAGGGGGATCTCAATCAGGCTTGGGTACGCAGCGACCACGCTCATGAAGTGTACAAAATGCCAAGAGCCTGAGGCATACACAACATCCCACATAGCAAAGGATGGAAAGTGTCCGAAGTGCCAAGGAAAATTGGAGCCCCTCCGTGAGATATCGTTTGTAGACAGTCCTGGTCACGAATCCTTGATGGCAACCTGCCTTAGTGGGGCAAGCCTCATGGATGGCGCAATCCTAGTTATCGCAGCCAATGAACCCTGTCCAATGCCGCAGACCTCTGAACACCTTCGCGCTCTGGAGATAGTCGGCGTTGAGAAGATAATTATTGTTCAAAACAAAATCGAACTGGTTTCGAAAGAAGAAGCCATAGACCACTACAATCAGATTAAGGCATTTGTCAAGGGCACAACAGCTGAAGACGCACCAATAGTCCCTGTTTCAGCTGTGTTTGGAGCAAACACAGACCTGCTCATCCAGAGGATAGAGGAAGTGATTCCGACCCCTGAGAGAGATGCTGATGCAGTCCCAAAGATGTTCGTGGCAAGATCCTTTGACATCAACAAACCAGGCAGCCTACCAGACCAGCTACGGGGTGGTGTAGTTGGAGGTTCCATTGTCAGGGGTGTTTTGAAGATAGGGGATGTGATAGAGATAGCACCTGGATCTCGAGGAGAGAAAGGATTCTCTCCGATTCGAGCTAAGATAACTAGTCTGCTCTCAGGAAGTGGAAATGAACTACTTGAGGCTCATCCGGGAGGCCTGATAGGTGTTGGAACCGCTCTTGATCCTGCATCTACTCGTGCAGACAGGCTTGTAGGAAATGTTGTTGGCAAAGTCGGTAAGATGCCAAAGATCATTGACAAGATAATGATTGAGCCAATTCTGATGGAGAGAGTTGTGGGAATGGAGTCTGAAAGGGACGTAGGGAATCTGAGACACAATGAACCCCTTATGCTTGTTGTCGGGACTGCAGCCACTGTAGGTGTGATCACTCGACTCCATGGAAAGGAAATTGAGCTTGAACTCAAGAGACCCGTGGCTGTGGAGAAAGGACAACGGATTGCCATTGGACGTAATGTCGAGAACAAGTGGCGACTCATTGGGTACGCTGAAACGTGAAGGAAAAGCTCGTGAATAAAGTGGTCATTCTTGTCGTGCTTGATACCAACTTCCTCACCGTGCCCCTTCAGTTTGGTGTAGACATCTTCTCTGAGGCTGAAACGATTCTGGAACAACGAGTTGAATTTGTAATCCTTGATTCTGTCTTAGAGGAAATCAACAAACTTGCAAGAACTGCAAAGGGTAGTGATAAGCGGGCTTTTCGCATTGCTTTGGAACTCGCTGAGAATTGCAGGAAAGTCGATGTTCAAGACAGGTATTCAGAAATGACTGTTGATGACCAGCTCATAGAATATGCAGCCCAGACTGGCGGTGTGTTGGCAACAAATGACAAGGACCTGCGGGCTCGTGCGCGAGCGCGGGGATCTCCTGTTTTACTTCTCAGGGGCAAGAAGCGGCTTGCGCTCGAAGGAGAAGTGTCATAGGCCTATTCACAATCTTTTTATGTTTACCAAATTGTTGCACCGCTGAGCCGTCGGGTACAGACTACTGCATCTAGGCAATAGTCTGATTGTTCTATGATTGTCCAGGCCGGTGATTAAGATATACAGCGTTGTCACAGTAAGAGATGTTGTCCGGATTCCTCCAAAGGAGTTTGGTTCTCAGATAGAAGATGCTGCAATGGTCCATTTGCGCAAACAGCATGAGAACGTCCTAGACAGAGATGTCGGACTCATGATTGCTGTTATTGGTATCGATGAAATCGGTCAGGGACGACTCATGCCAGGTGACGGTGCTACCTATCATTCAGTCACCTACAAGGTTCTCGTGTTCAAACCGATAAGAGGGGAACTTGTAGAGGGAAATGTGGTTGAGCTGATGGACTTTGGGGCATTCATCAGGATGGGGCCCCTAGATGGCCTCTGTCACGTGAGCCAGATATGTGATGATTTCATTACTCAAGACTCTAAGGGCAGTGCGCTGTTGGGCAAGGAAACTGGAAGAACCCTTGCTGAGGGAGATAGTGTCAGGGCTCGTATCACTTCAATCAGCTTCGAGTCTGGCAATAGATCTGGAAAGCTGGGTCTTACCATGCGACAACCTTTCCTGGGCAAGATTGGCCCACAGAACTCATGGGTAGAGGATGATGTCAGAAGTGCCCGTGGGGAGAAGTCAAAGAAGGACAAGAAAAAGTAGCTGAGGAGATTCCATGGCAAAGCAAAGAGCCTGCAGGTCCTGCCATTTTCTCACAAATGAGGACCAGTGTCCCAACTGTAAGAGTACCAGCCTGTCTACTTCATATACTGGAATAGTGGTGATTCTCCCAGGGCGAAACAAGAACGAAGATCCACGAAATAGCTCCTACATCGCTGAGCGGCTCAACATTGACAGACCTGGAAAATATGCTCTGAAGGTTCGCTAGACCAGTGATTTCAGATTGTCTGTGGTGAAAGCTTTATTAGACAACCCAAGGTCGAATGGCTGACTCACCTCAGAAGTCAGTCCAGATGCAAAGAGTGATACCAATGAAGATTGAGATTCTTCAAGAGAAAGAGAACAAACCTCTCGCTAGGAAGGAGATAGACTTCAGAGTGGAACATATCGGTGGAACCACTCCTAGCAGGGCTGATGTGAAGGGTAAGATAGTGGCTCAGTTTGATGCGGATGCAGATTTAGTAGTGATACGCAGCCTCGATACCAGGTTTGGTGCCGGGATGACCGAGGGGTCAGCCAGGATATACACTGATCCTGAACAGATGAAGAAGGTCGAGCTTAATCATATCGTAAAGAGACACGAGACCAAAAAGGCAGGAGAGGAGTCTTAGATGGCACACAAGATGTACAAGGTAGACTCGAAGACTGGAAAAGTCACACCTAACAAGAGAACCTGCCCTCGATGTGAGAAGGGGACCTACATGGCTGAACATTTTGATCGCTTCGCATGCGGCCGCTGTGGATATACAGAGTTCAAGCGTAAGGGCAAGAACTAGCTCTAGAATTTCTGATTGCAATTCATTTTCGCACGTCTATGGTTATTAGATTTCACTCGCCAACGATTGCCATCACCCATCTCACAAACAGAAGGACCCCCATGATTACTGTGAGAAAGATGTCAACGACAAAGATGCCTGGCATGAAGACCTCTGCTGAAGCAGCCAGAATCAGTGCGATTGGGAAAGTGACTATGAATGGAAGGGTGGCGATGGTAAGAGACACTTCTTCACTGGACACCATGGCATTGACTAGGAGCAAGATCCAGACTGCATAGATTGCAGTCAACAATGAGACTTCCACAAGTATTTGCATTTGCAATCCTTCCATATGCTCTAGGTCGGAACTCTGTGTGCACTACTGGCTATATCTTCCTCGAGTTTCTTGAGAGATTGCCAGTTTGTGCTTATTAAGTCCCTATACGAACCCTTACTCTCAAAGATGTCATTTTGCTAAGAACTGAACTGTAGGACGGGTTTAAAATGCAATGAACTGCTGAATGGACTTCTGCCGGGAATATCGGCATCTCATCTTGATTGCAATGATACTGCGACAAGAATTGAATCAATATACACTCCCACTGAAACCATTCAGTAATAGACCAATCGCTCCCCCTCCGGAACCCTTTGATAGCAGGCCATATACTCCTCCACCAGAGCTATTTTGAGAGAACAGGCTTTCAGTTCAGCCTGAGCCTGTGATACAAGCATTTTGCCACTGTATAGGCATCAGGTTGAACTGTAGCTCGGGAAGAGTGTATTGGAACGCCCTTATGATGGTCCTTGCCTTGATTATGCATACATCTTGGTGAGGGCAAACAAGTGCATGCTGTTAACCAAGAGCGGTTAATTTATATCCGAATGATGAGTTAACCTGCATAGGTTAACTGACTTAGGAGGGTGTGCCTGATGTATAGTCATTTCAGGTATCCGACAAGACGGCAGACTCAGGTGTGGATTCGAAGAAGAAAGAAAATTGCGCCTTCGGAGATAGCAAAGGAACTCAAAGTGTCCAGACCTTTTGTGAGTAAGGCACATAGAATAGCTAGGCGTCGTGTATCAAACCTTCTCAAAAACGCTGCGGCAATCAATCGCATCACACTGAGCAATTCAAGTCCAGACCATGGTTTTGCCTATGGATATTGCCCAGGCACTGGAACCAACTCGTACGTCACCTTCTCACCGAAATTTGGAGTGCATGTCTGGTTTGATCATGAAGGAGACTGTAGCAAGTGTGATGAACAATCTGAGTGCTGGCGCATCCTCAATGACCTTGCTGAAGACTGGCAGATCGAGGTTCCTGCGGACATGCCTCCCACTGATGTTGCATCAATGCTCTTCAAGAGAATGATGGGGATATTGAGATGGAATGGAGAAGAAGGAAGGTAAAGGACTCTGAACCTGAAACGGATGCCTGCCGCATTCCGCATAAGATTCCTGGTGAAGGAAAGGTCTCATCAGCTGTTAGAGTTGCTAAGCCGCCCACATATTATGGACCATCCGAATCGACCGTGATTATTGGCGTCCTCATCTGTATGATGTTCCTTCTCTTGACACCGCTCTGGAACCTGACATATATTATTCCAGCAAGTGTTTCCTTCCATAACACAGGCGAGATTCAAGGTCAGCCAGGGTTCGAACTCAAGACTGAGGGCTGGGAGGGAAGCCAGAATGTCGTCATTCTCAACTCAACACCTTTTCCCGGTTCACCAGAGTGGAGCGCCTATGCCTATTATGCAACTAATGTAGTGGGAGAAAAGAGGAACGATGGCTATTATGTTGATTTCCAGGGGATTCCAGGTCTACAACATGTTTCTTTTGTTCGTAGACTGCATATAGCAATAGATGACTACTCCGCATCGAGTTTCGAGGCAAGCCTCTCTGTCCTCTCCGGAACGGTGAACGCAACTCTACGTGTTGAATTCAGTGATTATCAATGGGGCAGCCTTGTCAGCAAGGAAGCCATGGAATCAATCCGGGAAGGTGCTGAAACCACTCTCACTGTAGAGACGCCACTTCCTCTACTCAGAACGATAGCTGAGCAGTGGATTGTGAAGGCAAATGTCTACATCACCTTGGAATCGATCACAGGTGCCAGAGTTGTCATCAAAGGGTTCAATGCCAGAGCGACTGGAAATGTGCCGCTTCATCCACTTGTGGCTGACCTGCAGTCGACAGTGAACGAGAGTCTCTACGACACTCCCTTTACTCGTTTCCTACTCACCCCGCCTTATCTTCTAGTACGCCGCCAAGGTACTCTGGAAAACGCAACAATTTGGCCTGAGAGAGCCAACGAAACCCTCTTTGTTGCTGAGGGAAACTACACTGTAGATGCCGGTTGGGCTTGCGATGACTATTATCCGGACCCATTTGATGCTGAAAGAATGGATTTTAGAATTGAATCGAACATGAAGACTGTTCTTCAGGTCAGAATGAGAGCTGTTAGACTGGACCTCGTCGGATTCAAACTCATGTCTCTTGAGAGGTTCGAGCTCTCGTACGGGTATTGGGAAAACCAGCAGTATGACTTCTGGGCCTATTCTGAACCGCCAATAGTCCTGTCTGATTACGTATACTTAGCCCCTCTGTCAGGACAGCTTATATTTGATGGAAAAACCGTGGATACGCTACAGAATGATCCCGTAACAGGTTACTATGGCGGGTCCTTTAATCTGGAAGGAGAAATCACGACTGATGGGACCCATCACCTTGAATTAGTCAGCATATTCCCTGTCATCCCAGTTGGAATCACATTCCTAGGATTAGGTCACTTTCTGACCATGATCGTAATGGGGTTTCTGATATTTCTCTTGTATAGGAAATACCGAGAAGTCAAGACAGTAGAAGATGCAAGATCGCTGGTGGAAAATCCTAGATTCATACCAGTGCTATTGTTTATAGCTGGTGGAATTACACCATGGTATATGATCACAGAGCACCTGAGCGGGTCAATTTTGTTCAGTGCTACGATGTACTTCTTTGTGCCTATGGTTGCCGAGGTGATAGTTGCGGCAGATTTGAGCACGGTGCTAGCTTTTCCATTTGGATGGCGGTTTATGCTGTTACTCTCAGGGATACTCTACTGGTATCCTTTGACAAAGATCGTCACATCTCTGATAGCACCTCAACCTAAAGATAAGCAACATCCCTTGAGGCACCTTGGAATGATCACTGCGCTTTGCATCGCGACACTTGTTCCAACATTATTAGCTGGTATCAAGCCAGCAATAGGAATCGGACTCGTCATCTGTGGACTGGTGGCCTGGATTATGCAGTATGCACTTCAAAGAGGGAACGAGGAGGACTCAATACAAGCGGGGAGGACTGTGGAGGGAAAAGAGGATGAGTAGAAAGGCAAAGAGTCTGTTTCTTGTCATTCTGTTCATCACTTCCTTCATTCCAGTTCTCCTAGTCTTCCACGTCAACGCGGCCAGGACTCGAAACACGCCTGCCACACCATCACAATACGACCAAACAGAAGACTGGGTTGCTGTTTGGGACACGCTTGAGAATGATACTGGGTATGCCATTCATGTAGACCCCTTCGATAACCTATACGTCGCTGGCTCAACTGTAGACGACACGGTTGTCATGAAGTATGACTCCAGTGGACGCCAGCAATGGAATACAACATGGGGCGGGTACGGTGTTGATACTCCCAGCGGGATATTAGCAGACGATCAAGGCGTCTATGTTGTTGGCTCGACCAGCAGCTTTGGTGCGGGAGGAAACGATGCATATCTGCTTAGATTGAGTTCTGATGGAACTCTGGAGTGGAGTCGTTATTGGGGTGGGCCTAACGACGACGAGGGAAGGGGGATTACCCAGGGTGATGATGACCTGGTCTATATCTGCGGGATGACAGAGGGTCCTTTAGCATCTTCGCGCGACATGTTTGTGGCCTCCTATGATAAAGAGGGGACCAAGACCTGGGATGCGACTTGGGGGGATGAGAACAATGAAGAAGCTTTTGACATTGGAGTAGGCGGGAATGTGACCATCTACCTTGCAGGAATGGGGTATGGGGAGAATCAGTCAGAGAGCGACGTAATGTTTGTTGGTCTAGACCTATCAGGAGGAGAGGTCTTTAGCGATGAATGGGGTGGGCCAGGTATTGATGTGGCCTACGCTATGGACTTCGCCGCAAATGAGAAGATACTCCTAGCTGGGTATTCCGAGTCCAGTCCGTTTGTATACTTGGAATATGATGCTAATGGGACTCTATTACAGACTCGTTTACATGAGATTTATGATGAGGGCCCAAAGGAATTTTGGGCCTATGACATCGCAGTACCCCCTGATAGTACTCTCCTGTACATAGTCGGGATGACTGAGATGGGGAGTTTCATGCTGAGTACCAGCACGTATTCTACTGGCTACTCTTTTGGCCCCGCTCCCTTTGCAGAGGTATACCGCGGAGCCACCCTTGATTCTTCTAGCAACCTGTACTGTGTGGGGACAAATAGACTGGAGTTTTCCACAGACTTTATTGTAGTCCAAGCCTATTTGGGTCCTTTCAATGATGGGGAGGAGTTGCCCATTGAACTCGATTCGATATGGCAATATAGTTCTGATGGACTGATCACACCTCTTGATTATGCCAATTTCGACGGGAATCCTGGGGAAGAGATTGTCTGCAGGTTGTATACAATAGAGTCTGAATGGCTAGAGGTGATTAGTGGAGGGAATAGAACCTGGGCGTTCGTTCCTGGAGGAGATGCTACAGACCTGTATGGCATCCCAGCTAATCTGGATAGTGATGAACAATCAGAGATGTTGGTATACTACAGTCATCAGGAGAAGAGTAACAAGTCCATTGTAGCACTGGACAATGATGGGCAGACATTATGGAGCTGGGAAGGAAACATGACCTCCAGTAGGCCATATGCGTGTGACCTAAATAACGACCAGATTGATGAGATCGCAGTTGGCATCGACGGAGGAATCCAGCTCTGGAATGCAGACTCTACAGTGAACTGGATATCTGGGTCTGAGTTTAATCAGCTAGCCAATATCCATTCGTTTGGCGACTATGACCTTGATGGTAGAGATGATCTAGTGACGAGTCTGACAAACATCACGTCATTTCAGAATAGTTCAGAGTGTATTGTGTTCGATTTCGATGGGAATCGTCTGGTCGAATTCCCATTGTTCTCAATGGAGGCCGGGCATGAACCAATCAATGAGGGCATGCCCATTGTTCTCGAATTAGGTACGCTCAATGAGGGAGTTGGATTTCTCTACGGTACGTCATACAATAGTGGAAGGACTTCTTTGTTCCTTGTTGGATCGTCAGGTCAGGATGTCATTTGGGCCGCAGCTTGGAGCCCCGCCATCAAGTGGAGCTGGTTTGAGTTAAACAAGACGCAACTCGCTGACATGAATCATGATGGCGTTGATGAAGTAGTTCTTTCGGGTGCTTACGCCATTTGTCTGATGGATACGACTGGCCGAATTATGTGGTTGACAGAGGCCTCAGGCGGTTTTTTGACAAGACCCTTTGGTCCACTGGAGGATGCTTATGTCGATTTCGATGGAGATGGCTCTCCAGAGATCATGATAAGAGGAGGGTCGGGTTTGCTTGCTATTGATCCGGAGACCGGACACCGCCTCTACCAATCACTCTTTGATAATGCAGATTTCGTTGCCAATCTGGATGAGGACAGCAAGTACGAGCTCGTCGGACATAACGTCTACTTGCTTGACATCTTTCACTATTCAGGCATCTGGCAGGAACCCTACTACCCACCACCCATAGATCTGTTCCTGTTAGTGATAGGCTTGGCCTTTGGCACCGTGTTTGTCGCCATAGCTGTTGGGTATTGGAGATCAGGAAAATCTGCGGCACAGTGACGCGCATCTCACTTCGCGAGGAAGGATATTGGGTCAATCCTGAGTCCTATGAGGAGGATTAGTAGAAGAAATGGTAGCGGGTGGAAGATTTGAACTTCCGATCTCAGGGTTATGAGCCCTGCGGGATTGGCCTGGCTTCCCCAACCCGCTGCAAGCTGCATTTGCCGCGATGGCGGTATTAAGGGTTTTCATAGGTTGACCTAAATTTAGTTGCCAGTATCATGCAATGCAAACTATGATTTGACTCCCGTGTTATAGTATACAGTGTAGTTGAAAGGGCGTCTTCCTGATGAGAAGGAGAAAGGAACTCGCTGCAATGGTTGTTGTGATTACTATAACAGCCACTCTTTCATTGACCTTCATATATTTCCACGATTATCCCTATGGGGCCACACCTATGTCAGCTATGGGAACTACACCCATCGGCACAAATGTAACCGTCAGGGGAGAGATAACTGACATCTTGAGCCTCCATATGGGTCTTAACGACCAATTTGTAACTGTGTCTGATGGCAGTGATCATGTGAAATTCTATTGGCATCAAACACGCCTTGAGGTTGGTTGGATTGTCGTTGTGAGAGGCACTGTTTCTGGCTATCTGCATTTGCATCCAGTGGAAAGCGTAGACCGAGTCTGGCTGTTTCCCTAGTGAAAAGCGCTACCACTTCTTCTCTGACATGCTAGAATCGGTCTAATGATGAGCCTTCAGGACCCCTTGGAATGTTTCAGACTACCCCTTGTGAATTGCATCCATGACCGAGATCAATCATCAAGCTTCTCCAGTCGAAAGATGACCGGCCTCACACCGTCCCCACATGCCACATACGTCACATCTGGACCCGGCCAGTCCATGTCGATTAGGTCGAATTTTGTGAATCGGACAGTCAAGTC